>NZ_JYJP01000016.1 GCF_001012815.1 Vibrio mexicanus
CAATGAAAGCTTTAAGCCTCAATCTCTTTCGATTGCGACACTGTTTGTGAAACCGGGTCGTGTGGATATCCCGTTCAAGCAATTTTACACGCTCGAAATGAAAGACGATGGCATGTTGGTCGGCTATGGTTTGCCTTGGCAAGACAAGCTGCGCAACGTTCCTTACGTATCAAAGCTCATCACGAAAGAGTAGCTTCAAGCACTATTTACAGCCATTTACCAAAAGAATTCAGCACTAACATTTAATCAGGAAGCCCCAGAACATTTCTGGGGCCTTCCTGATTCGTCTCTTTCCCTATTAAAATCATGCTTAGATTTACTCGCTGTTGGTTGCCAACGTAAAGCGTGGCCGTTGCCTAAGCTGTTTTCTGATATCGCTCGGCGTCATGCCACTTTCTGCTTTGAATGCACGATGAAAGTTAGGGTAGGCGGAATAGCCACACTGATGTACGAGTTCGTCATTAGATATGCTTGGGATCTGCTTTAGCAAATCGATCGCATGTTGAATACTGGCTTTGCGTCGCATCTGCTTAAATGACAAACCTTGGCTAGCAAGAGCACGTTGGAGCGTTCGTTTGCTTAGCCCGAGTTGCGCAGCAATCAGCTCGATGCTTAGCTTTTCTAGGCCGACAAGATTAATCAAAAGCTTATCGACGGCTTCAATCGGCGTTTGCCAACGGCGCGAGGGTGATTGACTAAGCTCACCCATTGAAATGTAAGGAATCTCTATCGCGGTGACGTCGGCCCCAACTGTGGTGATCGTCTCCAAGGGGGCACCCATTGTATAAGGAGAAGTGTCGGTCGCGAGTAAGATGGACTTGGTATGCCAATCTTTACCAAGATAAATCTGGAAAAAACGCTGAATAAGAAGCGCTCGATATAACTCTATCTGGCTATTTAACTTTGAATTGGTTTTGCTGGAGCTGGCGTTACAGAGGTAGATTTTACCTTCTCGCTCTTCGAGCCAGAGATAGCCATGCGAACTGGCTTTAGGGTGTTCGAATAGCATCAACTGAACGAGATCAACAAGGCTATTACAGGTTTTGATTTTGGTTTCTAGGCCGGGCCATGCGGCCTCAAAATCAAACAGTTGAGCGATATCTTCTGCCCAATGAAGTTGCTTTGTCAGTTCCAAATATTCTAAAAATCGAAGAACTTGTTGAGAGGACAACCAGCTCGATGAGGAATCACCAGAGAAGATTGCAATCCCTTGTTGCGCCGAGAGAGTTTGCCAATCGAGGTTGATGCTTTCAAAGTAACGCTTAAAAGGTAAAAAGTGAGCGTTGTTGTTAATGGCGATGTTCTGCAAGCTCACTCCGATCAACAATAGACTGATTGTAAAACGTCATTATGTGATCTTCGATTGCGTATGAGAACCCTTTTGAAACATTTAGGCACGAAATGATAAAGAATCCAACAAAGCCTAAATCAGCCTGTACGAGTCAACTGGTCTTCAGAAATGATGCGAGATATAAACTTTTCTCGCCTTAACTGAAGGATCTCCTCAATTAGGGTCTCTTTGGCGTCTAACCCAAAGTGAGTGGTGTAGTTCTGAATTTTCTCTACGTCACAAGGCGCCATTTTGTATACATTGCGTTTAAGAGCACTTTTGGCCTCGCTCTTAATTAAGCCTTGCTGCTGAAGTAATGATACGATTTTCTTGTCTATTGGATTGGTCAGTTTAGCCATAACGATTAATACAACTTTCAGTTACCCTTTGGGATGAATGAACTTTTTCAATCGCGTTAGGGTTATGATTTTAATTGGTGGCTAATTTAGAGCGCTCATGTTGAAGAAAAATGTCTAATTCATTGCAGTTGTATTTCAGCAATCGTTATCAAGATATGAGATTGATTGACTGACAGCTTAAGTCAATTGCTTAAGCTGGATTGGCATTTGTTTTCAAAAGATTTCTCAGGCTGATTGTAGGGTTTAACCCTTCCAAATGAAGTTGATTTTCCTTTGTTATGTTATAACATACGAGCAACTTGATTGTTATAACATAACATTTTGTATAAGTATCATTTAAATCAACGTATTGCGGTAAATTATGAATAGCTTTCGCTTAGCACCTTTGGGTGCATTTTTTCTCTGTTTTGGGGCTTTCTCTGCCTCTGCAAATGACGAAACAGACGAGGTTATGGTTGTTACGGCAACCTCATATCAAACTCGAGCATCGGAAGCTCCTGCAAGTGTTTCAGTGATCACTGAAGAAGAACTTGCATTACTACCTTACAACAACCTCGCTGACGCTCTAGTCACCACCTCTGGTGTGAATATTGCCGATTTGGGGCAAGGACGAAAAGGAATCGAAATTCGTGGTATGGACGTATCACAAAGCCTGATTTTGGTGGATGGTAAACGAATTAGCCGTGCATCAGACATGATGGGTCACTCAAACTTTGAACTGCAGAATATCCCAGTTTCCGACATTGAACGCATTGAAGTAATAAAAGGCCCAATGTCTGCCCTTTACGGTTCAGATGCTTTGGGTGGCGTTGTTAACGTTATTACCAAACCGACGACAAACGAATGGTCTGGCAGCGTCACTGGTGGCGGCGCTATGACGGTCGATGAAGATGGTAATGCTACCAACATTGAGGCGCGCGCATCGGGCGCTTTGATTGCCGACAAGTTACTAATGAAAGTGGCGGCGGGTCAGTCTGAGCAAGATCTGATTGAAAACCGCTATGAGCCAGGTGAAACGGACATTGCGGGCAATAAAAACACCTTTGTTGACCTAGAGCTAACGGGCATTATCTCTGCCCAACAAGAGCTAGAGCTTGGTGTCAAAGTCGGTGAGAGTAAGATTGGTACGACACGGTTGATCGTAGCAATAATGTTGTTCGTAGTACGACAACGTATGACACGCTAGATTACTCTCTGGCGCATAATGGTTATTGGGCTTTTGGTGATAGCCAAGTACGCGTATACGGTACACGTGTATCTCAAACCAATGAGAAGAACATTGGCCAGCCAAATACCAATAATGATGTTGATGAAGATATCGTAGATGGTTACCTTCAGTTCTATGCCCATGACGCTCACCACATGACGGTTGGCGGACAATGGAGCGAGCAGCGCCTGAATAGTCCTGACTTGACCTCTGGCGGAGATGCCATTGATCAAACGGCTCTGTTTATTCAAGATGACATTGAACTTCGCCAAGATTTGTCACTTCTGTTAGGTCTTCGCTACGACAACCATTCTGAATTCGGCAGCCACACTTCTCCACGCGCTTACGTGGTTTATACCCCAACGCAGAACTGGACATTAAAAGGTGGTTACGGTGAAGGTTTTAAAGCGCCGACAATTAAAGAATTGGCACCGGATTACTACAACAGTGTTCCGGGCCGAAGCTTTGATATCCGCGGAAACGCAGACTTAAAACCAGAGGTAAACCAATCCTACGAAGTATCGGCTCAATATATGGCTGATCGTTGGGATACTACGTTAACTCTATTCAATAATGATGTTAAGAATCTCATTGATTTAACTTATGCCGATACCATCAATGGCCGCGAAGTTCGTGAGTACATTAATGTGGATGAAGCGAAGATCAGAGGTTTGGAATGGGCCGCAAATGTGACGCTGACAGATGCATTGTTCTTAAACATGAACCTGACGCTGCTGGACACTGAAGATAAGTCGACGGGTGAAGCACTAGAGAACAAACCCGACTCTCAAGCTTATGTTGCTTTAAATTGGCGAGCAACAGATACGGTGACAACTAAGGTTAGCATGCGCCATGTAGGTGAACAGAGCTATGAGTCTCGCGGTCAATCGTATGATTTACCGTCTTACCAAACCTACGATTTGGCTGCAAACTACAAGTTAGCGAGTTTTGATATCTCAGCGGGTGTGTCGAACTTATTCGATCTTTACCTAGAAGATGAGTCAAGCAACTTCAGCTATGCGATTCAGCCTCGTCAGGTTTACCTAAACGGCACATACAGGTTCTAACCAATGCGTATGTTAATTGCAAAAGCAGCCAAATTCATTGGCTGCTTTTTATTCTTGGTGCCATTGCAAGTTTTCGCTACGACAGTCGTGATGCTTCACACCGATTTTGTTCCACAAAGTAAAGTTGAGCGCTTAAAGCAGTACGCTGCTGAACAGGATGTGGAGTTGGTGAGCATCACACCCGCTCAGTTTAATCCGGCGCTTTTGGAAGGTGTCGATTTTCTCTTTGCCGATACGCCACGTATGCCTGACCGCCAGCGTTTGACGGATGCCATTGCAGACATTCCGACTGAACTGGAGTGGGTGATGCTTGGAGGTGGGCCACCAACGACCAGTGAGCAGTTGGATCCTCAGTCTCATCGAATGCTGATGGGCTATTTCCTTAATGGCACGGTGAATAACTACAACGCCTTTTTCCAAGCGATTGACCGTAAAGTTAAAGGACTACCGCTAAGCGATTTACCTAGTCCAGAGCAGGTGCCGAGTTACGGTATCTATCTTAATGAAGAAGCCGTCACAGACATTAACGCTTACTTAAGCGTTATGAATCATAGTGATGACAAACCCATCGTTGGGTTTGTGACGGCGCGCAATCAGATCATCAATCAAGAGTTTGAACCATTAGAGCATTTGATGAACATGGCACAGGATGCCAATGTCACCCCTGTGATTTACTATTTAGATGACGAATACGGGCTCGATTGGCCATGGCAAGAGAATAGACCGTCGATGCTAGTTAATATGACGCACTTGCAGCAGGGAGAAGAACGTAAGTTAGAGTTAGAAGCCTTGAATGTTCCAATGGTTCAGACCATTCATTACCGAGAAGGTGATATTGAGCACTGGCGAGCAAGTGATGTCGGTATTGAGCAGCGAAGCGCGTCGGTCACATTGGCAACAACCGAAACATGGGGTTTAACGGATCCACTGATTATTTCGGCTGATGTTGATGATGAGAAAGTGTTTATTCCAGAGCAAATGGACTTGTTATTTGGTCGGGCCCATTCTTATCATCGCCTAGCCACCAAAGCTGTAGAAGACAAATCCTTAGCGGTAATGTTCTGGAATGCGCCAGCGGGCGCTGAGAACATTTCAGCGTCGAACCTTAACGTACCACGAAGCATCGCGAGCATTGCCAACGGCCTGCGAAATGAGGGCTTTGCGATTCCGGAAATCAAAGAGCTAGACATGATCGCTGATGCTAAAGAGCTACTGTCTGGTTACTATCAACCCGAGACGCTACAGAGCCTGTATGACAAAGGCTATGCGGCGGCGCTGCCTCTGCGTGATTACCTAAGATGGTATCGAGGCGTGCCGACTGCCACTCGTCATTTCGTCAATGGCTGGTGGGGGCACCCGATGCGCTATGAAGGATTACTGCAAATTAATGGCGAACCTGCGTTTGTCTTCCCTATATTGAAACAAGGCAACTTGTGGTTATTGCCTCAGCCGCCTCGTTCGGGCAAAGTTGGCGATGCGATTCATGCGGTAAAAGAGCCGCCAAATCATCTGTTCTTGGCGGCCTATTTGTGGCTTCAAAAACAGCACGAAAGCAATGAATTAGACGCTTGGTGCATTTGGGGACGCACGGGTCTCAAGAATGGACGCCAGGCAAAGCTCGCGGTCTCGCAAGAGAAGATTTCCCTTATCTAACCTTGGGAGACCTACCGGTTTATTACCCATATATCCAAGACAATATCGCAGAAGCAATTCAAGCAAAACGGCGAGGGCGAGCAACTATCATCAGTCATCAAACGCCAACATTTGGCCCAGCAGGTTTATATGGCGAGTATGTTGAGCTTAATGGCTTGTTGGGGGATTACCAAAGTGCCCTGCCCGGTTCGGTGAGAGATGAGCTGCAACTGGCGCTTATTAGCAAAATAGAGCAACTGAATGTACTTGCGGACATGGGCCTTGACGTTAATTCACTTGAAAATGACTTCGATGGCGTTTTGTATCAACTTGAAGAACACATCGATCGCTTAGCTGCCTCATCAGTACCACTAGGGCTGCATGTGTTTGGTCAAGCCAAATCGGATCAAGACGTTATCTACACCATCATGCAGCAGCAAGGTGATGCCTTAATTGGCCATTTTGTCGAGCAGCCTAAAAGCTTCTGGAAACAGTTTGAAGGCAGCCTCGATACGTTAGTGGAAACCGAACCTTACCAATGGATAGAGTCTGTATTGGCGGGTGAGGGTGAAGTTGAAGCTGAACTTGTCGAGATCGCAGAAGCAGTTAAGGCATCTTATGTTTCTTTGTCTCAACCTAACGAGCTTGAAGCCTTGATTAATAGTATGAACGGCGGCTTTATCAAAGCTGGGACAGGGGGTGATCCGCTTCGTAATCCATCAACGACAAGCGGTACTAACTTGTTTGGCTTTGACCCTGCCAAGGTGCCAAGCCCTGCCGCCTACAATGCCGCCGAGCGTGAGCTTCAGAATCTACTTGATGCGCATATGGCCGACAATGGCGAATACCCGGAAAAAATCGCCTTTTCCTTGTGGGCAGGTGAAACCCAACGCCACTTCGGTATGTTAGAAGCGCAAGTATTGCGAGCATTAGGTTTACAACCAGTTTGGGATCGAGGGGGTAACTTAGTCAAACTCGACATCATTCCTGAATCTGAGCTTGGCCGAGAAAGAATTGATGTGGTGATTCAAGCAACCTCGGTCTATCGCGACCAGTTTGATGGCTTTATGTTAAAGCTAAGTGCTGCGATTGAGCAGCTTGCTCAGCTAGATGATGGCAACACCATTGCAGAAAACAGTCAGCGACTAAGTGAAGAACTTAGGGAGCTTGGTTACAACAGTGAACGAGCGAATATGCTTTCAGCGCTTCGAATCTTCAGCAATGAGCCGGGCGATTATGGAAGTGGTGTGAATGATTTGGCTATTCAGTCACAAGACTGGGAAGACGATGACGCCTTGGGTGCACAGTTCACCAATCGACTTCAGTATGCTTACGGCACTGAAGTTTGGGGTGAAAAGCTTGGTGATACCAACTTGTTTGAGTCTCAGTTGGCATCGGTTGATGCGGCGGTTATGGCAAGGACGAGTCGTCTTCATGGGCTTTTGTCTACCGATCATCCTTTTGAATATTTGGGGGATTAGCTGCGGCGGTGCGCCGAGCGTCTGGCAGCGATCCATCTTTGTATGTCAATGACTTAAGAGAATCACAAGGTCGAACGGTAACGGCAGGTAAGTTCATTGCTGAAGAGCTTAATGCTCGATACATGAATCCGGTCTGGATTACCGCGATGCAAAGCGAAGGCTATGCTGGCGCGCTTAATATGTTGGATATCACTAACAACCTATTCGGTTGGCAAGTGACGGCTCCCGATACCGTGAGCGATTATCAATGGGAAGTATTGAGTGAAGTGTACATTGATGACAAGCACGACTTGGGTATCAACGAGTGGTTTGAGCAGCATCAGCCCGCTGCACAAATGCAAATCATCGAACGTATGTTGGAAGCGGTGAGAAAAGGCTATTGGGATGCCGACGAAGAAAGGTTGAAGGCTTTGTTGGAGAGGCACGAAGAGCTAAAGCCTATGGTGGAATATCATCAAACTCATGAAGTGACCGAGCTGTTTATGGAACAAACCGCGATAGGATTTGGATTAGCAGGGAGCACAGGGCAAGCAACGAGCATACCAACGATATCGGGCAATGTTATGCAGGAAATCCCTGCTTATGAAGCCCCATCCGTGAGTGACAAACAGATGATGTTCCTCATTGCTTTGATTTTGATATGTATTGCCTCAGGCGCAATACGTCAGCACCTTATTTACCGAGATTAATATAATGAACCAGTTAGAAACTCTTATTTATCAGTTCGCGACGCTTTTTATGCAGCCCGTTATGCTTTTAGTGGTCATTACTGTTGTTTACTCTTTGTATGCATTAGGCCGTTTTGCTATGGAGCTATTGCAGCGCCAGCGAGCGAATCATGTTTCGGTTTTACACCGTTATGCCAAAGAGAAAAACATCTACCAAAGTGATCAGCTTGAACTTTGGATCATCAAGCAATTAGAGCTACTGCGAATTGTTAGCCGTTCTGGCCCTATGCTAGGTCTTGTTACAACGATGATTGCGATTGGCCCTGCGTTAGTTGCGATGGGTGAAGGTGATATCGACAAAGTCGCGCAGGAAATGATTGTTGCATTCTCCGCTTCAATTTTGGCGCTGATTGCTGCCAGTATCACGTTTAGTATTATGACGGTACGCCGTCGTTGGATGCTAGAAGATATGTGTAAGATTGAAGTGAAGGAGCAAAAATAATGCGCTTTCTTGAATCGGATGAGCTCGACGACCCAATATTATCCGTTGTAAACATGGTTGATTTGTTTGCGGTTGTGATGGCTTTTCTTATGATTTTGAATGTGACAGGTAGCCAGCTACCTGATAACTCGGTTTTGATTGAAAATCCGGGTGAAGAAAACATGAAAATCACCATCAAAGATGGAGAAACGCTGACGCGCTATGAAACATCTGATGAGATTGGCGAAGGAACCGGCAGTCTCGCGGGGCAAACCTATATGCTTGACGATGGACGACTGATATACGTTCCAGCAGACAACTAATTGAAACAATACTCTCAAGAGGCTTAACGTAGTGTTATGCCTCTTTTTTTGTGACAGGTTATAGGGTAAGCGTGTTACATAACAAGGCTCTAGAGTGAATAAGCGTTGAGTTTTCAACTTGGTATGAGTGCGTCAACCGCAATGTGCGGGCGTATTGTTTGACTACCACCAAAGGATAGTGTGCATTCTTTTGCAAGGGCCAGTTTTCTAACCTACTTTCTATAAAGGCTAGGGGAAAAAGGTAGGCTTTGGACATGAATGGAGTATTGTCTCAGTTATCGGTGACCAAACGTTTGGTTGCCATATTAGCGACGTTTCTAATTACAATTACGCTCATCGCAACAGATATCATCATTACATTAGAAAAAAACAAGCAAGACAGTACGGTTATCAATGTGGCAGGTAGGCAGCGAATGCTGACTAAGAAGTTCGCCAGTGAGGTAATGCTAGATATATATGAAGGGCATAAATCCGCTCAAATCAGGTAGTGGCACCTTTTCTGATTTACCAATGAAACAGCCGATTACTCTGATCAAAAGCACCGCCACCGAGTTTCTCTCTCAACTCAACGTGGTCGAAGGGCTGTGGAATGAACAAAAGGCTATGGCATTTTCGCTGATTAATCACGGTGACACCAAGCCATCGGAAGAGGAAGTCGATGCCTTCATGCTTGCTAATCAAAAAACGCTCGGAGCTATGCATAAAGCGGTGTTGAGTTACAACAAATACGCTGACGCTAACGTTACAGGATTAAAGCGGGATGTCTTAGCCATTTCGGGTGTGGGTATTCTTGCCGCTATTGTTCTTTCTCTCCTTATTGGCCGGAGTATTACTACCCCTATTAACTCATTGGTTGACGTAAGCCGGGCAACACGCAAAGGTGACTTGGAAGATAAAGTTCATATCGACACGTTAGTGAACCGAAGTGAGCTTGGTTTACTGGCTCAGAACATACAATCGATGCGTCATGCGTTATCGTCGGTAGTTAAAGGGTTGCGAACCAGTGCAGACAACATAGGTAGTTTATCTTCTCGCGTTGAAAACCTAGCTCAGCAGGTAAATAGCAGCTATGAAGAGGAGAAACAGAAATACGCGGAGATATCCGAAATTTCCGACAGCTTGGTGATGTCTTTTGAAAAAGTCTCGGACGTAATTTCACAAACGATAGAATCCGCTAATCAAAGTCAAGACAGCGCGAAGCAAGGTTTGTCATCGGTTGGGGCAAACATTAAAGCGGTAGAAACCGCATCGGTTGAATCCAACAAAGTGTCTGAAAATATTGAACAACTGAGCTCGGTGGCGGAAAAAGTATATAGCATCATTGACGTGATTCAGTCTATTGCGGAACAAACTAACCTGCTAGCACTCAATGCGGCGATCGAGGCCGCGCGAGCTGGTGAGCAAGGGCGTGGCTTTGCTGTGGTAGCCGATGAGGTCAGGGTGCTCGCGAGTAAAACTAACGACTCGACTGAAGAAATTAGCAGTTTGTTGAATGATCTGACCGAAACGAGTGAAAGTGGCGGTGGACTCCGTTGAGCAGTTGCAAACTGAGGTAGAGAACAGTAAACAGTGCAGCATTGATACCGAAAATAACATCAATATTATCAGCCAATCCATTGAGCTGACCGTTGAGCAGCAAAATGAAATTGGGGCTTTGATAGAGGAGCAATCGCGTAAAATTCAAGACTTAAAAGTGGCTCAAAACTTCTTAACCAATCTACTTGAAAACACGAACAAGAAGATCGTAGACAGCTCCCAAATTGCCGTGGACATGAGTGATATGGCGAAAGGTATTACGTTAACGTTAGACGAATTCTCTGTGTCAACTCGAGGTATGTAGGCCTGCTTCCTCTCATTGCCATTGTCGGACATGAACACCTTCTCACAAGGGGCTTAACCTGACGTTAAGTCCGTTTCTTTTGTTTCTCTATCAGTTTGGCTTTATTCTGTTCTTTTATACTTAAGACTTTGTGCCACCTTGAAAATTGGCTGTCTAGTCCTCAGTTATATGTAACAAATAGGTAAGTTCGCGGGTGAGAAAGGAGAGCTGAAGCACGATATGGACGCAATGGACTCGGAAATTGACAAAAAACGCTCATTGATTAACGGCACACTCGCAATGATGCCATTGAGTTTGGCCGTCATTCCGTGGGGATTTCTGGCAGGATCCTTTGCGATAGATTCTGGCTTAAGTATCCTAGAAGGTCAGGCGATGAGTGCGGTGCTTTTTGCTGGTGCGGCTCAGCTTGTCGCCATGGGAATGATCAAAGCGGGCGCAAGCATCATGACCATGGTGATCACCATATTCTTCATTACCTCTAGGCACTTTCTTTACAGCCTCTCTATGCGAAGTCATATCTCTGGATTACCACTGCGTTGGCGTGTAACGCTGGGCTTTCTACTCACTGATGAACTGTTTGCATTGTGTGGACACCATAAACCCGAAAATTTTGACCGCTGGTATGCGTTGGGAGCGGGTTTTTCGTTTTATCTGATATGGAACTTAGCCACGTTTGTTGGCATTGCGGTTGGCGCGCAGATCCCTGATTTACAACAGTACGGATTAGAGTTTGCGGTTGCCGCGACCTTTATTGCGATCGTGGTACCCAACATTAAGTCTTGGCCGGTATTGTTAGCGGCGCTTTCGGCACTTGTCTCTTCAGTCGTATTCGCTTATCTAGGTGTTGAAAGTGGTTTGGTTATTTCGAGCTTGATTGGTATGACGGTTGGTTATGTATCTGAAGGGTGGATAAAGTCATGATCTTTGCTCTGATTGTTCTACTCACTTCTATTGTGTTTGCAAGCCGCTACTTGTTCCTCGATCCGAAAGTGCCATTGAGGTTAAGTAGTGGTGCTCAACGTTTTTTGAGCTATGCAAGCCCAGCCGTACTCACCGCTATATGGGGACCTATTGTCTTCATGCCACATGGCGATCTTCTATTTGAAGATAATTTGCCTTACTTAATCGGCGCGGTATTTGCGATTGTGTTAGCTCGCATTACTAACAACGTGCTTTTGACTACGATAGCCAGTATTGTTTTGTTTCTCTTGATAAAGTTATACGTTTTCTAGAATAGATAAGCGTCACTCGCCATGTATAAAGGTTTGAAATCTCCATCCGCAGGGCACACTATTAAGTCGGTTTTTTCGCGCCAAACATCACTGCTTGTTTTTTGGGTAACCAAAGTTCTACATGGCGCATCGTCAAACTAAATAGCGGGCTTTGGATGTAATGATTGAGCCAGCGTTGGATTCCCACGTACTGGCTCTGACGAAACCAAGCTCGCTCAACTCGGGTAAACTTCCTAATGAGAGTGACAAGGGCAATATCCAACAGTTGCTCCCGTTCTCCGCAAAGAAAAGGACTATCTTTTAGCCTGCTTTCCAAAGGTGCGAGTATCGATTCGCATCGTAAGCGGGTCTCAATGAGCGAATCTTCATGATAACGCTTCGCTTGCTTGTACGAATCCAACGCTGGAACAAACTCAGATTCAAATCGAACAATCCTATCGATCATCTCAGGCAGATGCTGCTTCAATGGTAACAGCCGGTGTGGATCATTTTGCGCCAAAGCCCACAGCATGATGTCTAAACTTTCTTCAATCACCATAGGCTGCTCTTTGAGACGTTGAGGTAGTACTAAAACGGGCACGGTTCCTTTGGGTGAAGCATCCAGCATTTCAGTGGGTTTATTGCTGAGCTTAATCGCTCTTAATTCGACTTGAATATCTGCTTTGATCACGGCCATACGGGCTCTCATCGCGTATGGGCAATGCTGCAACGAATAAAGCACGGGAAGTGTGGGAGAGTGGATAGGGCCACCTTTTTTGATATGAGCTGAGTATCAAGAGTATAACCAATGAACTCGGTTTTCTTAAATCACTCAAATTTATAGTTGTGTCGTTAAATGGCAATCTACTACCAAGGGGTTGAGCTATTATTTCCTCGTCAGCGAATAAGAGCACTTTCTAAAGAGGAAATGTAATATGAGTAAACAAGCGCCAATCTACGGTTTTAACACTAACCAACGTCTGTTTGTGGGATACACACTTGCGATTTTGGTGGACCTAGTGGTTCTAAACTTATTCAACGAATATTGGACGTTTGTTAGCTTTTCTTCCTTCTCGGTATCACTGGCTGCGGCGGTATTAATGCAAGTGCTACTAAAAGCTTCAATTAAGGCAGAGCATAAAATTGCGGCTTACTTTATGGCGAAAGAAGGCGTTTGGCCTAAAGTGATGCGAGGCGTATCAAGCTACATCATCCTAGTAGGTTCAAAGTTCCTGATTTTGGAAGTTTTGAATATTGTGTTTGGTAACAACATTCAATTCACTGGCCCTTGGAATGGCGTGATTGCCTTCATCGCTGTGGTGTTCGCAATCCTACTGGCCGAAAAGATTGTGGCAAAGATTTACTTTAGCCTTAACGATTCTGAATTGCATACTGAGCAAGTGGCTTAATTAGATAATACGTTCTGGCCATAGCAGTATAAGCATATCGCGGTATAAGAAAGTCGCAGCATAAGAAAAGGCCGAAGCTTAAAGCTTCGGTCTTAATGTTTTATCCAGCTAACTTTCACTTTAGTAGTCTGGCTCTTTTACTTCACCGCTTTCAATTAAGTTTCCGATATTGTCGTACTCTTTCCAACGAGTAATACCTTCTTGATGGTCTGTAGCCGTTAGGTAGATGACAATACCATCGGTGTTGTAGTCTCTCTGCTCTTCATAAATGAGGTTTGCAAAACATGCGGTCTCACAGTCTTCCGGCGCAGGCTGGAGGCGTACCAACTTTTCATGATTCTTGATTCCTTCGTAGTAGGAGATGCTCAGCTCTTCATTGTCGGCTAAATAATGGTGTTCCGACACGATGTATCCGTCAACGTCGTAATGCAGGCTTTTGAGTAAAACGCCAGATTTATAATGGTGTTGTGCGTAGAGCTTGCCGCTCTCACGGAAGTTTTGGTGGAGGCCGTTAGGAAGGCCTTGTTGATACAGTCCTTCGAATTTGAGTTTAAGCTCTTCGTAGTAGCGGGTACTGAGGCCGTTACGTAAACCATGTTGATAGAAAGTGAGCTCAAGTAAATCGTTTGCATTGTTGAAGCGTTTGTATTGGCCATGCTTGACGACCTTTTTTTCCTCTTCGAGAATGTACCCTTGGTAGGTTTCATAACCTTCATCGCCTAATTCGACCTCATACCAATTCTGCGCAAACGCATTGGTGGAGATGAGCAAGAGGCAGATAAGAGAAATGCGGGTAAAAATCATGATTTCCTTATCCTCTTTTATTGAAATAGATGACGCACTAGTCGGTGTAAGAGCTCTTCTGTTCTGCCAATTATTCTCAGCTAACCCCTTCAAAAGTTTTAACTTATGAGTGATCTTAAACTGGGTTTGTTGGTTACTTGTATTAATAATGTTAGCTCAAGATGAGTATTGATGACCTGTAGAGTGGAGAAATGAGTAATGTCTCTCAATTCTCCGCAACATGTTGGAACAAAAGTAAGCTTATCAGCGCAATGACGTCGCTATTAGGTGAGCGGGTGAATGGGTGAATGAGTGAGAGGGGTTAGAAATCATGGACAAATGTTGGTTTACCCCTAGAAATGAATCGAGTGAAGAAGGAGTGATATTGCCAACCGAGCTTGAGTAAACGCTTAGCCAGTGATTTGTTTTCAATAAGCGCCACTTCGACGCTCGGTAGTGATAAGGGTGGCTTTCTATGTACTCGAGAAAGGCTGTTAGTACGCCTTGCCCGCGTATGGAAGGTGAGAGCCGGACATTGACGATACTAAAGCGCTGGCTACCCATGGGGCAACGCACATAGCAAAAGCCATGTTGATTCTGAATGGTGGCTGAAAACTCAGGGAAAGGTCGCTGATGATGGCATTTTGAAAGCTTATCGTATTCGCGACAAAGGAGATTGAGGAGCTGTTTAGCGTTTTGATTCATAGTGTCATCACTTTTTAGTTAAGCTAAAAGGCAAGTGAGACTCTCTATTTTAATCATGTTTACCATGAAAAATACGGTAAACTTTGCTCCTCAGTTTTTCCGGATTAATGCATCCAGCTCCCTTAGTTTAAGATGACAAAATGAGAAACCAGCTCGCTCTGTCGGCTCGAAAGTTGGTTAAGTGATTCGCTGTTTCGTGCCGATTCATCAACCTCTTCAGCAATGCGTGTGGCTTTGTCTGAGATGTACGTGATTTTACTCACCACATCCTTCACCACTTCACTTTGTTTTTCTGATTCGTTTGCGATTGAGCGACTCATTTGTTTGATAGTGGATAGCCTTGCAACCATGTTTTCAAGTGCATGATTACTCTCATTACTGTGGCTAACGGATACGGCTGCTTGCTCTAAATTGTTTTCTACAAGTGTAACCGCAAAAGCAGCTTTAGATTGAAGGCTATCGATCATACTGCCGATGTCATTAGCAGAGTTTTGGGTGTGGGTGGCAAGAGAACGAACTTCGTCGGCCACAACGGCAAAGCCGCGACCTTGTTCGCCCGCTCTTGCGGCTTCAATGGCGGCATTAAGTGCCAGCAAATTGGTTTGCTCAGAAATAGATTGTATTACTGTGAGAATTTCACCGATTTGGCGTGATTCATCGGACAACTGATGGATAACTTCGGTTGCTTCGGCTAGAGAAGTTTGCAACTGATGACCAAACTCCAGATTTTGGTGCATCGACTTCATGTTGCCATGCGCGAGATCGTTGATTTTCTTGACCTCATCTCTGGTTTCCGTTGCGGAGATAGTGACAGTGTCGATCGCCTGCTTCATCTCATTCACGGCTTGTTCAATGGCGGTTGTTTGCTTTTGCTGTTTAGCGACATCAATGTTGGTTTTATTGCTTAAAATATGACTTTCATTTGCGACATCACTCAGTGTGGTTGCAGATTGTTGTACTTGCGAAATAATCTCGCTCAATTGTTTGGCTAGGCTGTTGATGTTTTCTGCGATCGTCCCTAGCTCCGAGCGAATGCCTGTATCGATTCGAAAGGTCAGATCGCCATTGGTCATTTTGTCGAGAGCTTTCACGATGCCGGCGAGTGGTCTTTTTATCGAATAGACGATAGTCCATGCAACGAGTACAGCAATTAGCGTACAAGCTAAGGCGAGCGAACCATTGAGTAGGAGCGCGTTTTCTGAAGTCGTTTTGGCATTGCTTGCCGCATCACTCACGAGTAACTGAATTTGTTCAGTGATGGCATCAAACTCATTGATAACGGCATTCATGTCATAAGCTATCTGACTAAGTAATTGATTGCTTTGAGCCGTCAATCGAATGTACGTCAAATGCTGTTGGAGCAAACCTTCAGGCTGTTCGATGGCTCTGATCAACTGGCCTTGATAGAAGTCGATACTTGGTTTGCTCTCTGGCATGGTTTTCGGTAGTCGTTTTGCCTTGCTTTTAAAACGCTCGATATGGGCAATCAGCTCTTGTCGAGCCACTTCCGCATCTTGCATGTTTTCCATTGCGTAAGTCTTTTGAAGATAACGATCTGCCCCTTTTCCCTGTGCAACAATGTAGTTGAGATTACGATTGTTTGTGCGTTGATTGTTGGCCTTAGCTTTATGGGCTAAATCTGATATGTCTTGCTCGAAGAAGCGCCATTTCTTATCGAACTCATTAAGCTCTTTGGAGGTGGCTTGACGGGCGCTCATCTGCTGATTCTTCACATCAATATGAAGTAGGGCGTTAGCAAAGATATCTTGGGCCTTGGCGTCTAGCTCATTCACGCTTGCTTGCAGGTTTGGATACGCATTCAAGTCACTGATGAAGCGTTCTCGATTATTCAAGTATTCCTGTTGGGCAAGGTTGAACTCTTGTTCGAGTTGTATGCGCAACTGCTTATCCGCAGTACTCGCATGCACGAGCAGGGCGCGATTAAGGTTCTGTAGGTTCTGGCCCAGATGGTTTGCTCGCGCGAGCAAGCTGGTCATTTTGACTGAAGTCGTATCGAATTGCTCCGCCATATCAGACTGGCTAATATATGCGGTGGTACTTAGTGCAATCACAAAAATAATGACAGTCACAAATCCTAAAACGATTCGTTGGATAATTGATAGGTACATCGTCGCCTCACTGCGTATTTACTGCGAGCAGATAAAACTGCTCTAAATATATCCGTTCAAAAAATCAATCACCCGAAAGCATAGTGATGCTTTATTTCATACCTAAGAAAGATCCAGGTAGTAACGTTAACTTTATATGACATATCGATAGCTCTTATATATTCATGCAGGGATAAAGTCGAAGTTCTCTAAAGGTTAATTGCTCTATAATGCTGTTTTATATGGATTTAATGGGCATAGTCTAATTGAGGCTTATGTAAATACGACGAAGAATAAATATTGCAGGGGTGTAATTAATACATAATTTTTATGAAATGCATTTGTAATATATGTTTGTTTGAATTGATAGTGTTCGGGTATATCCAGAGCATATTAATACGACACCTTAATGACTATTGGTGTTTAACATCCATATATTCATGTATCAACTTGGAGGTTGATGTGAAAATTAAAGCCCTAATTGCTTCTACAGCAGTTGCACTAACAATGGCTACTGGCGGTGTTGCAAACGCTGCTTCACGCGACTATATCAGCATCGTTGGATCTTCCACTGTATTCCCATTCGCGACAGTTGTGGCTGAGCGATTTGGCCGTACGACTTCTTTCTCTGTACCTAAAATTGAGTCAACTGGCTCAGGCGGTGGCTTAAAGCTATTCTGTGCAGGTATTGGTGAGAACACGCCAGACATCACAAACGCTTCACGTAAGATCAAAGCATCTGAAATCGAGCTATGTGCGAAGAACGGTGTAAAAGACATCGTAGAAATCAAAATCGGCTTTGATGGTATCGTGCTAGCGAACTCAAACAAAGCTGAGCAATTTGAGCTATCTCTTCAAGATGTTTACAAAGGCGTGGCGAAAATGGTTCCAGACGCAAATGGTAACCTAGTTGAGAACCCATATAAAACTTGGAAAGAAGTGAATCCAGCGCTTCCAAACATCAAGATTGAGGTTCTAGGTCCACCACCAACTTCGGGTACTCGTGATGCTTTTGCAGAGCTTGCTCTTGAAGGTGGTTGTAAGACTTTCCCTCAAATCAAAGCACTTAAGAAAACAGACAAGAAGAAGTACAAAGCGGTTTGTCGCTCAGTTCGTGAAGACGGTGGTTACATCGAAGCGGGCGAGAACGACAACCTAATCGTACAGAAATTGGCTGCAAACCCTAACGCACTAGGCGTATTCGGTTACTCATTCCTAGAAGAGAACGCAGACAAAGTTCAAGCATCTCTTATCGAAGGTGTAGAGCCAACGTTTGATGCAATCGGTACGGGTGAATACCCTGTATCACGCTCTCTGTACTTCTACGTGAAAGAAGACCACAAAGACACAATCCCAGGTCTTAAAGAATACGTTGCAGCATTTACCTCTGAGCAAGCAATTGGTGACGAAGGCTACCTTGCAGACCGCGGTCTAATCCCGCTTTCAGCAAGGGATTGGAAAATTGTTCGTACTGCCGGTACTGAACTAACACCAAACCTATAATATTTGCTGTCCTCACGGGGTGCTCGGATGGGTACCCCGTTGTTAGTTTAGAGGCCCTATGAATTCTTTGCTTTTGATTTTGTTGCTTGGCATTTCGTCCATGGCCTATGTCATGACAAAAAGCCGCTCAAAGCAGTTGGCTACTGCAAACGGAGGATTGCGATACCTCCATTCGAGACCTGCCTATTACGCAACGCTCGCAGCAATTTTAGCTGCCATCCCAGCCCTGATTGTTCTGGCTGCTTGGAGCGTGTTTTATCCGTCAATTGTTGAATCGATGGTCATGGCAAATTTGCCAGCCCATGTGCTTGAGCAAGGTACTGACTCTTCGCTGCTTTATAGCCAAATTAAACACGTTGCCGACGGTATCACGGCAACCGATAAAGGTTGGTTGATTGACGCATCATATCACTACATCGATGTGGTTGAATCGGGTAACAATCTGCGCTTTGCGGCGTTAATCGTTTTATCTTTAACCGGCCTAGCGATTGGTTTGAAACTGGTGAGGCCAAAGGTAAAAGCGCGTGTACATGTGGAACGAACCATTCATGTCTTTTTGATCATCTGCTCGGTGATTGCGATTTTAACCACGCTCGGCATTGTGCTTTCTGTGCTGTTTGAAGCCATTCGCTTTTTCAACATAGTCCCTGTGACGGATTTTATTTTCGGTCTTGAGTGGTCACCGCAAGTAGCCCTTCGCGCGGATCAACAAGGTGCAAGTGGTGCATTCGGTTTTATCCCGTTGCTGACAGGTACATTGATGATCTCAACCATAGCAATGCTGATTGCTGCACCTGTGGGTTTAATGAGCGCGATTTACTTGGCAGAGTACGCAACCCCAAAATTTAGAAACATCACAAAGCCTATTCTAGAGGTGCTAGCTGGTATTCCAACGGTTGTGTATGGCTTCTTCGCGGCTTTGGTTGTTGCGCCAATGATTCGAGATATCGCCCATGCGATTGGTTTTACCTCTGCTTCATCAGAAAGCGCATTAGCGGCAGGTTTGATTATGGGGATTATGATCATTCCATTTGTCTCTTCACTCTCTGATGATGTGATTACTGCCGTGCCTCAATCGCTTCGCGACGGCTCACTGAGTTTAGGTGCGACCGAATCTGAAACGATCCGAAACGTCGTTCTTCCTGCCGCGTTACCTGGCATTGTAGGTGGTTTGCTGCTCGCTGTATCGCGTGCAATTGGTGAGACGATGATCGTGGTAATGGCGGCAGGGTTATCGGCAAATCTGACGGCCAACCCACTCGAATCTGTCACCACTATTACGGTTCAAATTGTCACGCTATTAGTCGGTGACCAAGAATTTGATAGCCCGAAAACCCTCGCAGCATTTGCACTGGGCCTGTCTCTGTTTGTTGTGACGCTGGTGTTGAACTTCGTCGCTTTACGAATCGTTAAGAAATATCGAGAGCAGTATGACTAGTATTCTCAATGAAATATCAAAGACTAAGAAGGCAAAGGTGAAAGCCAGCTTAGCAAAACGAAAGTCCAAAGAAGGGCGATTCCGTCTTTACGGGATTGTATCGATAAGCGCGGCCATTCTGTTTCTTGTCATCCTTATTGGCTCCATTACGTCACAAGGCTATACCGCTTTCTATACGACAGAAATAAGGCTTCAAGTCAGCCTCGACGAGGAAACGTTAGGTTTACTCAGTAGCAAGCCGAGTAAGGAAGAGCTCTTTAGTGCCAATTACATGAAGGCGCTTAGGAATGCGTTAAAGCATGAAATTGAAATTAGCACGCGCAAGGAACGAAAAGCCCTGAACGCATTCATTTCAAGAGGCGCCGAATATAACTTGCGAGATATGGTGGTAGAAAACCCGTCGTTGGTGGGCGGTAAGATCACCTATTGGGCATTAGCGGGTGACCTGTTTAACCAATACAACAAGGGCAACGTTGACGAGTCAATTCCAGAAGACTCTCGTAAGTTTAAAGACAATCAAATTGCTTGGTTCAAACAGCTAGAAAGTGAAAGCAAGGTTCGTACTGTATTTAACAAGAACTTCTTCACCAATGGTGATAGCCGTGATGCAGAGCTTGCGGGTATTTGGGGCGCAATGGTGGGTTCTTTTTATACCTTGCTCGTCTGTTTTTGTATTAGCTTTCCTATCGGTGTGGCCGCAGCGACCTATTTAGAGGAGTTTGCGCCGAAGAACAAGATTACCGATATGATTGAAATCAATATCAACAATCTGGCAGCTGTACCTTCGATTGTCTTTGGTCTACTTGGTTTGGCGATCTTTCTCAATGTGGCCGAACTACCAAGATCGGCACCTGTTGTCGGCGGTTTAGTGCTCTCATTGATGACACTGCCCACCATCATCATCTCGAGCCGAGCGGCAATTAAAGCGGTGCCTCACTCCATCAAGGATGCTGCGCTTGGGGTAGGGGCGTCAAAAATGCAGGCGGTGACACATCACGTACTGCCTTTGGCAATGCCGGGAATGTTAACGGGCACCATCATTGGCATGGCGCAGGCGTTAGGTGAAACCGCACCGCTTATCATGATTGGTATGGTGGCGTTTATTGTCGATATTCCAGAAGGCCCGTTTGATGCTGCAAGTGCTTTGCCCGTCCAAATCTACTTATGGGCAGAGAACCCAGAGAAAGGATTCGCCGAGAACACATCAGGTGCCATCATGGTATTGCTGTTGTTCCTCGCTTTTATGAACTCTTGCGCGGTCATGCTGCGTAAACGCTTAGAACGTCGTTGGTAGGGATTGTTACAAATGACAGAAAATATTTCGAATTTCGTTACTCAGCCTCAACTAGTGGCTCAAACCGAACGCTCAGTCCATCATCGCCACGACGAATCTCGTGAAACGGTGGGAGTACAGTTTATTGAAGATGCTCGCATGTCGGCACGCAATGTAGATGTATTCTATAACTTTGGCGAGAAGCAAGCGATTAAAAACGTCAGCTTGGATATCGGCGAGCGAGAAGTGCTTTCAATGATTGGCCCATCGGGTTGTGGTAAGTCGACATTTTTACGCTGCTTAAACCGCATGAATGATACTGTCGATGGTTGCATGATCAATGGGTCAATTACCTTAGACAGTGAAGACATCTACAGCAAAGAGCAAGAAATTGTAGAGTTGCGATCGCAAGTCGGCATGGTGTTTCAACGCCCAAATCCATTTCCAAAATCGGTGTACGACAATATCTCCTACGGCCCTAGACTGCATGGCTTGGTGGATACTAAAGCCGATATGGATCTGGTTGTGGAAGAGTCGCTGACTAAAGCCGGCTTGTGGGATGAAGTAAAAGATCGCCTTCATCACCCTGCGACGGGTTTATCAGGTGGGCAACAACAGAGACTCTGCATTGCGCGAACTATAGCGATTAGTCCGGAAGTGATTTTGATGGATGAACCTTGCTCTGCACTCGACCCAATTGCCACAGAAGTTATCGAAGAGTTGATTCACGACTTAAAGAAGCAGTTCAGCATCGTGATTGTGACACACTCGATGCAACAGGCGCTTCGTGTTTCCGATCGCACTGCATACTTTCATCTTGGTGATTTGATTGAGATTAATAAAACTCAAGAAGTGTTTCATAATCCTCAACATCGCTTAACCAGAGACTATATCAGTGGGCGCTTTGGATAACGAAACCAAGTTTCATAGAGCCTCGAGTTCTCGCAGCACTTGCAATGGCTCAAAGCGAATGAAGGTTATTGTCATCGGTGACGGTGATAATAACCTTGCCGAGCTTGCCAGCCATGAGATAGATATTAAGTGCAATAGCTATTTTGATATTAGCTATTATTCAGCGCCGAATCCTTTTGTAAATAAAAGTCGCTTGAAGCAAGTCAATAATCAGCTGGCTGTAAAGGAGAACAGTATATTAGAACATCACTACGATATTCTTATTGCTGTAGGGCTCGACGCTATTCAGCGTCTCCCCAAATTACCAAGCTACGACAAAATACTATTTTGGGATATTACGGATTCTCAGGATGAGCAGGAAGCGTTGAGCGAAAATGTTAATTTCTTTTTATCGCGTTACTTCTACGGTTGATGCTTAAGTTGTTAGGGCACTCACTGGGTCAATTTGTCAGTGGCGGTTAAACGGAGTGATCAACATTGAGAAGAGAATGTCCCTATTCTTGTTTCAGTTTTCGTCTTTTCAGATTTTGGTAAGTTAGTTTCTTCAAAAATCTAGGCCGTGTTCGAGCCCATCCAATCAAGGATCAAGAGATAGTAAAGAGAATGGCAACGGTGATGAGGGCAACCAAACTGATGCGTTCTAAAAGTCCGAATACCGGTTGCTCGGTGCTTTGGGTGTTTCTCATAAATAACCTCTTACTTTCTTAAAATGTCGTGTATTTGTGTTGGTAAATTGTGCTCATTAAGTGTGCGCATGTCTAAATATTAGTCCTTTAACACCTTAATTTTCAAGAAGAAAAACTCATAAAATTATGACATTAATATGACAGTTATGAAGTTTACTTAAATTAACGGTTAGATAAATTAAATTACTGTCTAAAAATTAGAATGTTAGATTTTCAAAATATAGGAAGGAATACCTTGATGAATTGAGGATTTACTTCAGTTTAGAGTCCTGTTCTTTGGAGATATATCTGATTGTGTGCAAATGGCCTGCAGTAAATGGATGTTCACTATCTACAGGCCAGAGTTGAATTTAAATATAAGTAGTTTTGAGGCTTCTAAAGCAAGCGCTAAAGTGGGTTACTCACCTCGTCCACCAAATAAAGAATCGACTGATACGAAATACCACTGTGGTGCGAAAGGCCAATTTCACAGGTTCGGCTATTACTAAAGCCACGTGTACAGCCTTCAGGTACTTGGTCTTTAAGTGGTTCAACAGCCGCAGCATTGAGTTCGGGCGTGGTAAAACCCTTATCCCCAGCCCAACCGCAGCAGGAAATATGCTCAGGTACGACAACATTGCTTGAGCATTGCTCGGCAAGCTTGAGCATGGTGTTTTCCAACCCCATCTTTCTAGAGCTGCAGGTTACGTGCAGCATAACCGTCTCGTCGGTTGGCGTAATATCTAAATGTGGCATTAGATATTTGCCCGCAAAACCAGTAGGTTCGAGAATTTCGAGTGGCTTGGTGAAGTTTTCGATACTGCGTTTGGCACATGGGCTGGTATCCATAAGGATTGGGTATTCTCCTTCATAGCTTGCTTCCCACAACGACAGCTCGAGTTGCGCCGCTTTTTGCGTGGCAATGTCGGTCATCCCTTTACTGTCGTAGGGCATGCCACAGCATTGATCGTGAATACCATTTGGTATGATCACTTCGTAACCCGCTTTTTTAATGAGTGACATTGTCACCTCAGTAAGGCTTCTCTGATCTTTCGCATCAGACTGCTGGCCCATGGTGCGAGAAGCACAAGAGGGGACATAAACAACTTTTTTGTCTGATTTCACTAAGGTCTCTAGCGACTCTTCAAGTTTGTGGCTATTGGATTGTGGGGTTTCTGGTAGCCAAATTGGTGTCTTGTTATTGGCAAGTTTGCGGAACCCATTAGTAAGTTTGGATACGCTTTTTTCGCCCACGACTTTAACGGCTATCTGGTTTGCCTTAAGTGAAGCACGAGTCAATGTCGTGGTGGTAGCAAAGTGATCCGCTGTCCACTTCGCGATGGGTGTGAACTTTTGATACTTTGCCGTGCGAAGTTGCTTGACTAAGTCACCAGTATTGATGCCAACAGGGCAGCGATCAGCGCAAAGCCCCGTTGCTGCACAGGTATCCAGCCCTTGGTATTCGAAGGTTTTCTCTAACTCTGTCGCATCGACATTTTCACCAGCTGCTCGGCGGCGTTGTAGCTCACGATAGAGCACAATACGTTGTCTAGGAGATAAGGTAAGTGTACGAGATGGACAAACCGGTTCGCAGAATCCGCACTCGATACAACGGTCGATAATGTCATCTGCGGCAGGCATGGGTTTTAGGTTTTCAATGTGGGAGTGAGGGTTATCGTTAATGATCACACCCGGATTGAGCAAGCCTTCTGGGTCGAAGAGTCGCTTAATCTGTTGCATCAAAGCGTAGCCATCTTTACCCCATTCGAGTTCAACGTATGGAGCCATGTTACGGCCTGTGCCGTGTTCTGCCTTTAACGAACCTTGATATTTCACCGCGACTAAGTCGCGACGTCATCCATGAATCCGCCATAGCGATCAATTTCTTGTTGTGAGTCAAACCCTTGAGTGAAGACAAAATGCAGATTGCCTTCAAGGGCGTGGCCAAAGATGATCGCTTCGTTGTACTGATATTTGTCGAACAGCGTTTGCAGATCTCGCACTCCATTGGCGAGACTCTCAACCGGAAACGCGACATCCTCGATAATCACTGTTGTTCCGACTTCGCGAACCGCGCCAACGGCAGGGAACATCCCTTTACGAATTCCCCACAGCGTTGCGACCATTTTTGCGTCAGTCGTGAAGGGCACCGATTCAATGATTGAATAGTCGCCGAGTGAGCCCAAAATGCTCGAACATTGGTTATCGAGTTCATCCTGCGAGCTTGCATGAGTTTCAACCAGCAGGGCGGCTGCCTCAATATCAAGGCCAGTCATGAACTCGGGCATACCAGGTTTGTCGGAAACGGATTTGAGTGCGCGACCATCCATCAACTCGACTGCGGCTACCGGAGTTTTTGCTAGAGTCGCAACTGCGCGGCTGGCTTCTTCAATATCAGCAAATACGAGTAGGGAAGAGGCTTTGAATTCGTGTTCTACCACTGTGTTGTAGGTGATTTCGGCAATAAAGCCCAGTGTGCCTTCAGAGCCAATGAGCAGGTGCTCCAATACGTCGATGGGATCAGTAAAGTCAACCAACGCATTCAAAGCGTAACCCGTGGTGTTTTTTAGGCGATATTTGTGACGAATACGATGCGTCAGCTCTGTGTTTTGCTGAGTTTGACCTACCAAATCTAATAGACCCTGATAGATATCTGAACGTTTCTCTTTAAAGGCTTCAACACTTTGCGGCTCGGCAGTATTAAGCAGGGTTCCGTCGGCAAACACGACTTTGATACTGTCTACCGTGCGATAAGAGTTTTGCGCTGTACCGCAGCACATTCCACTCGCATTGTTGGCCGCGATACCACCAATTTTACAGGTGTTGATAGACGCAGGATCAGGCCCGATTTTTCGCTGAAAAGGCGCGAGGTATCGGTTTGCATCAGCGCCGATTACACCGGGCTGAAGAATGATTTTGTCGCCATTCTCAATGATTTCATGACCGCGCCAGTCGTCGGTTAGTGTGATGAGCACGGAGTCCGAGACGGCTTGGCCAGACAAGCTTGTTCCCGCCGCGCGGAAAGTGAAATGAACGCCGAGTGTTCGGCAGCTCTGAATTGCGTAGATGACTTCGTCTAAACTCTTAAGGCGTAAAACGATTTGCGGCACCAAGCGATAAAAACTCGCATCGGTGCCGTAGGCCAAGCGCTTTGCTTCTTGAGTAACAATTCGCTGTGGATCAATGTGTAGGGCGAGCAGAGTTTCGAGCTGCTCATAAGTGGCCTTTGGTATTGTGTTTGCCATCATTGCTTCCTTATAATGAAAAGCTTCTTGGGAGGAACAAAGCTTATTCTGACTCTCGGGCTTATAATTGTTGCTCATTGCTATTTGTGTTTGTTGCCCGTTTATAAACGGTGCCACAACATGATGTGAAAAGCCGTGACACCGATTTGATTCGATACCTTAATTAGATAATCTGTTTAGATATTTACGAGCGAATCGCGATTCAAATCTTGAATCGATTTGGCGCCGGTTAATGTCATGGCAACGCGCATCTCTTTCTCATGGAGGTCTAACAGGTTTTCAACACCGGCTTGACCTTGCGCAGCAAGAGCGTAGATGTAGGAACGGCCTAGCATGGCACAGTCAGCGCCTAGGGCGAGCATTCGCACCACATCAAGCCCAGTGCGGATACCTGAGTCGACCAAGATCTTCATGTCGCCTTTTACTGCGTCTGCGATGGCAGGTAAAGCTTTGGCCGAAGACATAACGCCATCAAGTTGGCGACCGCCATGGTTTGAAACCACAATGCCGTCGGCACCGAACTTCACCGCATCTTTTGCGTCTTCTACATCAAGAATCCCTTTGATGATCATCGGGCCATCCCAGAAATCACGAATCCATTCAAGATCTTTCCAACTGATTGAAGGATCGAAGTTTTCGCCTAACCAACCGATGTAGTCTTCTAACTTGGTTGGCTCACCTCGGTAAGTAGAGATGTTGCCAAGATCATGAGGTTTACCAAATAGGCCAACGTCAAACGCCCATTGTGGGTGACGCATCGCTTGGAAAACACGTCTTGCTGCAGCGTTAGGGCCGCTCATGCCAGAGTGCATGTCACGATAACGGGCGCCGGGAACGGGCATATCGACAGTAAACACTAAGGTAGTCACACCTGCAGCTTTAGCTCGCTCTAACACATTCTTCATGAACCCACGGTCTTTCAAAACGTAGAGCTGGAACCACATTGGACGATGAATGGCAGGTGCTACTTCTTCAATTGGGCAAACCGACACGGTAGACATGGTAAAAGGAATGCCTTTGTTTTCAGCCGCTTTGGCCGCTTGAACTTCACCGCGCCTTGCATACATACCCGTCAAGCCAACAGGGATAGGGCAATTGGCATTGACAGCTTTTCTCCGAAGATTTCAGTATCTAGGCGGAGTTCAGACATGTCATTAAGAACGCGTTGTTTTAGCGCGATTTCGGCGAGATCTTCCGTATTGCGTCTCAACGTATGCTCACCGTAAGAGCCGCCATCAATGTAATGGAATAGAAAAGGTGGGAGCTTGGACTTCGCCGCTTTGCGGTAATCGGTTGAGGCAGAGATAATCATAATTCAATCCTACAAATGTTTTGGGCCTTTCTTTGAAGGCTAGAACAGGAACTGTTTAAGATGGCGTTGAAAGCACGGCCTAAACCGAGAACTGTTAGGTGAGTCCCAACGCCAAGTGGCACTATTTCACCAGAGCGTCAGTAATGCTTAGGCCATAGATAGCAACTAGACCGATGACACCAGTGACAACCAAGTAGTAGAACGTTGGGATAACCGTCTTACGCAGAGTTGCTCCTTCTCGACCTAGCAAACCTACTGTTGCCGAAGCTGCAACCACGTTGTGTATGGCAATCATGTTACCGGCAGCTGCGCCCACTGCTTGCAGAGCGACGACAACCGCACTTGAAATGGCCAGTGTTTGCGCCACTTCAAACTGGAACTGGCTAAACATCATGTTAGATACAGTGTTAGAGCCTGCAATGAAGGCCCCTAACGCACCGACGGTTGCACTTAGTGCAGGGAAAGCTTCGCCGACTAAACCAGCAGCAAAGTTTGCTGTAGTCACTGGCATACTGGCTAAGTCTGCACCGTTCACGCCAGAGTTAATGAAGATACGCACCATAGGAATGGTAAACACCAGTACAAACCCTGCGCCAATCAGTGTTTTGCTCGATTCACCAAATGCTTTAACCAGAGGTGTCGCACTGCGCGCTTGCAGCAATACCGCAACCAGGGCAACTAATACTAAGATGCCACCTGGAAGGTAAAGCGGCTGAATCGCAGCACTAATACCTGTTTCGCCAAGGATGTTGCTGAACGATAAGCTCACGCCAGTCAACATGGCTTTGAAGTCTGCGCTGACACGGCTAGCAACAAGCACTACAGCCAGAAGTACATATGGGAACCAAGCTTTTACTAGGCTCATTGGCTTAGCTTTTGTGTCATCTAAATTGATTTTTAATGAGCCAAGCCACTCTGCTGGCCACTTGTCTTCAGATTCAAAATCCCACGTTGATTTAGGTACTAGGAATCCACGTTTTGCAGCAGAGACAACAATCGCAAGGCCAGCCAAACCACCAATTAGAGATGGGAACTCTGCACCAAGGAACATTCCAGTTAACGCATATGGGATGGTAAATGCGAGGCCTGCGAAAACCGCGAATGGAAGAATATCCAAGCCTTCAGTCCAGCTTTTGTTTTTGCCAAAGAAGCGGGTCAGCATCATGGCCATTAGAACAGGGATAAGCGTCCCCACAATGGCATGAATGATCGCAACACTAGAGGTAATTTGCTGAAGGTAAGCGTCCCAAGTTGAGCCGTTGGCAACAAGTGCTTCAGAAATATTGTGCGTGTCCAATCCACGATTTACTCCCACAATGATAGGCGTGCCCACGGCACCGAACGACACTGGGGTAGACTGAATCATCATGCCCATTAACACCGCAGCTAATGCCGGAAAACCGATAGCAACCAAAAGGGGAGCAGCAATCGCAGCGGGTGTGCCAAAACCGGATGCGCCTTCAATAAAGGAACCAAAACACCATGCGATGATGATGGCTTGGACGCGTCGGTCTGGTGAGATATTAGTAAAACCATTGCGAATGGTAGCAATAGCGCCAGTGTGTTTTAGGGTATTTAGTAAGAAAATTGCTCCAAAAACAATCCAAAGAACGGCAACCGTAATGCCTAATCCTTGAAATACAGAAGCAAGAACCCGTGTGGTTGACATCTCCCAACCAAAAAGGGCGATGATAACGGTTAGACCAAATGCGACAGGCATTGCACGCTTGGCGGGCCAGTTTAGGCCGACAAGTAAGACAGCAGCCACCACAATTGGTGAGAAAGCCACAAGGCAAGTAAAGTTTCACTCATTGGTACATCCTCGTACAGGCAGTTTCCCTTAACTTTTGTGTTAGGGATGACTTGTTGAATCGAGCTCTATTGAGCTTCTCAAGTTTTATATTTGTGATAATTGTGTTAATTCGGGGTGAATTTACCCTTTCTTTTTTATTGATATAGGGAAATAATGAAAATGATTAATTCCAAAATTGACATAATAGATGCGTGCAGATGATTTAATTCTGTTTTCACAGGTGGTGGAAATGGGCAGTTTTAGTAAGGTTGCTGAAGCAAATAACCTTACAAATTCGGTAGTTAGCAAACGAATTGCTCGTTTAGAGGAAGAGTTGGGCGTTCAGCTATTATATCGAACAACGCGTAAATTGACCCTCACCGAAGCGGGTAAGGCGCTCACCCACGGAGCAAAAAATGTGAAGCAAGCCACTTCGGAGGCTATGGATGCAGTTTCAGGGTTTGGCGAAAATGTGAGTGGGCATATTAAAATGTCGGTGCCAACCATATCCGGTGATTTGATTTTGGCCGATGCCGTGGCCGAATTTTGTAACACCCACCCTGGGCTTACGGTGGACATGTCTCTCGATAATCGGTTTGTTGATCTGGTGGAAGGTGGCTTCGACTTGGTCATCCGCACGGGTTATCTTGAGGATTCAAGCTTAATTGCCAGACACATTTTGGACTCTCAATGGGTTGTATGCGCGTCTCCTGCGTATATCGCTCGAAACAATAAGCCTGTGAAGCCAGAAGATCTGGTTCAACACAACTGCTTGCAATATGCGTATCAAACCACGGGTGCCAGTGAGTGGGAGTTCAAAGGGCGAGAGGGGAACTATATTGTGCGAGTCTCGGGTTCGTTCTCAACCAACAATGCCACTGCGCTACGCAAGGCGGCATTGGGTGGTCATGGCATTGCCTACGTGCCTCGCTGTTTGGTCTATCACGATATTCGCAATGGGCAGTTAGTCGATCTATTCCCAGAGCTCGTGGGTAAAAGGCTCGGTATTTACGCGGTTTACCCGTTTACGCGTCAGCCTCCAAACAAAGTAAAACTGCTTATTGAGCATATTCGAGCTCGTTACCTAGCAATCTCTCACTATTTTTAAATGCATTGCTTTAGAGAGGGGGCTGAATTAGCTCCCTTTAACAACTGACGAAAAATGCTCTCTAAGAAAGTCACTCAATGCTTTAACCTGCGGCGGTATCCCTTGGCGAGACGGCATTAGCAGGCTCAGTTGCACTCTATTTAACATCCAGCCATCTAAGACTCTTACAACCTGACCTGACTTTAACTCTTTACGGCACACGTAAGAGGGCAACGCAGCCACTCCCATACTTTGCATAGCAGCATGCTTCAGCGTTGAAAGGTCTTGTGAGCAGAAAAACGGAGATGTTTGGATTTGAGCGCTCAACCCATCGTCGTGTTGCAGTAGAATCATCGAAGCATTTTGTTGATTTCCCATTGCGAGGTAGCGCGAGTCAGTTAAGCCGCAAGGCTCAGTGAGCTGAGGATGCTCCGCGTAGTAACTTGGCGAAGCAAAGAAATGCCATTCAACATCGGCAAGATGATGGGCGATCATGCTAGAGTCAGGAAGCGGTGCATTATGCCCGCGAATGGCGAGGTCAATGCCTTCCGTGATGAGGTCAATGTTCGAGTTAGTCACGTGCTGCTCTACCACTACGTCAGGGTATTCAAGGGCGAACCGACAAATGAGTTCTTTGAGGGCGAACTGAGCCACCCCAACCGAACTGCTAATCCTCACTGAACCTGATAAATTGCCTTCAGGGCTGAGCACAGAGGCCTCTGCCATTTCCATTGTATCCACCAGTTTGCGGGCATGCTTATAGAATGTCATGCCTTGCTCAGTAATAGAGATGCTCCGCGATGTCCGCTGAATAAGCCTTCGCCCTAAACGCTGTTCGAGCTGACTGACATGCCGACTTAGCCGAGATTTAGGTACGCCCAAGACATTCGCGGCTGCGGTGTAGCCTTTCTTTTCAACAACATGAACAAAGTAATAGTAATCATTGAGATCGATCATTTCTAATGTTCCATTTTTAGAACGATGAGTTCGATTATTGACTATTTTTTGCTGAAATCAAGCTTGCTATCTTTATTTCAACGCAATAAATGGAACGTAGAAGCATAATGTCAGCATTAAAAGGATTCACTACACGTACTTCATCAGATCAATCTTCAGATAACCAGGTTTCAGAAAACGAAGCTTCAGTAAACATTGTCGGCCCGATTAAGGGGAGCCGACTGTCGGTAGGTGACGGTTTCACTGGTACGGGTTTTCGTTATGGTCAGTTTGAAGGACAAATGGACCCGCTAATCATGGTCGACCATTAAGTTATGACCACACCAACATTTGGCGCACACCCACACGCGGGTTTGTCAGCCGTTTCGATATTACCGGAAGACACGGAAGGTCTGTTTAACAACCGTGATTCTCTGGGCAACGATTTCAATATCGAAGCAGGAGACTTGTATTGGCTTAAAGCCGGCAGTGGCGCAATCCACGACGAAGCACCGCTTAAAGGCGCGAAAGTACACGGCTACAACTGTTTGTGAATCTACCTGCCAGATTGAAACACTCGGTGCCGGATTCCTTGCATGTTAGACGTGGAGACATGCCAATCCTAGAAGGGACGGGCTACCGAGTTAAAATCGTACTGGGTGAATCAAATGGTATAGCGGGGGCAAAGTCTATAGCCTTACCTTTCACTGCTCTCGATGGTCATATACAAGCTGAAGCTTCATTTAGTCACGAAGCACAAAAGCAGCATAGCGCATGGATATACGCAATCGACGGCAGCATTGAAGTTGATATTGATAGTACAGAGTTAGTTCTTCAACAAGGCGAATCACTGGCGGTTAAATCGACTAATGATCATCAAGCGTTACCGATTCGTGTGATTGGGAAGAGCGATACCAACAATTACTTTGTCATTCTATCTGGCGAGACAGTACAAGAGTCGTTTGTTCAACAAGGCCCGTTTGCAATGAGCAACATGGAAGAGATCCGCGAGGTGACACAACGATACCAAAATGGTGAGTTAGGTAGTTTGGCATAGAGCTATGAGAACCGGTCGCTCGCACCTTTGCGGTGCTAGCGACCCAATGGCAGGTGATTATATAGCAGGGAAGCTATGAAGATTCACAACTTACATTTCTATCTATTTTCTATGGTGATGGCAGCTGTCATGTCTGGTGGGATGTCGCTTGCTATGTTGCTGGTAAATATCGAAGGAAATCTATTGGCGAGTGCGTTTATTAATAGCTGGCTATCGGCGTGGTTAACTTCATTTATGGTTGCATGGCCATTAAGTATGTTTGTGGTGCCACTGGCTAATCGAAGTGTCAATTGGATGATGTCGCTACTGAAACCGCTGCAATGAATTACTCTAACTTCATGATCTAACGTTGTTATTCGAGTCCATGAACGGCATTATGGAGGGATAGACGCGATTAAATAACCGTGAGTTCTTACTTCAGTCTTGAGTTGATTACGAGGCACTTCATGATTTCATTTAAGCAAACAGAAGATTTGTCTGCTTCAGCCCAGATAACGTACGACAACATGCAACCGTACTATACGCATTATGGTGTTGAGTGGGAGCTTGTAACGATAAGAAAGCAAATCTCAGATCTAGAAAATTGGGACATTCTGTTTGATGACACAGTAGTGGGCGCAGTACGTTTAGCTATGATGAGAGCGGTTGTTATTTGCGCGATCTGCAAGTAACTAAGGAATATCAGGGTAAAGGCATCGGTGCAAAGGCGCTCAAGAAAGTCTTGATGCTCGCGATAGATGCTGGTGCAGATTCAGTTCGTTTGAGAGTGTTTAAAATTAGCCCAGCTCGTCACCTTTATCAAAGAGAAGGGTATGCGATCGATAAAGAAGAAGAGCGCTTTTATTACATGTCCCGACCCGTGAACTAAGAGTGAATAACTTTGCAAGGAGGCAATATGGACTTTCTATTGTATTTAGCTGCTTTCTTACTGGTGCTTGTCTCTATTGCGCACTCCTATTTGGGTGAGCGTTTTTTATTGTCAAAACTGTTTGAACAACGTCATTGGCCAAAAGTGTTGGGCAGTGATGGATTTGCCAAGCGAACGCTTCGTTTTGCTTGGCACCTTACATCGGTTACTTGTCTTGGTTTTGCCGCCATTTTGGTGGTATTGACGCAGCCACAGGTGAGCAAGTTGCTCATCAGTCAGATTATCGCGACAACTTTTGCTTTTCATTTCGTCATTTCGCTGTTGGCTTCTAGGGGCAAACATCTGTCGTGGATTTTATTCGGGACCGTCACGTTTTTAGTTGTTCTGAATACATACCTTTAGATTTTTAGCTTGGGTTCAACTAGCCCAGCTTTATACATATTAAGTTGAAAGGAAATTGAAATGATTAAAAGGAACTACCGGCTAGCAGCGGCGTCATTATTATCAATGTTTGCTACTTATACGTTTGCGATGACAGAAGAAGTGAATATGGTGCCGGTACAGCTTGATGGTGACACGGTTGAACTAGAAATCATCGTGCATAAGCCTGACGGCTATCAACAAGGAACTAAGCTGCCAACGGTGATTTTGAATCATGGCTCGACTGGTTGGGGGACGAATCCTTCGTATTTCACAGCGAAAATTGACTATTTCGATGCGCTGATTGCGTATTTTGGCGATCGTGGTTGGGCCGTGGCAGTGCCAATGCGTCGTGGTCGCGGTAATTCAGAAGGCCTTTATGACGAAGGGTTTGATAGCAACAGGAAGTATGGTTATACCTGTGAAACGGGTAGGTCGCTTGCTGGAGCACAAAGAGCGTTAGACGATGTACATGCTTCTGTCGAAGCGATTGAGGCGATGCCATTTGTTGATACAGAGAACCTAATAATCGGCGGGATTTCTCGCGGTGGTATCCTCAGTACAGCTTACGCAGGCGAACATCCAGATAAGTTTAAAGGAATCATTAATTTTGTTGGTGGTTGGATGGGTGATGGGTGCCCAACGGCAGAAGGCATTAACGGTTCTTTATTTGTACGTGGAGCGGCAACAAAGGTTGAATCAATCTGGCTTTATGGTAACAACGATCATTATTATCGAATGTCCCACTCACAATCGAACTTTAATAAGTTTGTCGCCGCAGGTGGCAAAGGGGATTTCCACCAAGTGAATGTCGAACCTGGTCAAAACGGGCACTTTATTGGTTCTTATCCTCAAAAATGGACAGCTCTGATGGATGAGTATCTCGATGACCGTAATCTGTAGAGCGGCAAAAGGAAATAACGGGGAAAGAAAACTTGAGTCATATTGATATTGCCGACCCTTCGGTGATTGCTATACCGATCAAAGATACAGGAGAAAGGCTAATATCCGTAGAAGGCTTGATTGAGATCGGCCCTCCCGCGGAAAGCAGTGCAACCCAAGAACACTACCACCTGCTGCGTGAAAGTGTGGTTAAAAAGCTCATCCGCGCACAATCTCATCTTCCGACAGGCCTAAGGTTTAGAATTTACGAGGGCTATCGTTGCCCTCGATTTCAAAGTGAGCTGTTTGAACAGCAGCTTACTCGTGAACTGGCTATAAACCCTCTACTTACTTCGGAGGAAGCATTCAAAAACGCCTCTTTGCTGGTGGCTCCAGTGACTACCTATGAAGGCAAGACTTTGTCTCCACCACACAGCACCGGTGGCGCGTTAGACATTGAAATTGTTAACACAAGCGGGCAGGTGCTGGATTTTGGTATGGAGATAAAAGAGTGGTCTACTGTACCTGCCGAACTGTGTGAAACCAAGACTCCAAATCTGTCATCTTTAGCGTTAAGTAACCGCAATCTATTATGCTCGGTGTTACAGGCAGAAGGTTTTGTCAATTACACAAGGGAGTGGTGGCACTTTTCATATGGCGACCAATACTGGCTTATGTAACGGGAGCTTCATTCGCCAAATACGGTTCGATTGGCACATAAATAGACGTAAATTAAGGAATAGAAAAACGATGAATCATGTCATGCTCGACGTTGATGGAACGTTTGAGTATGACAATAATATTGCATTTTACGCACCCCAAAGTATGTAATAAACGGTTACATTCAAGCTGGCTATTATTAGTTCTATTAGATGAAATTAGTTCGTATCTAGTTCAAAAGTCTTGATTTCTGTTAAGTGACGCTCACAAATACATAGGGTATATTTACCTTTCTGTAGGAAGGGGTGACGTGACTCAAATGTTTACAAGTTTATTTGAAAAATGGCTGGGAATGAGTCGTTCTCATGAAGATTTTAGAGACAGCTTATTTGTGCTCATCGCAGTGAGTATTTTGTCATGCGTTCTTCTTCTCTTTATCTACTACAACATCGCAATTGTGCCTAACTTCGTGATGGCTTCTATTGAAATAACAGGCTTGGTTTTCTGTTTGTTGGCCTATTATTTCTTGTGGCAAGGTCGTGAAGTTAATTTAGCCGCCAATATTATGGTATCGGTAATGACCAGTATCAGTTTACTTCTGATATATGGAACAGGGCACCAAGAGTTTGCTCTGGCTTTTGCGTTTCTTACACCGATTGTATCTATATTTGTTCTAGGCTATCGAGTTGGGTCGGTGTTTAGCTTACTCAACTTTGCTATTGTTGCGTATATATGTGTAACAGGGATGGATTATTGGCTACCCGTCTACTTTGATGATATTAGTTTTATTCACCTATCTGCTGTTTATTTTTTCTTGTTTCTTACCGCTTTCTTTTACGATTCTGGTCGCCGAAAAACGATGGCGATGTTAAAAGAGTCGAATCGACAGCTTCAAAACCTGTCACATACCGATATGCTCACCCAGCTTTATAATCGTCGCCACATGGAAGGGCATCTCAAGGAGGTTGGCCGAGTAAATTGGGTTGCGATTTTAGATATCGATGACTTCAAAAAGATTAACGATGAGCATGGCCATGATGTTGGAGATCGCGTGCTGATCAAAATCGCTCGCATCCTGAGTTCCAAAATGGATAAGTTTGGTCATGTAGGGCGTTGGGGAGGAGAAGAATTCCTCATTGCTTTTGAGGTTGCTGAGCGAGCAGAAGTCGAGGCGCAAATCGAATCGATTCAGTCCGCTATCGCAAGCTATGATTTTGGCATTAAAAGACCTGTTACATTAAGTTGCGGTATCGCATTACATAATAACAGCGTTAAGAGCAGTACCTATCGCCGCGCTGATGAAGCTCTGTATCAGGCGAAAGCATCGGGTAAGAACCGTTATCGTATGGCTGCGAGTTAAAGTAAAGGGGCGTTAAGCCCCTTTTTAGTATCCGTTGTTTTTACGATTGATGACCAATCACGACTGCCATTTCATCCGCTTCGGTGAAAGGCGTGCCTCTTAGATCGCTATAAGTCTGTTTGATTTCCAAACCATGAGCGTTCAGTTCATTTGTTAGCTGATCAACTGTGAAGTGCTGAAGCCAGTTGTACACCGTCCATTCTTTGTCTTCTTGGCTGATGACGTACTTATCCAGCGTAACGAGATCGCTCTGATAGGTAAACGAAGATTGAATACACCAATAATCTTCACCACTCCAAAAACCATTCATCGCATTGCGTTCAACATTCAGTGATTCTGCTTGTTGCTTAAAACGATGTGCGGTGTACACATCAAGCACGATAGAACCGTTCGGTGCCAGTAGCGATTTGAACTTGGCTAATAGTGTTGCGCGTTGGCTTGGGTTTAAAGCGCACAGGTCGCACATGACTAGAGTAATCAAGTCAAACTGACGATTGTCTTTGTACTCTAGATAGTTACCCAAGTGGTACTCAATCTCAATACCGGCTTCTTTTGCTTGGTTTTTTGCATAGGCAAGAGAGTTCTCTGAAAAGTCGAGTCCCACCACAGTACCAACACCGCTAGACTTTAAACGCTGAGTATATAGCCAGGTCCGCAGCCAAAATCGATGACTCTAGACTGGGCGTTGAGATTAAACTCAGTGATAAGCCATTGTGCAGATGCATCAATGAATTGTTGGGTGCGAGAGGCAAGGCTTAAATCAGGGTTTAAGTGGAAATTAAGCATTTGCTTTGCAATGTGTGTGTCAGTCCACAGCACATCTGCCGTGTATTTTGACCAAACTGCGGGTTTGGCTGCAGCTTTACTTAGATTTTTGTACATAGTTTGTAATTCCGACAATACATTTGTTGCCGTCCTTACAAGAACATTGAAGGGTGCTAATTACCCTAAAAGGTCGTAAGGACGCGTAAAGAATGAGATTGTTGTTGAGATAAACATAGTGGTTGCCTCCCTAAGTTGAAATGAAATACGTTGAGATGAATCGAAAACGGGCGAACTCTACACATAGGCTTTCCATATCGCAATACTTAAATGATATTCACAAAGATAATTCGACGTTTCGTTGAGATGAATCATATTTGAACAAGCCAGCATGTGGATTGGAGCTAAGCGCGATAAAGCGTTAAGATACAGACTGTTTCAGTTTGGATAGATGTCATGATGTCAGATGAAGAACGCGCTCTGGAATGGATGCGTCAGCAAGCCTACAAAATAGATCCCTACAGCGAAGAGCTCTCTTTTGAAGAGTGCTTAGAGTTAATTGGCCCGGCTTTTAAAAAAGGAAAAAGCATGGCCCAGTTGAGACACTTATTAGGTGAAGCGGATCGCCGAGCGGGTGCTGCCGAGCGTAAACATGCTGCCTTGAAGTACGCTAAAGAAAAAAGTCCGAACGCAGGTCAAATTCTTCGCCTGCAAGGTAAACTGCAGCGAGTTGAATTGGCATTGAAGCTTGCGACAGGCGATAACAATATGACGATTTCTCAGTTTTGTGCAGAGTACGATGTTACCAAGAAAGACGGTAATACCGCTTGGCACGAAAAGCTGGTGGAGCAGAACAAAAAGCGTTAATTCGCTCTGGAACCTCTTCCTCCTAATCGAGTTTCAAATTTCCTTAATTTGCCTCTGTTTAGAGGTGAAACTTTGTAAGAATTAGTGTAATTTCGCCTCTTTATATCGGTGTTATAATATAACATTGCTAGTTCCTTTTTGGCGACTCTCCCTTGCTTGATGGTGGTCGTGTCAAAAACTGGGATTATCGTTTTAGATTGATTGCTTTAGTCATGCGGTATTGGTTAATCGCATAGTGGTCAATTATGCTAGGAGGGCTTATGAACGTAGAACAACAAGCGTTGATGTCGGAGGAAGAGATCCTTGCGGCGCCAGAATCAGATTACATGAACGAAGCTCAGCTGGCCTTTTTCGAAAACAGGCTGATGGAGCTCTACCAATCAACATCGGATCATATCGAACGTACACGTAAAGAAATGACCCAGCCTATGGAGTTCAGTGACGAAAGTGATCGAGCTTCTAGTGAAGAGCAATCGGCCATTGCGCTGCGGATTATCGACCGAGAGCAAAAGTTGCTACCGAAGATTCGACAATCTCTCGCGCGCTTGAGGGCAGGGGATTACGGTTACTGTTTGGAATCTGGCGACCCGATTGGTATACCACGCTTGCTTATAAGGCCTACTGCTGAGTACTGCGCTGAAGTGAAGGAACAGTTAGAAAACAAAGAGCATCGTTACAGAGATTAATGCGCTAGCTAAAAAATCAAGCCACTCAGTTGAGTGGCTTGTTTTTTATCTTCAGAGTGACCCTAACTGCGAATAACAATCTTTCTTGGGATCAGTTCAATACCCGGCTCGTAGCGCTTAGCGGAAGCGTTCAAAGCTAGCGCCATTGCGCTGTCAGCAATTAGCTCAAACTTCTGCGGGAGTGAGTTTATCTTCATTGGCAAGAAGTCGAGCAAACGATTATCACCAAAGGTCGCAAGCTTAACTTGATTAACCAATTCAGGTCTTTCAAGCATTACATCTAAAACACCTTCTAGTAAGGTATAAGAGGTCGTGATAATTGCATTAGGGACTTCATTGTTCTCAACCCAGCGAGAAAAAAGCGCCTTTCCTTCTTCGCGTGCGAAATGCTCTCCATACACAACTTGGCTGTTAATGTTGTTCTTACCACACACTGACATAAAGCCTAACTCACGCTCTTTAGATATTTGTAGATCGGGCAGGGCACCAATTAAGCCAATACTGTTAATAGAGTCAGAGAGAATGGAATTGGTTAACTCAAAAGCACTATCGAAATCTTCACTGACAACGCTGCAAAAAAACTCGTCATCTAGAGGACGGTCGAGGGCGATGATTGGTGTGCCGGATTTTTGCAGTTTTAAATAGTAGTCGTTGGCATCGGTCATACTGCTGGCGACAAACAGCGCATCAATACGCCTGCTGATAAGCGCCTCTGCCACCTTTTGCTCAGTATCTGGATCATCGTCTGAACAGCCAATCAAAATTTGGTAACCGGCTTTACGTGAGTTTTGCTCAATCAGTTTGGCAAGTCTTGCGTAACTGGTGTTCTCTAAATCTGGGATAATCAAACCAAATGAACGCGAGTTTCCAGCTCGAAGGGCAGACGCTGCGACATCCGGCTTGTAGTTATGCTCTTCTACCACAGCCATGACTTTACGCTGAGTCTTTTCGCTGATTCGGTATTTTTGTGCCTTACCGTTTATTACATAGCTAGCCGTAGTTTTGGAAACACCTGCTAGTTTTGCTATCTCATCTAAAGTCATTCAATCAACCTTGTTCTGTGCGCAGGATCATATTAATGCACACATGATCTTATGTTGGGTTGAATTATAAGCTGAAACGATTCAGTATAAAAGCTGAAAGGATTCAGCAAAGCTTTAAAGCAGACCCAAATCACGATTATTCAAGATTCTATGGTTTAAAGAGCTTTTCTGAACCTTTTTGTAGTTCGACTTTTTATTTGTCGACTTGCTGAATCGATTCAGTGGTTTGGCAAGGCAAAACCTTCGAGTGGTGGAATGCCACTTCGGTGAAACCAGATAACTTATGTTGGAGAGCCCATGCTTAAGCTAAACAACAATGACATTACACTAGCGCAGTCAGCATCAGACAAGTTTGCTGCGATCAAATCAATTGCTCAGTCATTAACAGAAAAAGGCCTTGTAGAAGAGGGCTATGTAGAGGGCATGCTTAATCGTGAGAACCAAAACTCTACGTTTTTGGGTAACGGTATCGCGATTCCACACGGCACAACGGATACGCGCGCTATGGTGAAAACCACAGGTGTTGCTGTGCATCACTTCCCTCAGGGTGTCGATTGGGGGATGGCAACACAGTTTACGTGGCAATTGGTATTGCCGCTAAGTCAGATGAACACCTAGGCATTCTAAAACAACTTACGAAAGTACTGAGCGCAGAAGGTGTAGAGCAGCGTTTACGTGATGCGAGTAAAGGTGAGGAAATCGCTGCACTGCTGAATGGCGATGTACAACTAGAAGCTGACTTTGATGCTTCTCTTATTCAACTGCTTTTCCCTGCAAGCGACATGGTGCAAATGAGCGCTGTGGCTGGTGGCCTTTTGAAAAACACAGGCTGTGGCGAGAAAGAGCTGGTTGCGGATCTCATTACCAAAAACCCAACGCATTTAGGTAAAGGCTTGTGGCTTGTGGGTAGCGAGAAAAGCGTGACTCGTACTGGCGTTTCCTTTGTGTCTACTGCTAACGATTGCGAGTTTGAAGGCGAGCAGGTGCGTGGCTTAGTGGCTTTCGCCGCTTGCAATAATGCTCACCAGTCTATTCTGAGTAACCTGTCGAAAATTGTTTTTAACGGCGAACAAGAAAAGCTGCTTAATGCGAATGCTGCACAAGTAATTGGCTTACTCAGTAACGAAGAGTTTAGCGGTGAAGGAGTAACAGTTCAGTCCCTTGAACAAGATGACACAGCAGCAGACAACGTAGCAGTCTACAAAATTAAGAACGCTCACGGTTTGCACGCTCGCCCTGGTGCAATGCTCGTTGCGGAAGCGAAGAAGTTTGAATCTACCATTCGTGTTTCAAACCTTGATGGTGATGGAAAAGAAGTGAACGCGAAGAGTTTGATGAAAGTGATTGCTCTTGGTGTTAAGCACGGTCACAGCTTGCAGTTTACCGCGGAAGGTACCGATGCAGCCGTTGCACTGGAATCTATTGGTCAAGCAATCAATGCCGGCTTAGGCGAGGGTTAACTCAATGGCTATCACGAATAAGGTTGTCACCGTGACGCTTAATCCTGCGCTAGACCTAACCGGAAGCCTCGAGCTTCTCAAGCATGGTTCGGTGAGTGTGGTTGATGAAAGCAGTCTACACGCAGCTGGTAAAGGTGTGAATGTGGCTAAAGTGCTCAGTGATTTAGGCGCGGAAGTGACGGTGACGGGTTTTTTAGGTAAAGATAATCCAGAACTATTTCACCAACTCTTTGCTGACATTGAAGTAAACGATCGTTTTGTTGAAGTCGATGGTGCGACTCGTATCAACGTAAAGTTAGTTGAAGACAATGGCACCGTAAGTGACATTAACTTCCCGGGCGTACAAGTGACTACGCAAGATATTGCGCGCTTTGAAGCAACCTTGTTTGAGCTTGCTGAAACACATGATTACTTTGTTATTGCGGGAAGTCTGCCTCGCGGTATTGAACCTCAGCAGTGCGCCGCTTGGATTGATGCGCTGTACAAGCAGGGCAAGAAAGTTCTATTCGACAGCAGTAAAGCCGCGCTCAAAGCTGGCATTGAATCTCACCCATGGCTTATCAAACCAAACGAAGAAGAGTTAGGTGAATTTATGGGTGAGCAATTAGATACGGCAGAAAAGTGCCAAGTGGCCGCTCAGTCTCTCAGTGAAAAGGGCATCGATAACATTGTCGTGTCTATGGGCAGCGAAGGTGTGATGTGGCTAAACGATAACGCTTGGCTTCGTTCACAGCCTCCTCGTATGCAGGTGGTAAGCACGGTAGGCGCGGGCGACACTCTTGTTGCCGGCCTGTGTTGGGGCCATATGCAGCAGATGCCAAAACCAGATTTACTACGTTTCGCTACCGCTCTTTCTGCCATGGCAGTTGGCCAAGTGGGCGTAGGCCTAACCAGTCAAGAAGAACTGGACAAAATTAAGCTCGGAACAAACGTGAGCGAGCTTTCTCCAATCACGAACCTAGACATGCCCCTATCAGGCACGAACTAAGGAACAGAAGGTTATGACTATGAATATTGCCATTATTACAGCCTGCCCAAGCGGCGTGGCGAATAGCATTCTTGCGGCAGGTTTACTTGAGCAAGCGGCAAAGAAATTGGGTTGGGACGCTAAGATTGAGTGTCAATCAAGCGTTATTGACTCAACACCTTTAAGTGCTGACGACATTAGCAATGCGGATGTTGTGTTCATTGCAGCGAGTACGCCTGTTGAGACTTCGCGTTTTGTTGGACAAAAAGTGTATCAAGTCGATATCAAAGAGGTGATTGAGGACGCCACTGTTTGTTTGGAGAAAGCACCGTCTTTGGCGACAGAATTAACGCAAGCAACGACCGTTGCAAAATTGCAATCTGCTGAGTCGGGTGCGAAGAAAATTGTCGCGATTACTGCTTGCCCAACTGGGGTTGCACATACTTTCATGGCGGCTGAAGCATTAGAAGAAGAAGGTAAGCGTCGTGGTCACCAAATCAAAGTGGAAACGCGCGGTTCAGTGGGCGCTAAGAATCAACTAACCGAACAGGAAATTGCAGACGCGGATTTAGTGATTATCGCGGCTGATATTGAAGTGCCACTAGATCGCTTCAACGGCAAGAAGTTATATCGCACTAAAACGAGCCCTGCGCTGAAAAAGACAGCAGAAGAGATGGATAATGCGTTTGCACAAGCGACGACATATCAGCATTCCGGCTCTGCTAGTACTGCCGCTACAGAAGAGAAGAAAGGTTTTTACAAGCATCTTATGACTGGTGTGTCGCACATGCTGCCAGTGGTGGTTGCGGGTGGTTTGATTATCGCTCTGTCATTTGTTTTCGGTATCGAAGCATTCCAAGAAGAGGGCACGTTAGCGGCTGCGCTTATGAACATCGGTGGCGGTTCGGCCTTTGCGTTGATGATTCCAGTGCTCGCGGGCTATATTGCGTTCTCGATTGCTGACCGTCCAGGTTTAGCGCCGGGCCTTGTGGGGGTATGTTAGCCAGTTCAACGGGCGCCGGTTTCCTCGGTGGTATTGCGGCTGGTTTCATTGCAGGTTACACAGCAAAACTGCTGGCTGACAAGGTGTCTCTGCCTCAATCTATGGAAGCGTTGAAACCTATTTTGATCATTCCATTTGTCGCAACGCTTGCTACTGGTTTGGCCATGATCTACGTTGTTGGTGGCCCTGTTTCTGGGATTATGACGGCGCTAACTGACTTTCTAAACAACATGGGTACAGACAGCGCAGTTCTTCTTGGCGTTGTGCTAGGTGCCATGATGTGTTTCGACCTTGGTGGTCCAGTGAACAAGGCGGCATACGCATTTGGTGTAGGTCTACTGGCTTCTCAAACTTACGCACCGATGGCGGCAATCATGGCTGCGGGCATGGTTCCTGCGTTAGGTATGGGCTTAGCGACATTCATCGCCAAGAACAAATTTGAGCAAAGTGAACGTGAAGCAGGTAAGGCTTCGTTTGTACTTGGCCTATGTTTCATCTCTGAAGGTGCAATTCCATTTGCAGCGAAAGATCCGATGCGTGTTATTCCTGCATGTATGGCAGGTGGTGCATTAACGGGCGCGTTGTCGATGTTGTTCGGTGCGCAGCTTATGGCACCACACGGTGGTCTATTTGTACTGCTAATTCCAAATGCGATTACACCAGTATTGATGTACCTAGTGGCAATTGCAGCGGGTACAGCAGTCACAGGTTTTGGCTACGCACTACTAAAAGGTCGTGCTGAGCAAAAACAAGCTGCAACGGCATAACCTTAATCGACTAAACAGAGCCCATCGACATCATGTCGATGGGCTTTTTTGATTGAATCTTGGCGATGATTGACAGACTACTCTAGTGTACTTTTGTTGAAATTAGGCAACTAACTGCCTAAAAGACCTTAATTTATGTTAAATTATGCCGTTCAGGATTAGATAGGAAGAATTTAATAAACTCTGTTTCATAATGCGGGATTTGCCTTGTGGACAAGTTATTCTAATCGGACATTAATCAACATGGAGTTGGTCGTTACATTCACGTTTTGAATGTACAACATCATAACTTATGAGTTATAAATCAAAAAAATATAGTATTGAATCAACAGATTACCAAGTCGGTCAGGACAATGTGACAAAGTGGGGCATGGATGTTCACAACACAGTCTTCACTGCTTCGGTTGGTCTTTCCCTCCTTTTTATTGTGACGCTACTTGTTCTGTCACCAGCGGACTCTAAAGCCGCTATCGATGCGGTAAAAGCAGCAATGCTTTCCAAGTTTGACTTTGTATTTATGTGGGGAGCAAATATCCTTCTCATACTCGCCATTGTGATTGCATTCTCTCCTTTAGGCAAAATCCGTTTAGGTGGTGACGACGCGACCTCTGATTATTCTACTCTGTCTTGGATTGCGATGCTGTTTGCAGCGGGTATGGGGATCGGTCTTATCTTCTGGGGCGTGGCAGAGCCAACCGCCTTCTTCACAGATTGGTTTGGTACACCGCTTAATGTAGAACCTTATACTGCTGAAGGTCGTGAATTAGCACTGGGCTCGGCGGTTTTCCACTGGGGTTTCCATGCGTGGGCTATATACGGCATGACGGCGTTGTCACTGGCATACTTTGTTTACAACAAAGGCTTGCCACTTTCAATGCGTTCTGTTTTCTACCCAATTCTAGGCGACAGAGTTTGGGGCCGTATTGGTGATGTGATTGATGTAATGTCAGTTCTGGTAATTCTGTTCGGTCTAGCGACTTCACTGGGCCTAGGTGGCTCGCAAGCAGCAAGTGGTATCAGCCACGTATTTGGCTTAAGCAATAGTTTATTCCTGCAGGTTCTAATCATTCTAACCATCATGGGCCTTGCTATTGTTTCAGTGGTTCGTGGTATGGATGGCGGTGTTAAGCTGCTTAGTAACCTTAACATGGTCATCGCTTTTGCGTTCATGGGTTTACTGACTATTTTGAACTTTACTACGGCGTTTGACTCACTGTTTACCGGAGTTGTTGGGTATGTAAAAAATATCCTACCGCTAAGTCAAAGTGTTGGCCGTGAAGATACGACTTGGTTACACGGCTGGACTGTTTTCTACTGGGCTTGGTGGGTAGCTTACGCACCATTCTTCGGTATGTTCGTTGCTCGAATCTCGAAGGGCCGTACAATCCGCGAATTCTTAGTATGTGTATTGGTAATCCCAACACTGGTAACAACCGCGTGGATGTCTTTCTTCGGTGGTATTGCGATTCAGCAGGTGATCGATAACGTAGGTCTGCTCGGCCTAGAGCAAGGTATTACAGACGTATCATTAAGCCTTTTCTACATGCTTGATGCGTACTCAATGGGTGACATCCTATCGGTAGTTGCTGTAGCGCTGATTATCGTATTCTTCGTAACGACGCTGGATTCAGGTTCTATCGTAGTCGACAGTATGACTGCGGGTGGTAAGTTAGAGCTTCCAATCAAACAGAAAGTTATTTGGGCTCTTATCTCAGCGACCATTGCTGTCGTTATGCTTTGGGTTGGAGGTACCGAGTCGATTCAAGCATTGCAATCTATCACCATCATTGCCGCTCTGCCGTTCACCATTATCTTGATAGTGGGTTGTGTCAGCTTACTAAAAGGTCTTATGACTGAAGTTGGTCAGCCTAAAGCAGCAAGACAAAAAGCGTTGTAATCGACCTTTAACTCGCTGATGTTATCAGTAACGAGCTGAATCAAAAAGCCAGTGAATTATGTTCACTGGCTTTTTAGTATTTGAGAAATCAAATTGAAGAACTTAGTTCAACAGAGTTAAACCATGCGGCAGTGCGTCACCAAACACACGCTTGGACTCACTTTCCGAAAGTTCTTTCACTTCTGCTACAAGGGAATACCAGCCTTCTGGCGCCTTACTTGCTTTAAGCTTTGAGAGCACTTGCTCACGATAGTCATCGGAAATATCGCTTAACCGATCGCCCGTCTTACGACACATCATCACCGCGGCGAATGCAGTCATAGGTTCTTTAGACCAATCTTGTTCAAGGATTTCTGGTAGCCACTGTTGAGCTTGTTCTCGTGGAATGACGGTGTGCTGGCTGCCGTAGAGTGGGGTACGGCTTGTCAAACGTCCGAAAGCCCACCAATGAGCTTGTGCAAATTGGCTTGAGTGAATCGCTTTTTTCAAGAACCAAGTAGCAAGCAGTGTTTTGTCTTCCAATTCGAGGTGCTCTAACGATGCAGCCAATCGAACCATCGCTTCATAGCCGTGCTCTTGTGCTTGTTTAGCCGATTGCGGATTCTTCGCAGCGCCTGGGTGAAGATACTTGGCGATATCCGCAAGAATCGTCTCTTGCTGTTCCTGGTTTAAGCCGCCTGCAATTCGACGCCAGAACACCCACCAGTCGTTCCAACCTTGGTGGTTTTGGAACTGGATGCCTTGTTGATACAAAGACCAAGTTTGCTCTATGCGCCAACCATCCGTTGCATCTCCAAAGCCCGGCCGAAGGGAGTAGCCAGCTAAACGAAGCCAGTTCTTCTCATGAGCTTCAGAGCGGCGTCGGCGCTTACGCCCGAGAGCGAAGGTATCGAACAGTTGCCTTAGGGTAACGAAGTCCCAGTCCTCGCGTTTCCCGAGTTTCTTTTCTAGCTCTTTGGCCAACGTCTTAATTTCTTTCGAGTCAGCACTTTTCTTGTTACCACTGTAGATGCGAGAGATCAGTTCCTTACAGTTTTCCAACTGTGGATGAAGCTGAATGTCTTCCTCTGCGTCTTGCTGGTGGCGAATTTCGAATTCTAGTAGCCAACGCTTTGAATCGTCTTCTACACTGACACACTCCATTTTTAATGTGCCGACCTCGGTTAACTGACAGGCTAACTGAACTTCTACACGCTGCTTCTGGTTTGCGGCCAATTCAACTTCTTCGCCCTCCAGCGTTGAAATCGAGGGAGGAAGCGGCACAAAAAGGTCGGGATTAACATCGACCATCATGCCGTTCTTGATCTCTAGATGATTAGAACCATTGGGCTCAGATAGAGAGTCATGGGTGGAGGTTAGAAGATTGAAGCGAACTGGCTCTCCCAAGGTGAGTGAGAAACGGCGACCCGCTAAACGAATCTCCTGACCTTCTTCAGACCCCTTAGCCAATAAGCACAATGCTTTGCCCATTTTGTTCTTTTCTTGTAAATGTAAGAAGTAAGAACGAGCAGCACCACCGCCAATCTTGAGTTGTGCTCCGCGTCTTGCTTTGCCAAATGCAACGGCGCCAAGGGCAACGGATAAGTCTGGATGAGGATTATCCAGTACTGTAATTGGACTGCCACGCCAGTTTACCAGCAGTTGAGTGATACGCTGCGTGACAAGGTCACTATTGAACACACCACCATTAAGAAGCAGCGCGACCGGAATCGCTGGCTTATCATCACGAATTTCCTCAATTGAAGAGAGGGCAGATTTAGCAACCATTTGATGCTGAGTTAAGAACTCTGCAACGTGCTTCGATACAGCAGGATCGGCAACGTAAGGCAGGCCAAACTCCACCACCGCGCTACGTCGTTTATCGGGGGTCTGCGTAAAGTCAGACAGTGGGAAAAAACCATCTAACGCTATTTGATGCACTTCTTGCTTGGTTAGGCTGATACTCTTCGTTCCACCAAGAAGTTTAGAACCACTGCCCAACATGGTGATCTTGATATCATCTGGTGCATTTTCCGACAAAAGGTTCTCTTTAGCGGCGCGCGTCTGCTGGATGAGTTTAGTAAGACTAGCTGCATTCAACTTTTTGCTTTGGCTAAAGCGTTGCTCTGCTAAATGGGCGAGCGCAAGGTCGAGGTTGTCACCACCTAGCATTAAGTGCTCACCCACACCGATACGATCTAGCTGAGCTCATCTCTCTCTGAGTAGCGTGCTTCAATCAAACTCAGGTCAGTGGTACCGCCGCCCACATCACATACCAGGATGAGGGGCAGTAGGGCTAGCTCCTCGGAAGCGCTGTCCTTATGGCGCGCATACCAGTCGTAGCAAACTGCTTGAGGCTCTTCGAGCAAAACGATTTTGTGTAGACCTGCTAAACTTGCGGCTTCTAGGGTCAGTTTGCGCGCAGTTTCGTCGAATGATGCTGGAACCGTGACGACGACATCTTGATCTTCAAGTTTATTGCTTGGATTACGGTAGTTCCAAGCTTGTCGAATATGGTTGAGGTAGCTTGCGCTGGCAATAACCGGTGAAACTTTATCTACATCGTTAGCTGCGGCCCAAGGTAGAATGTCTGAGCTGCGATCCACCGCTTGGTGAGAGAGCCAACTTTTCGCGCTGGAGACTTGTCTGCCTTCTACTTTCGCACCCAATTCTCTTGCCCATTCACCGACTATCACATTACTAATATCGCCTTCAACAGGTTCTATTTCCCAAGGTAGAGTTAAATCACTGGTAGCGATTTGTCCTATTGCTGGGTGGTAGCGAAAAGAGGGCAACAGGGGCTTTCTGACCACTTCACCGGGGCCGATGAGTTGATCGATTTCGAAGAGAGAAGTTTCAGCAGAAGATAGGTCGTCAGTAATCTCACAGTAGGCGACCACGGTATTGGTAGTCCCTAAGTCAATTCCGACCAAAAAACGAGGAGAGGCCATGCGAGCTCCTTAGTGTCAAAAACGGCACCCAATGGGTGCCGTCGTAATATTGCTTATGTTTTATTGGCTTTCAGTTGCGTTTGACTCTTCACGAACGTCAAACTCAACGTGCCATTTTTGTCCGTTATCTGAAGCAATGGCTTCTAAGTAAAGTGTTCCTAGCTCGGTAACGCGAGAAGCTAACGTCACAGGCACAACTTCACCTTCACGGCGGCCTTCGGATACTGGCAGTGTCACCTGAATCTCAGGTAACTCCTCAAGTTCATCAGGTGCCCAATGATCTAGGTGCGTACCGGCTTCGTCGTCTCGGCGAGTGGTAGAGCCAAAGAATTGGAAGTGAACAGGTTCGCCAATAACTAAACCAAATTCTTTGCTCGGCACTTCAGCGCTTGAGCCTTCTTCCATACCAAATGGGGCAACACACAGTGCTTCCATTGGAGGAGCCATTCCCGGAATCGCAGGCATCGCACTTTCAATACCCACGTAGTAGCTTGAAGCAATACCACCGCGAATGCGAACGCCTTGACCACGGCGAACTGAGCCGTAGTAAGATGCGCCGCTTGCTACTGCTAGGTCAAGATCTAGGCCAGTGAGTTGCTTTGCTTCATCTGTTGATGCTGAGGTAAGCCAACTATTGATGGTTTCAGTGAGGCGATTTGCTAGAAGGTGCGACTTCAACACACCGCCGTTGAACAAGATAGCGGTTGGCTTAATGAAATCCGTACTTGCTTGAGCGCTATCACCCATACCTGGCATGCCAGGCATATTGGCAAATGGGTCAAAACCGCTATCAGCTTGACTACCGCTTGATTCGCCCTGAGCGTTTGCTTGCTTAGCAAGGAAAGCTGCGATATGACGAGTAATGCCGGCGTCTTGTGCGTAAGGTAAGCCCATTTGTGTTAGTGCGCCACGAGTTTTCTGAACCGGATGCTCAGTGATCGTCACGCGAGGGAAGAAGCCATCGACAAGGGTTTGCTGAACTTCTTCTTGAGTCAGTTCGGTTTTCAGCGTTGCGCCTAGCAGCTTAGAGCCGCGGCTTGGTACCACGATAGGAACAGACTGTAGCTCGCTGTCATTGAGCAGTGCTTCTTTCGCATCGCGACATGCGTGCGTCATGGCTTGAACCTGCCAAGGGGCCAACTCTTTGCCTTGCTGGGCCATCTTCATTTTAAGACGGTACGCAAGCGCAAGATCCATGTTGTCACCACCTAACAAGATGTGCTCGCCAACGGCGATACGGTTAAGCGTTAGGTTGCCTTCTTCTTCGGTAACTTCAACCAAAGATAGGTCGGTTGTACCACCACCAATATCGACAACAAGTACAATATCACCAACGGCAACTTGGTCACGCCAGTTGTCATCGCTGTTATCAATCCAGCTATAAAGCGCCGCTTGCGGTTCTTCAAGCAGGGTTAGGTGCTTAAAGCCAACATTACGTGCTGCTTCTGCGGTTAAATCGCGAGCAGCAGGGTCGAAAGAGGCTGGAACGGTAATCGTGACATCTTGCTCAGCAAGTTTATGTTCTGGGTTCGAATGATCCCATGCGGCGCTGAGGTGAGCAAGGTAGAGCTCGGTTGCGCGCAGTGGTGAAACCTTTTCAACTTCTTCAGGGCTTCCGGTCGGAAGGAAGGCGTCGCGACGATTCACGCCACCATGGCAAAGCAAGATTTTGCGCTCGCAATCAAGCGAATAGGGGTCTTTGCACCAAGGTTTCGTGCGATCGCACCCACTAAAGCCGTTGGCTCGCTCGACCAAGGAAGAACGCGAGACGCAGGATTCATCTCGTGCTCATGCGGTTGGTACAAAAAAGAACCTAACTGCTCGCGAGCCTCAACCGTACCTGGCGCGGTAAGTTGAGAGATTGGCATGACTTGCACACGAGCATTTTCGTCAGTGGTATCGATGTAAGACAACACACAGTGTGTCGTACCTAAGTCGATACCAACGCTAAAGCGAGCGTGTTGGGTCGCGTCTGGTGATTGTGACTGTTGGCTAGGGTTTTGATGAGAAGGGTTAGAATGATCCATTACAGCTCAACCTCTGCAGGGGCGATCACAGACGCATCGTAGTTTTCTGCCAGTTTCGGCAGTGTCATGTCTGTTGCTTTCCAACCTTTGTGTACTAGCGTGCCATTAAATGGTGCGCTGCCTGTCACGTTACCAGTTAATCGAACTTCTTGCGGATTGAAGCCTTCTTCAATCGTAATGCGAGACTCTTCTTCTTCACTGCGTACAGGTGCAAGAGCAACGTAATCGTTCAGAACTTTTTGACCGCCAGTGTGGATAACACGAGCTGCCGCGCCCACTTCTTCATCAGAGAACGAAGTAAGGTCTTCTTTAAGGAAATCAATTAAACGCGCTTCTTGTTGCATGATAGATAGAAGCTGCATTGCTGAATCAGTAGAAGCTGTCGCGAGTTTCGATTCTACTTCGACAACACGCTCGATCACTTTTTCTACTTCTACGACTTTTTCCACCTCGACGATCTTCTCGACTGGTTTTTCTACTTCTACGATTTTCTCAACTGGCTTCTCGACAACTTTTTCAATCACTTTTGATTTACGTGATACAGCGATAAGTAGCAAAAGAACGCTAGAGGCAGTTAAGCCCGCGTGCAGCATGTCGAATGTCGTTGGGATCAGATTTAAATCGAAGTTCATAATGAATGCTCTTTGAATAGTAAGTTCATGGTGGAACGCTTATGTCCACCTGTGGCAAACGCCAGATCTGTTCATGAAATTGGGGCGAATAGTAGCATAATCAACCTTAGCTTCTTGCTAAAAATTGGCACGCAATTGACTTGCTCAGGTTGTTTGCCTGTTTTTTAGGCGAAATCCAGTAAGTTGTGGGGTGTTCCTCGCAGGTTTAGCCTGTAAATGGTTGGAGGAGTAGCTTTCGCCCACAATTTATAGGTATAGATATTTCTCGTTCTGAGCTAAAACGGTACACTCTTGCAATATTTTTTGGAACGATTATCACTTTTATTGGGTGGAAATGAAGAAATCTGCACCGAAAGTTGTTTACCCAGCTCTCGCTTTTAGCTTAGTTTGCTCTATCACAGCGTTGGTCGTTTTGATGGCCTATTGGATGCAGCGACACTACAGTGAAGTGATTTTCAATAACCTCGCCCAGAGACAAGCCCAAACTCTCTCTTCATTAGTCGAGACCGATCTCGAGTTCATTGGTGCAGGTGCAAACTTCTTCCACGCGGTTCCACCGGAAAACTGGCAACAATTCTCTTACTTTGCTGATGGTATTGTGAGTAGCTCGGGTAGCGTAATTGCTATGCAGTGGATGCAAAAAGTCGATACGCAAGACGTTGAGATTCATATGACTAATATGCAGTCTCGGTTCCCAAACTCTGAACTGTTTACCATTCCCAAAGGGGGAAGCCGAACAACGGGCAATGTTCTCAGTAACGAACGGCCACTGTTTATCGCAAGTGATGTGTTTCCTAGAACAGAAAGCAACCTGTCAGTACTCGGCTTTTATTCTTCTCGTGTTCGCTTCCAACGTATATTAGATGGCATGAGAGAAAACAGGCAGCCACACATTTCAGACAAGCTACGTTTGTTGCAAGATGGCCCGAATCAAACTGAACCAAGAAATGGCATTCTTATCTATCACCCAGTGTTTGATCGTCATGCTGTGCATGAGCTTATTGGTGTTGTAATTGGTGTGGTTAGGGCCGATGAGTACTTCAGCAGTTTGATTGAGCGAACGGCTTCGGAAAACACCCTTGAGATACGGGTGACGGATTTGGGGTATGAAGCCTATGACGATCCCATTTTGTTCAGCAGCCAAGGATGGGACAGCTATACCGGTTTTCACGCCAGCGAACGTATCAGCCTACCCAATCGAGATTGGTTAATCGAATTTAAGCTGCCAACAACTTTTACTGACTATCACAAGTGGACTCTTAAAGGCCTCGCAATGGGAGGGATTTTGATCGCGCTGCTGGTGGCTTACATTGTTTACATGCAGATTGAAGAGAAGAATCGATTATCTCGAATGTTGGCAAACCGAACCAAAGAACTTCAGTTCCTAGCAGACCATGACAGCCTTACTGAGCTATACAGCCGCCGAGCGTTCAATCATTTCGTGGATAAGTTTATCCTTCACCGCAAGCAGTTCAGCTTGGTGGTATTCGATATTGATTTCTTTAAGAGCGTTAACGATAACTATGGCCATGTTGCTGGCGACCAGATGCTGGTTCATATCTCGAGTGTGGTGAAGTCTAAACTTTACTCTGATGATGTGTTTGTTCGTTTGGGTGGCGACGAGTTTTGCATCATCACGACGATTGTTAATAGGCGAGCACTTGCGAATTATCTAGAGTCCATTCGTAGTGCTGTCGTTGATACTCCAACTATCATTGAAGGGCAAAAAATCTCCTGTAGCCTGAGCATTGGTGCCGCTGTCAGAAACAAGCAATCGAAGAAAGAATTGTTGAAGGAAGCAGACGCACAGCTCTATCTCAGCAAAGAGCAAGGAAGAAATAGCGTGAATATTGCTGCTTAGTGCATCAATTGGACGCTTGCCTGTCGAGATTGATGGGTAATTAGGGTAGAATTCTGCGCTTTACTAAGTTTGGGTGAGAAAAGTAGATAATGAACCACAATCGTATCGTCTGTTTTGACTTAGAGATGTGCTGTTGGAATGTTGATGGCGTTGGTACGACAGGTGAGATTATTGAAGTAGGGCTGGCTGAAATTGACCTAGTGTCAGGTAGCATCGTGAAACGCGCCCAGTACTATGTGAAGCCAGAAAAGGATGAAGTTTCCTTATTCTGTACTGAACTCACTGGCATCTCGCCGAGAAAGATTCAAAAGCAAGGCCGCCCGTTGGCATCGGTGGTTCAATCGATGATCAAAAACTTCGGCGGCCCTAATAAAATCTACGCTTCTTGGGGGCGTGATGATCTTATTTTGCTCAATGAGTGCAAAGAAAAAGGCATCGAGCCACCATTCAAAGAGTTTTTAAACCTCGCCACTTTATACCGCATTCAAAATCGTCTTAAAGACAAGCGTATAGGCCATCGTGCTGCTCAAGAAGAGAAGGGCATTGAGTGGGAAGGGCGTCAGCATTCGGGTTATGTGGATGCGTACAATTTAGCTAAGCTCGCTCTTCAGATGCTCTAAGAAGCATTTCACTCTTTAAACATCATGTTCTTAGCCAAAGGGAGCGATTTTTCGCTCCCTTTGATTATTCACCTGTTAAGGTTTGCTGTCTTAAGCTTGCAGAGCTGGTCGGGTTGAAACCTTGTCAAACCAACGCTTAATGTTCTGATTGGTTTCAAACACCTCTATCTTCAGTGCGTTTACGGCGACGAAAACAAGAATGTATGCGCTGATGTCCGCAATAGAGTAACGTTCGGTCGCGACATAACTTGATTGACCAAGTTGTTTATCTAGTTTAGGCAAGAACAGTTCCACACGGCGTTTCGCTTCTTTACCCCAATCTTCTACACAGTTTTCGCGGTCGCTGTATAAACCAGTGAGGTTTCGGAATGCTTGGAAGGCATTTTGAATACCGTCGATTTCAACAATACGGTTCCACATTTCTACCTTGGCGCGCTCTACCGTGTCTTGACCAAATAGGTTTAAATCATTCGGTGTGATTTCATCAAAGTAGCGGCTGATCGCCACTGTTTCACTTAAGTGAGAACCATCATCGAGCTCTAACAGCGGTACTTTTCCATTAGCACTTTTGTCTTGATAACCCTGATCGAGGTTATCACCTTCCCGCACATTAATTTCGATTCGCTCTAAATCAGTCACCCCGATTTCACGCAAGAATAGATTGAGGCGTTTACAGCTTACCGTTGCCGCTTGCTCGTATAGTTTCATGGTTTGTCTCTTTATCTAACCGATCGTTTAGATATGCTCTAAGCAATAACTAAACGATCGGTCAAGAATTAGTTTCCGTTTCTTTTCCTTATTCTTGTACAATAGATTTCCAAGGTTATTAGAAACGAAATGTGTGATCTATCTAAGGGTTCCAATGGCAAGAAAAGCTAACTTTTGTAAACAAGAAAAACTGGAGCAGGCAATGACGCTGTTCTGGAGCAAAGGCTTTGCCAATACTTCCATCAATGATTTGACAGAAACGCTCGCGATCAACCGTTTTAGTTTGTACAACACCTTCGGTGATAAGGAGACTTTGTACTATCAAGCTCTCGATAATTACCTCAGCTCCATTTCTTTTCCAAAACTTGAGCCGTTAAGAGCTGAGGGGCTGGTATAGATGCCTTGGAAACCTTCTTAATCGGCTTTGCTGAGAAGCAAAAAGACAGTACTTGTGGCTGTTTCATTCAAAATGCGGTGGTCGAGCATGCCGGTGAAAATGAACAGGTATTACAACGCAGTGACGCTTTGTTCGATACTCTACAAACCGCCATTGTTCAGACCATTAAGAGTGCTCAGAACCAAGCTCAGATCAGCAGCAAGCAAGACGCGAAATCACTAGGTCAGTTTGTTATCTGCCAGATGCAAGGGATGCGAGTTCTTGGTAAAGCTAAGCGCTATACGGAAATCGATACTGCCACACAGATTCTAATCCAGTATTTGAAAAGTGCATAAAAACGCCACTCTGAACGCCTTCGGAAAGGGAGAGAAAAGGAAAAATTTAACTAGAGTGGCGCAATGACGCGCCCTCTATAAATGAAAAGATTAATGGTGGATGAAGTGCTCATGCCGCAAGTTAAAATGGGAAATCAGCTTTTGCCATTTTTCTGCCATGTGTATTTGCTCGGTTTTCAGCAATTGAGATTGAGCACGCTCTATCATCTCTTTTGGCATACTTTGGTAAAGCAGCTCAAAGCGGTTACCGCTTATATCTTGTTCATTTTTAACACCTTTTAACTCATAGGCCAACCCGCAAGCGTAAGTTCGAGCGGCTTGCGTCTCGGGTGTGTTGGCTTCTGTCTCTCTGAGTTGATTGATAAGAATCTTCAATCTTTCAAATTTAATCTTCATCACTAGATACCTTTATGTTGATGTGCATGAGGTGGTCATACATAGCTACAATCTGCCTACTTTATGCACTACTTCTCATCTTTAAGCCTTGCTTCTGCTCAAAATTTACCCGCTTGATTGGGTTGCAAAATAAGATTTCATTTTTGGTATTTCTAGCCACCGAGTGATTATAGTCCAAAATTCCTTTATACAAGTACGCAATTGAGGTTTGCTTGGTTCAACTGACGTTGAGTTATTATCCATATATTGAACAATTAGAAATTAGCGAGTTGATGAACTAAATTGAATAATAAACATTGAGCGTTGGAGATTATGTCGATTTCAACATGGGCTGAAAAATACTGTCTAGAGAGTGACTCTTTAATGCTGCTGTTCAATCCAGACGCGGATTACGTATGTGAGAGTAAACCCTTACAGCAAGAGCTATCGCGTGGATCAGGTGACATATCTGAATTCCTTTCCAACTTGCCTGCCAGTGAATATCTGGCGCCGGATTTTAGTCAGTTTTCTCTACAAATCGACTCGGTCAAGTGTATCGAAGGTCTGTACTGCTATCAGCTAAGCCCCGCGATCTTGGACGAAGGTGAAAGCTGGCAAAAGTTTGCGGATACTTTATCTAAATTACATGATGTGATGCTGCGCCTGAGCAAAGCCGAATCATTGGAATCACTGTACAAACAAGCCATCGTTGAAGCACAGCAGTACCTGTACCTTGATCGCCTTGCCATCCTTCTTCTTGACCCTGAAACTAATGAAATGGTGGGAACGTGGGGAACCGATGAAGAGGGAAATGTAAAAGATGAAACGGCTTTTCGTGGCCCAATTCCAGATGCTCCATGGGTGGAGTTGACCTTAGCATCAAAAGATCATGTTGAAGTATGGGACAACGTAGACTTGCTCTATTACAACCAAGTGGTCGGTAAGGGTTGGAACGCAATGGCTGCAATGTGGGATGGCGATAAACCGATCGGGTGGATTGCCTGCGATAATCTCATAAACAAGCGCCCAATCCAACCTTGGCTTAAAGAGATTATTGGTCAATTTGGTCAATCCTTAGGCCACGCCATAGTTCGATACAAGTACTTACAGGAACTCAAGTCAATCAATGAGAATTTAGAATCCTTGGTGGAGGAGCGCTCTTCTCAGCTAAAAGAGCAAGTTCAGCTGCTCGAGAAAGCTCAAGAGGATTTAGTAGAATCTGAAAAACTCGCCTCATTGGGAGGGCTGGTGGCAGGTGTCTCTCATGAGGTGAATACTCCTCTTGGAATTGGCGTGACGGCAGCTTCCCATTTGGTGGAAGAGTCACGTTACATCACTAAGCTGTATCAAGAGCAAACTTTGAAGAAGTCGGATCTTGAGGGCTTTTTTGAGTACACCTTAGACAGCGGGAAAATACTTCAAGACAACCTGATGCGTGCCAGTGAGCTGGTCAAAAGCTTCAAACAATTGGCGGTGGATCAGTCTATTGATGCGACATTTGATATCAATATGAAGGATTTGGTCGATAATATTCAAAATAGTTTCCATCACAAGTTCAAAAAACGACCTATTACTTTCGTCAATCACATTCGAGACGATGTGATCTTCAGAGCTTGTTCAAGCACCTTGAATCAAATTTTGACTAATTTAGTGAACAACTCTTTGGTGCATGCTTTTGAAGAGGATACAGAAGGCAGCGTAGAAATCGATGCTAAGCTTGATGATGATAGGCTCCATATTTGTTACTTCGATACTGGCGTGGGTGTCAGCGATGATATTCTGGGCCGCCTATTTGAGCCGTTTTTTACCACCAAACGCGGTAAAGGCGGGACGGGGCTTGGCATGAACATCATCTACAACATAGTGAAAAAACTTGGCGGCCAAATTGAACTTAGCCATGTCTCGCCGTCTGGCCTTCAAGTGGATATTTACCTACCGGCAGAGGTGAACAATGACAGATGATCTCTTTAGTGATGACTTCTTTGCAGATGAAGACAGCTCAGAAAAGATAGAACTCCCTCCTTGGAATGTTTTAATCGTCGATGACGAAGAAGAGATCCACCGCGTTACTAAAATGGCACTCACTAAATTTGAATATGAGCAAAGGTCGCTAAACTTCATCAGCGCGCTTTCTGCAGAAGAGGGGAAGAAGGCGTTTACTGAGCACAGTGATATTGCCATTGTATTTCTAGACGTAGTGATGGAAAGTGAACATGCTGGGCTTGATTTGGCTAAGTGGATTCGCGAAGAACATTGTGACCCTAATGTGCGTATCGTATTAAGAACAGGGCAACCTGGCCAAGCCCCGAACAAGCTGTGATTCGTGACTACGACATCAATGATTACAAAGCGAAAACCGAGCTCACTGCACAAAAACTCTACACCACCACGCTCACGGCACTTAGAGCCTACGAGCACATCATGATTTTGGAGCGCAGTAAGGTGGGTATGGAACAGGTGGTGATAGCCACCAAGAATGTCATGGACAAACTGGGTTTCGCTGCGTTTACTAAGGCAGCACTTGAGCAGATCATTACGCTGATCAACGTCACCGATACCATGTTGCTCGATTTGAGTGACCATCTTTATGAATCAACCAAATTAACGACTCATATACGCACTCTAGGTGGAACAGGTCGTTTTAGTAACGAGCAGTCTCACTTTAACTCGCCGTCTGATTTGCCATTTAGCGAGCTTCTTCAAAGATCTATCGCACAAGGGGAGTCCATTCTTGGGGGAGATGAGATTCTTATTTATTGCCGCAGTGAGCATTACGCAGTGGTGTTCTATCTAGAAGCAGAAGGTGCGCTTGCCGACTTGGACAAACACTTGCTTGAAGTGTTTACCGAGAATCTAGTTGTTGGACTCAAGAACATTGACCTGAATGACCAAATGAAGTCCTCACAACGAGAAGTGATTTACCGCTTAACAGAAGTGGTCGAAAGCCGTTCTAACGAGACAGGGTTCCATGTAAAGCGTGTTGCCCGCTATTGCGAGTTACTGGCGAAACTGTATGGGCTGTCGGAAGAGCAGTGCGAAACGATTCTGTTTGCCTCCCCATTGCATGATATCGGGAAAGTGGGTATTCCAGATCGCGTGCTTAATAAACCCGGCAAGTTGGACGAAGAAGAGTGGAGCGTAATGCAAACCCATGCCCAGTGTGGAGAGAACATGTTGGCAGGTTCAGACTTAACGCTTCTTGATGCAGGAGCAACGATTGCAGGCACACATCATGAACGTTGGGATGGTACAGGGTACCCCAATGGTTTAACCGGAACTCAAATACCGATTTACGGCAGGATCTGTGCACTGGCTGATATATTCGACGCGCTCTGTTCTAAACGTTGTTACAAAGAACCGTGGGATTTGGATAAGGTGTTTGAATACATTGAATCTGAATCCGGTAAATTCTTTGACCCAACATTGGTTCAACTCTTCCTTGATAACCGTGAACGTTTTTTGGCTATCAAAGAAGAGCTAAGAGACGAGGACTGATATTAGTCTTTGACGACTGAAAGTTTTGCGCGAATAAATTCGCTGTGATCAACGTAAAGCAGTTCTGCAGTTTTACGGATAACAGAGTCTTCGAGTGGGTCGATTTCTCCATCTGCGCTGGCGACTTCCCACATTGCTTTGATTAATTCAAAGCGGGTCTCTTGACTGAGCTCGCGCAGTTGTGTGGTGAACTCATAAAGCGACGCTGAATCTTTTACCTGTTCTTCCGCTTTATCAATTAATTCACTCACTCGTTCTGAGGGTAGGTCTAGCAACACTTCTATTAAGTGCTGCTTAGCACTTCTCTCACTGTCCGATATATCGTTATCGGCACCTGCTACTTCACAAAGCAAACAAGCAATAGCGAGGTTGGGATTGTTAACCGGCGTTTTGGCAAGATCTTGGCCATCGAGTAGCTGTTTAAATAGCGAAGTAATTGAATTAAACATATTAGCTGCCTTTCTATTCATTTATCTTTTTGTACGTCTATAACTCATAGATAGGATCTCATAGACGTAAGTTCAAATATTCTTGGTAATATACCCAAGTGACTTCAAGATGCAGGATTCAGAGCGTCATCACGGGTTCAAGTTCAAGGCAAATGGCGCAGCGGAATAACGGGTTCTTTCCAAGCCATTTAACGCAGAAATTGAGCCAGTGATACGCTCCCAAAGGGCGAGTTTGCCTAGCTCGCACACTTTGTTAACGATTCTTAATTTAGAGCCACTAGATTGTCGAATCCTTGCCGCGTTTGCAAACTAGGCAATTCTCGCTGAACCACGCATCTTGAGGTTACTTGGGTATAGCTATGTCAATTAATCGTCTGATATGGCTTGGAACTCGACAGTTGTGCTCTCGCCAGTTAGCAACCCGATGTAGCTTGGCTCCCCGGTGTCACTTAGCTTGAGTTCGCCAATGGCGCTTTGATTCACAAGTTTACGACGTGAGCGAGTGGTTGGTGTGCGTTTCTTGATTCTCAAGCGCTTACGCTTAGTCAATAAGTTGAGCGGCGAACGCGGCGAATAGAGTAGGGTGTCAGCGGTGTCACAGATCGATAGTAATGGCTCAGGGAACTGATTTTTAAATCCACTGCAGGTGATCTGATAGATGTTTGGGCTAGACTTTCTGTATCTAAGCTCAATGTCGTAGGCGAATGAATAATGCACATCGCCAGACAAGATCACAAAGTTTGTCGGCGTTTTGGTGTGCGTAAAGATACTTAGCAGAGTATTCGCACTACCAGGGTGTGCCATCCAGTTTTCGGCGTCGATAACTAGCGGCTGACCTAACCAGGTTGCAAGGCGCTGAAGGGCTTCTATGAACTTAACACCAAACATTGGAGCTGGGGAGACCACCACAACTTTCTCTTGGTGAAGTAACTGCTGCTGGAACTCGATTAAGGCTTCCCAATCCATTAAGCCTGATGGTTTGTTCATTTTTGATTCTGAACGCCAACGGCGAGTTCGAGTATCGAGCACAACCACTTTCGGAGAAGTCTCTGTGGTGTAGTGCCACCGTTCGAACTGATACAGGTATTCGACAAACTCACTATGAGCGTCTGCTCTACGTGCGGTGAACAAATTGTCTGCATAGCGATGGAACTCTTCATTGAAACGGCTTGGTTGGTTACCCCAGGCCTGACAGAGCCAGTAACTGATTAGCCCATTACCAATGATGCGGTGAGCAAAAGGATTTTCGTACGCCACTTTTTCCCAACCTATGGTTAGGTTCCAATCGTCTGTGACATCATGATCATCGAAAATCATGTAAGTTGGAATATGCGCCATTAACCGCGCCACAAATGGGACTTCAGAAACAAACTTGTCGATCAGGCCCATTTCCTCTCGCCACTTGGCCGCGTTACTTGCGGTAAGGTTCAGCGGCGGATTTTGGTATCGTTTAACTAAATAGCTCCACATTGCTGGCGACCATACCAGTAAATACATAGCAAAGAATTCGCTGAATGTGATGAGGTGGTTAACGCATTCTTTGGAGCTGAAAATAGGATTTGCTTTTCCACCCAGCCATCCGCTGTCAGATTTAGGAAGTAACGACTGCCGACCATAGAGGTGTTCATCGTGATGATGCAGCGCTTGCATGCTGTCGATAGGCGCTGCGGGGAGTATTTCGTCCATTAAGCCTAGTGCATCAACGACATGGGTTATCGCATTGAGCAGCGGGCCTGCAACATGGTCAGCGTAGATCTGGTCTCCACTCATCAGCAACATGTCTGGCCTTTCATGGATTGGCGTAGAAGCAACTTTTGAGTCGGCAGCGACCAGCGCATCTTTACACTCTGCATGGGGAGCGCGGCACGAACCATGTAAGATGTAATCGGCCCTGTCGGTTATCGTGAAACGCGGGCGAGTCTCTCCTTGATAAAGCAGATGTGAGGCCAGCGTGGCGAGGTTTTGTTCATCGGTATGAAGATCGTAACTGAGCTCTACGTCGGTGGGGAACTGGCCATTGATTTGAACTAGGGTAACCCATGCGTGTTTGCCTACCTGATATCGACTGTGTTCCTCAAGCAAGGTATCCAGAAGTAAGGTTTCACCTTGATAGACGGACAGACTGCCATTAAGCGGCTCTTTACTGGCTATCCACCACACAACTTCTTTGCTTGTGCATTTGCGCAGAATGGGACCTGCTAAAATAAGCGGTAAGTTTTCAGGGCTAGGTACAGACAATGGTCTTCCTTTTTGGTTTGGCTCGGATCGTTATAAATCAATCGTTACAATTAAAGTTCTGTTGATGTTGGATCGTCTGGAACTTCAGGGTCTTCCAGTATCTCTATAATGTCGGAGCTTGATTGCTCATGCCCCATGAGGAAAAGGGCCAACATAGCATCGGCTTTGGTCTTGGTATCGGTTTGACCTTCGATGATTTGCTCGAAACGAGTGCGAATCATTTCAATCTCGTGTTCCACGAAGCCACGGCCTTCGTCGTCTCCTTGAGTGTCTTCGGGGGCATTGTCGAAATCTAAAAACAGGAGTTCACCGTCTTGACGAGCAGACAGCAGACGTTCTGGAAGCCATTCTTCACCCATGACAACGTCTGGGTTGTTTCCTTCAGGGAGTTCTTCGAGTATTTTTTTTAATTCTAAAGCTTTCACAATACTGATATTTAAGACAACATATATACATAGTGTAACGGCGAATCACCCCGAATCATAAGTAATCCTTACGAATACATACAAAAAAGTGTGTGGTTTGGCATGGATGAGAGAATAAAAATGAAGTTACTTACCGCAGTGAGTATGAGTGTCATGAGTTGTGCAGCAATAGCCAACGATGTCACATTTGAAAAGTCAGAGGCCGAAACAACGGCTCAACAACAAAGCACCGCCATCGCAGAACAAGAGTGGGGCATCGCGGCAATGAGCCGTGTCGCCAATATTCCCTTCGCTCTAGAGACGGGTGACAAGTCAGTGACGACTTTCATTCCAATGATGTTTTTTGAAAATGATTACGTTTTCATTGATGGTATTGAAGGCGGTGCGTTTCTTTATAAAGACGAATCGGACCCGCTAGAACTGAGCGCACTGCTTCGTATGCGTTTCGTGGATATTCCAGCTTCCGAACAGAATCGTTATGAAGGGGATACATCAGATTTTGGTCTGAGAGCACGCTATCAGTTCGACCCGTCTTGGTACGGGGATTTCGAGATAATGACAGATTCCAATGTGAACTGGCATGCGAACTGGCGCGTAACGAAAGACTACTATTTTGGCGACCTAGAACTAAGCCAACGGCAAACCTCCGCTATAAGAGCAGCGACTTTAACAGTACTTACTATGGTTTTGATAACTATGCTGGCGGTATTCGAATCGGCGCGGGTTTTGACGCGACTATTGGGGTAGATGCCAAATATCACGTGGTTTCTAATTTGTACTTATTGGGTGCTGCAAATGTGACTCGATTGGATGACAAGACCTACGATAGCGCGTTTGTTGATGACAGGTACGAAGGTGAACTGTACCTAGGCTTTGGTTTCTTCAACGACAAGTCTACGCCACGTAAATCAGAGCTAAGTAACAAACGATATGTTCGCGTTGCTCATGGTTGGGGTACACCGTCGAATATTGGTGAAATCTTTAAGTTTGATTGGGAAAAAGACGAAAACAACAGCCAATTATCGTCGGTTTTCTACGGTCATCCACTCACCGATGAGCTGTTTGGCTTGCCCATTGATATCTATTTAACACCTGGTTTGATTCATCACTGGTCATCGGATGCGCAAGGTGCCAGTACCGAATACGTGGCGGCGATTAAAGCTTATTATACCTTTAACTGGCCAATTCAGTGGCGATTTGGTGTCGCGGAAGGTCTGTCTTACATCGATAGAATCTCTTACATTGAGGCGAAAGAGATGGAACGTAAAGATAAGGTGCCGAGCCATCTGTTGAACTATCTAGATTTCTCATTCGATCTGAATGTAGGGTCACTGTTGAATAACCCCGATTTGAACAATATGTGGTTTGGTTATTCACTGCATCACCGCAGTGCGATCTTTGAAAAAGCTTCTCAATATGGTCGAATCAAAGGCGGCAGTAACTTTAATACTGTCTATGTTCAGTTCGATTTTTAAAACCGCTTAGTGCTCTAAATTTAAACGCCGCAGCCTGTTAGGTTTGCGGCGTTTTTTAATGGACGGCATTTGCCAGTGATCCTTAGCGGCTACTTTGAGGTAAAACAAGGGATGTTCAACTTCACATTGTTCAAACGAAAGAGCGGCTTGTGATACAATCCGCGCAGTTTTGTAAAAGTAAGAATAGGAAACGCTTTGACCTCGTCACAGCCAAATAAAGACAAACAGGCCGCACAAGCAAACAATGCGGCTTCTTTACGCAAAGCACTGAATGAGTGCATGTTACGTGACAGATTTCGTTTGAGTAAGCGTATCAGTGGTGCCAGTAAAATTAAGAAAGAAGCATCACGTAACGCTGTATTCGATGAGATCGCTCTAGATATCGCCAAATCCATGATGGAGGCGACGCAGCGCGCCCAAGCCAATCCAAAGATCGAATACCCAGATTTACTGCCGGTTAGCCAGAAGCGTGATGATATTGCCGAAGCGATTCAAAACAACCAAGTGGTGATTGTTGCGGGTGAAACGGGTTCAGGTAAAACCACTCAGCTGCCAAAAATTTGTGCTGAGTTAGGTCGTGGCCAATATGGCCTTATTGGCCATACGCAGCCTCGTCGATTGGCCGCCCGTTCAGTTGCAAACCGCATTGCTGAAGAGATGGAAACCAAACTGGGTGAGTTTGTCGGCTATAAAGTTCGATTTAACGATCAGATTTCTGAAAATACTCAAGTGAAATTGATGACAGACGGTATCTTGCTGGCAGAGATTCAACACGACCGATTCTTGAATCAATACGACACCATCATTATCGATGAAGCGCACGAACGCAGCTTGAACATCGATTTCATCTTGGGTTACCTGAAAGAGCTATTGCCGCGTCGACCTGATCTGAAAGTGATCATCACATCGGCAACTATCGACCCAGAACGTTTCTCAAAACATTTCAGCGATGCGCCGATTATTGAAGTCTCTGGTCGTACATATCCGGTAGAGACACGTTATCGCCCACTGAAAGGTGAAGACGATGTCGATCGCGACCAGCTTGAAGGTATCTTCGAAGCGGTTGATGAGCTTTGCGATGAAGGGTTAGGTGACATCCTGATCTTCATGAACGGCGAGCGCGAAATCCGCGATACGGCCGATGCCTTGGGTAAGCGTAATCTACGCGACACTGAAATCGTACCGCTTTACGCAAGACTTTCCGCAGGCGAGCAGAACAAGATTTTCCAGCCCCATGCTGGTCGTCGAATCGTACTCGCGACCAACGTAGCGGAAACCTCGCTAACCGTTCCAGGCATCAAGTATGTCATTGACCCAGGTACCGCGCGTATTAGCCGATATAGCTACCGTACGAAAGTACAACGCCTGCCAATCGAACCTGTTTCACAGGCGAGTGCGAATCAGCGCAAGGGTCGTTGTGGTCGTGTCGAAGAAGGTATCTGTATTCGTCTTTATTCTGAGGAAGATTTTGAATCACGCCCAGAGTTCACTGATCCTGAAATCCTGCGTACTAACCTTGCGTCTGTAATTCTACAAATGACAGCGTTAGGTTTGGGTGATATTCAAGCATTCCCATTTGTTGAAGCCCCAGACAAACGCAACATTCAAGATGGTGTGCGCCTCCTTGAAGAGCTAGGCGCGATTAACGAGAAAGCTAAAGATCCTCGTAAGCGTCTGACTCAGATGGGTCGCCAGTTAGCCCGTTTGCCAATCGACCCTCGCTTGGCGCGTATGGTGTTGGAAGCTCCAAAGAATGGCTGTTTGAAAGAGCTGATGATTATCGCTTCTGCGCTGTCGATTCAAGACCCGCGTGAGCGCCCGTCAGATAAGCAGCAATCTTCTGATGACAAGCATCGCCGCTTCTTCCATGAAGATTCTGACTTCCTCACGTTTGTTAACCTGTGGGATTACATCCAGAAGCAGCAAAAAGCATTGAGCGGCAACCAGTTCCGTAAGCAGTGTAAGCAAGATTATCTTAACTACTTACGCGTGCGTGAGTGGCAAGATGTGTATTTCCAAATCCATCAAGCGATGCGCGAGATGGACTTCAAACTGAACGATGAAGCAGGCAGTTACGAGAAAGTACACAGCTCGATCCTCGTCGGATTGCTTTCTCACATTGGTGTGAAAGATCAGGAAAAGAATGACTACCAAGGTGCACGTAATGCCCGCTTCCATATCTTCCCAGCATCAGGCTTGTTCAAGAAGCAACCTAAATGGATTATGTCGGCTGAGCTGGTGGAAACCTCGAAACTTTGGGGCCGTATTATCGCGAAGATTCAACCTGAGTGGGTTGAACCGTTAGCGAAACACCTGATCAAGCGCAGCCACAGCGAACCGCATTGGTCTAAGAAGCGTGCGGCGGTTATGGCTTATGAGAAAGTGATGCTTTATGGGGTGCCGATTGTCCCTAAGCGCTTAGTGAATTATGGGCCGATTGACTCTGTTGTAAGCCGCGAAATATTCGTTCGTAGCGCTTTGGTTGAAGGTGAATGGGAAACCAAGCACGCGTTCTTCAAGCAAAACCGCAAATTGCTGCAAGAAGTAGAAGAGCTCGAACACAAGTCTCGCCGTCGCGATATCTTGGTCGACGACGATGAGCTGTTTGATTTCTATGATCAGCGTGTTGGTACAGAGGTAGTGTCTGGTCGTCACTTTGACACTTGGTGGAAAGCTGAATCGAAGAACAACAAAGATCTCTTAAACTTTGAAAAAGAGATGCTGTTTAGAGGCGATGCTAGCCATGTTACTGATCTCGACTATCCAAACTTCTGGCATCAAGACGGCTTGAAACTCAAACTGAGCTACCAGTTCGAACCGGGTGATGATAGCGATGGCGTGACCGTGCACGTTCCACTGCCGATCCTAAACCAAGTGGAACAAGCGGGCTTTGATTGGCAAATTCCAGGCCTACGACATGAATTGGTTGTGAGCTTGATTAAAGCACTACCGAAGACATTACGTAAAAACTTTGTGCCAGCGCCAAACTATGCCGATGCATTCTTAGCTCGCGCTACGCCAATGGAAGCGCCTCTTTTGGATGCATTAGAGAAAGAGCTTCGCCGTATGACCGGCGTGGAAGTATTGCGTGACGACTGGAACTTGGAGCAAATACCGGATCACCTGAAAGTGACCTTCCGCGCCGTTGACCATCGCAATCGCAAGCTCAAAGAGAACAAAGATCTGCATGAGCTGAAAGAGAGCTTAAAAGATAAGGTTCAAGAGACGTTATCGAAAGTCGCTGACGATGACATCGAACAGCAAGGTCTTCACACTTGGAGTTTTGGTGAACTGCCAAAAGTCTACAAGCAGAAGCGCGGTGGTTTTGAGGTGAAAGCCTTCCCTGCGATTGTTGATTCTAAAGACAGTGTTGAAATCAAACTGTTTGAAACAGAGCAAGAGCAGATTTCTGCCATGAAGGCAGGTCAGCGCCGCTTAATTCTACTAAACGTACCGTCGCCGATTAAGTATCTGCATTCGAACTTACCCAACAAGTCAAAGCTTGGTCTTTACTTCAACCCTTACGGTAAAGTAATGGACCTTATCGATGACTGTATTGCCTGTGGTATCGACAAACTGATCGAAGAGAAGGGCGGGTTAGTTTGGGAATCTGACCAGTTTGAACAGCTTAAAGAACACGTTCGCGCTGAGTTAGGCGACACAGTGGTCGATATTGCCAAACAAGTGGAAACGATTTTGACTACCGCATTCAACATCAATAAGAAGTTGAAGGGCAAAGTAGATTTCACTATGGCGTTCGCACTGTCTGATATTAAAGCTCAAATCGAAAATCTTATCTTCAAAGGGTTTGCCACAGAGTGCGGTTGGAAGAAGCTACCGGACATTCTGCGCTACATGAAGGCGATTGAGCGTAGAATGGAAAAACTGCCAATCGACCCGAATAAAGATCGCTTGCACATGCTCAAAATAGAGTCTGTGACTAATCAATACAAAGAGTTATTGAACAAAATACCGAAAGGAATGGCAATTCCAGAAAATGTCAAAGAGGTTCGTTGGATGCTCGAAGAACTTCGAGTGAGTTTCTTTGCTCAGCAGTTAGGTACGCCTTATCCTGTCTCGGATAAGCGTGTTAAGAATGCTATTGAAGCGTGTTAGAATTTTGACAAAAAATAGGTATGAATTTTGCTTCTAGTGAAGTAACTTATCGCAAAACAACGGACAACGGCAATATCCTGCCAAGGTATTGCCTCTGGAATAAAACTAAAGGTTTATTATGAAAAAGACACTACTAGCGCTTGCACTGATTGGAGCATCAGCAACTGCATCTGCAGACTCTTGGATTTACGGTGGTGCTAACGTAGGTTCTTCAGATCTTGGTAACGACTCAAGCAACACTTACGGTGTTCACGTAGGTACGGGTCTACTGCCATTTATTGGTCTAGAAGCGGGCTATCAAAACCACGGTGAGTTCTCTGGTTCTGGTTACTACAACACACTCGGCGACCTAAAAGCAGATTCTCTATACTTTGCTGTTAAGCCAAGCATCGATTTTGGTCCTCTTCACGTATACGCGAAAGCTGGTGCACACTCTTACGATGTGACTGGCGATAACTACAAAGAAGACAGCGTAGACCTTATGTACGGTGTGGGCGCAGAATACTTTGTATTTGGTCCGCTATCTGTTGGTGGAAGCTACACAGTATTCAACATGAAGCACGACCACATTAGCTCATTCAACTTAAACGCGACGCTTCACTTCCTATAAGTTGATATCAGTCGTTCCCATCTGAACGAACATTATTTATTTAAGCCGCCAGCCTTTGCTGGCGGCTTTTTTGTTGCGCTATTCAGACTTTAAGCTCAGGAATACCAATAGCTTTTAATCGAGCATACCGATCTTTAGTTTTTGATTGATACCAATTCACGGGCATTCTATCTTCTAATCCCAAGTTTTTCATTTTTTGCCACTCCTGTTTACTGATTACAACGTAATCGAGCAAATCATCAAGACAGTTACGCAGCGTGTCTTTAGAAAGTAAGTCATCTCGCTCTAGGCACTTTATTTCCCCCACCAAGGTATCGAGTGGGACTAGCGGTATGAGATCTACTTGTTTGGAGATTGATGCATCAGTTGATCGGCGACATGAAGCGCGGGCTTTTTCCCAGTCGGGTTTACCGTGAGTGGTGACATAGCCCTCGCGGAAACAGAAATAGCTGAATAAAAATCGAGGGACTAAACTCCAGCGCTGGTATTTTGCTTCAAGGTAGAGATGTTCAAACTCAATGTCGAGGTCGGTCATGGGTAAACCAATACTATTCAAAAGACGGGTAATAATATCGTTAACGCAAAGCCTTTTAAATGACTGTTAGTGGTTTGACAAACTGACATCAACAGCAATGCTTAATGGAGCGTTTAAGATTAGGGAAAATGGTCATGAGAGCAACGGTTTTAGCTGTAGGTTTTTTTTTAATGGTTACTGCCGCCCATGTTTCGGCAGAGAAACCGGAATGGGCGGGAAAGGGTAAACCAGACATCAGTGAAGTGGCTGACATTGCAGAAGCTGAAGAACTAGAAGAGCAAATTGAAGATCGTGAAAAAGAGCTAAATGAGAAAATCAAACAGAAAACGCGACAAAGCAAAGAAAGAAAAAAGTAAGAAGAAAAAAGAAAAGTTAGAAGATGAATTAGAGTCTCTCGAAGAAGAAAAGGAGCAGATGGAAGAAGCGAAAGAAGAACTCAACGAAAAGAAAGAAAAATTGGGTTCTGATGATGCAGCTGGGCTAGAAAAGCAAAAGCAGAAAAAGGCCGAACAAGTTCGAAATGAAGAAGATAAAGGGTCTGAAAAAGGGCAAGAAAAACGAGAGGAAAACAGTAAAAAATGGTGGAAATTCTGGGAAGAGTAATAGAAAAGTAGCCCTATTCATTGTTCATGAGTAGGGCTACCAGTTCGATCATGCCTTCTTAAGGTCTTTAGCAGGGTAAGTAAGCGTCATGTCGCCTGCTTTTACGTGAACGTAGTAACCGCCGCTGCTTAGACCTGTTACAGTCATTTGGCCGAAATCAACACCTTTTGTTGCAACAACAACATCATCGATAGAAAACATATAAATACCTTAAAAGTAAAAGAATTAGGCTTTCGCCCGTGGGCGGCATTTAAGCAAACACCTAGGTGTTTACCTAATCGACTTTTTTATCGACACGATTAGCAATACTGAGTTAGTCTGTAAGAGACGTATATCAAATAACAACAATGGCTTAGGCGTTAGAAAATGCAGTATCAATACATTAACGACAAAGATGTTTCTCCAGAATTAGACCAAAAACTCCGTGACTTACTCAGTCGTAGCTTTCTCAATGGGCAAGATCCTGAAATCTTCAGTCGCCAGCGCTACTACAAAGAAGCGCCGGCGCACCGCTATCTGTTATGGGATGGTGATATTCTTGCCGCTCATATTGCGACACATGAAAAACAGGTGGAAGTGAATGGTGAAACCTTCCCAATTAGCGGTATCGCCGAGGTGTGTGTAAACACCGATTACCGAGGTAAAGGGTTGATTAAAAAACTATTGCCAAAAGTCCACGAAGAGAGCCGTGCACGTGGTGATGCTTTCTCAGTTTTGTTTGGTGAAGTGTATGTTTACAGTTCATCGGGCTATCAATTGGTAGATAACATCCAACTTTTGAACCAAGACAATGAATGGGAAACACCAAAGAACGTGATGGTTTTGCCACTTAATGAAACCTGGCCAAAGTCAGAAGTTAAATTGTTGGGTTTGCCGTTTTAGTGTCAAAGTTAAAACGCATCAGATATTGATAAAGCGCCTTTGTTGGGTGCTTTTTTAATGATTATTTGGAATAGTATTTACTCTCGTTGAATACGTCACGATTGCGAGGGTCAATAGACAAAAACATCCAAATCTCTTTTTGTGCTTGCTCTAAATAGCCGTCTTCAAACACCACCATAGAGCAGTGTAGCGACAGTTTTTCGGCAAAGGCTTCTAGCGCTTCGATACCAATTTTTTCAATGTCTTTGGCGTCTAGGACGAAAAGCTTTTTGTGTTTTTTCACAGTGAGATCGCAATCAGACAGAGATTGATCGAAGAGAAGGCGAAAATCGAGTTCAACTTCCAAGCCGGTGCGGTTTTGCTTGAAGTGGTAATACTCTTCCTGTTGTGAACATAGTTGATAGTTTAACTGTTCAAAGTAATCGAGCAGGGCACTTTTGACGTTGTTCATTGGGATATCTCTTTGGGACGCCTAACTCGTTTGGTCATTTAGGGTGTGGAAACCTGAATAAATTCGAGTAAAGGTGGTGAACCAACACGCAGCACCAAAGACATAGGCAATGATGGCAAAGTGTTGAGGGAACAAACAGAAAGCAATGAAACAGCCGATGGTCTCGGTGCCTTCAGTTAATCCGCTCATGTAGTAAAGCGACTTATGTTTATATACTGGATTGTCGATATTGCGCTTACCAGCCATGATGGCAAAGGCTAAGAAGCTTGTGCCTGTCCCTACGAATGAGAAGATCAAAAACGCGCCCGCGATGGCATTTTGATCGGGTGCAGCAAGGACAAAACCGAAAGGTATCAGCGAGTAAAACACGAAGTCTAGACTCACATCTAAGAAGCCTCCAGCGTCGGTTATTCCCTGAATTCGGGCAAGTGCACCATCAAGCCCGTCACAAATTCGATTGGCGAGAATGAAGAACAGCGCCAAGGTGTACTGCTCAAAAACAAGAGCAGGGAAGGCCATACAGCCCAAAGCGAAGCCAAACAGCGTGGTTTGATTGGCCGTGACTCCCAGTGGTTTAGTAGCTTCGCGCTTTTTGATAGTGGCCAGCGAATGACCTTAATACTAAAACTATCGAGCATGATTACTTTCCTAATCGGCTAGTTAAGCCGTGAGTGATTCTGTGTTCCATGGCCAAGTGATGCAGCGACTTCCTTGTGGAATGTCTTCATCATCATGAGTCACCATCAAAGTTGGAATATTGGCTTTCTGCAACTGTTCAACAACCCAATTTCGAAATTGCTCTCGCAAGTCTTTATCAAGTTTACTATAGGGTTCATCAAGCAGTGCCAGTTTGGGCTTTGCTAACAGCATTCGCGTTAGTGCAATACGTGCACGTTGACCACCGGATATCTGATCAGGAAATGAATTGGCTAAATTTTCTAAGGCGATATCTGAAAGCGCGCGCATCGCTTGTGTTTTCCTTTCAATGCCTTTGACAGAATTAGGCAACGCAAATGCGAGATTCTCCCAAATTGTTAAGTGAGGGAAGAGCAAGTCATCTTGAAAAAGAATTCCGACAGAGCGCTTGTGAGCAGGTAATTTGTTTAGCTCGGCATCATCTAAAGTGATAGTGCCAGTGAAGGTAAACTCATCGGAAAGGTGACCTGCAACGGCATCAAGTAACGTGGATTTCCCGCAGCCGCTTGGGCCCATTAGAGTCACTATCTCGCCTTTTTCCACTTCCAAGTGAAACGATGAGAACAGAGTGTCACCGTTGAGTTTTTGATGGCGAGATTTTCGAGACAAAGAGACATGAGATTAAACACCTCTTATTTTTAGCTTGCGATGTTTGCCATGAAGTCGATTCACGATAATCGCAAGGAAGAAGAAGATAAACGGCAGCAGAGCTTGCCAAATTGCGTAGATGGCGGTTACACGGCGATCAAAACCACTCGATAGTGCAACTGCTTCAGTCGTAATGGTGGTTATACGTCCCGCACCCAAAACAAGTGTTGGCAGGTACTGCGCCAAACTGACACTGATCCCGATAGCCCAAGCGAAGACAACGGCCGGCAACAAGATAGGCAGTTTTACCTTAAGCCAAGCACGCATCGGAGATTTACCTAAGCTGAGCGCTGCGCGCATGTACCTTCGTTAAAACTACGCCAAGGCCCATCTAATGATAGGTACACAAATGGGAAGGCAAAGAAAAACGTGTGACCAAATGACCCAAAACAGGTAAGCATCGCTTTGAGCATAGAGCGCGACCACTTGCATTCCGAACAATACGGAAAGCTGAGGAATCAACATGGGTATTGCGATAATGTAACCCGGCACTTGCATGCGATAGCGAATACGATATTCGTGGCCGACTAGCGCCAGTAGCAGAGCAATGGTTGCACTGATTAACGCCATAAAAACACTTTGCTCGATGTTGCCTAGGATGTTATTCCATTCGAGATCCCAGTAGCGCAGGCTATAGCGGCTAGGGAGTAAGTCAGGGAAGCGCCAACGTTGGGCGAAACTCCAAATCACCATTAGTGGGATCATCAGGGTTGCCAATGAAGCAACAAGCCCGAACAAGCTCTTGCCCGGCAAGCCCAGCCACAACGCCCTGAATATTGCCAACGTCTGAAGTATTGAGTGACGAGCCATTCGACCAAGCGAGCAAAGGCAATCAGCAAGGATGCTAAGCCAAACAAAACCACCGCCCCTGCGGCTGCTCTAGAGAGTAGCGATAAATCAGGATCGCTAAACCACTGCCAAACCAAAACGGCAAAGGTTGGTGGATTCGTCGGGCCGATAATCAACGCGACGTCAACAACAGATAACCCATAAGTTAGTACGGCTAAGATAGGGAAGCGTAGCTTTCTAAACCATTGCGGGAAAACACATTTCCACCACGCTTGTTGGCTGCTGTAACCCAGTGAGTGGCTGACTTTCTCAACTTGATCCACTTTGAGCTGTTGTAAAATTGGCACACTCATCAACAGCAGGAAAGGCACTTCTTTGAAGGCCAACATGATGATCAGGCCAAGGGCATGTGGTCTTTAATCAAAAGCGCCAAACTGTCAGTCGATTGCCCGTTTGGATCATAATCGAATAGATGATGAAGCGCGCGCACCCCCATGCCTGTTGGTGCGAATAGGAAAGCAAAACCAATGGCAAAGGCCACGTGCGGCATGGCTAGCAGCGGCGATAAAGCGAGTTCTATCTTTCTCCACAATCGTGTTCCCCACGTGGCCTGTAAGATGGCGAACGTCATCATACAAGCCAGATAGGTGCTGAAAATAGCAGAGTAAACAGACAGCGAAATAGAGCGCCAAACACCTTCCCAGTTAAAGACGGCCGCAAACCCGTCGAGTGAGAAAGCGTTCAAACCGACAGGAGCAAGTAGCCAAATGCGGAGACAACGACTCCAGCGATGCCCGGTACCGTAGGGAGGATACAAACAAATATTAAAACGAAGTAAAGCGCTCGAAGCATAACGTGTGATTAATTTCCGTATCGACGTAACCAAGCTTGTTCAAGAGCGTCTTGCCAGCTTGGATGTGGTTCATCAATCGCTTTGTGAGCTTGAGCTTTCTTAGCACTGCCTGTTAGGTATTGCTTTTCAAGTACTGAAGGGTCACCCCAAACGTCAATATCCCCTTTACGCGATTGCGCTTCAGGGCTTAGCAAGAAGTTGATCGCCACTTGCGCACCAGCGGAAGCATTGGCGTTCCATGGGATGGCGAGAAAGTGAATATTCGACAGAGCGCCAGCCTGCATTGAGTAAGCGGTAGTGGTGGGTTCTAAGTTACCATTGGCTTGCGCTGAATAAACCGCGTTTGGATTGAAGGTGATGGCAAGATCGATTTGGCCGTCATCAAGCAATTGAATCGACTCAGCTGTACCGGCAGGGAACTGCCTGCCACCGCGCCATGCGACTTTATGGAAAGCGTCTAGGTAATCCCAAAGCGGTTGACTCATTTGGTCAAAATCGACTTCAGAAACTGGCTTTTGTAACGCTTCATCATTGTCGGTCAACTCAATTAACAGAGCTTTGAGAAAACTGGAACCGTGAAACTCAGGCGGGCGAGGGTAGGTAAGACGATTCGGGTTGGCGTTCGCGTAATCAAGCATTTGAGCGAAAGACTGCGGCGGATTGTTGAGGTCTTCTTGGTCATAAATGAACACCAATTGGCCCACACCCCAAGGCGCTTCTAAACCATCTGTCGGCGTAGAAAAATCAACATCGATGGGAAGTCTCTTATCCACGTATTGCCAGCTGGGCAGTGACTCGGCAAATGGGCCAAACAGCAGCTGATTGTCTTTCATCGATTTAAAATTTTCACCATTAATCCAAACCATATCGACGCTACCACCAGTGTTACGGCCTGCGGCTTTTTCGGCAACAAGACGCGTGGTGGTTTCTGAAATGTCAGTGACTTTTACGTGATTGAGTGTGACGTTATAGCGTGATTTAAGTTCGTCGCCCGCCCACTGAATGTAGTGGTTAATTTCTTGACTGCCGCCCCATGCGTGAAAATAGACGGTCTGCCCATCAGCTTGCTGTTCGATACTCGACCAGTCAGAGGCAAAAGAGTGACTGGCAATGACTATATTAATGGGGATTAGGCCAATGGCGCTTAGTAGCTTCTTCATGTTAAGTCCGTGATGGCTAATGTGAATGCTAGGCAGTGATTCCAATAGGATAGCTTTTTTTCACTCTGATAAGAACCACTCATTTGTGAGTCTAATAGACTGATTACAAAAGATAGATTGGATTTTCGCCTGTAGTTTGTCTTCTTTCAAAGCAAAAGAAAGAGGCGCGAAGCCTCTTCCTTTAACTTACGGTCCTTTATGTTACAAAAGGGATAGACCGGACTACTTCGCAAGTTCTTCCATGTTGATGCCTTTTTTCTTCGCGATGTACTTTGGAATTAAAGACATACCGAACAGAACAAGACCTGCACCTGCAAACTTCACTAATAACATCGCTGACACACCGTTAGTCGCGATGTCACCGGCCATGTATGCGAAGATGAAAGCACCTGGAGCCATAGTGATCAGTGATACGATGACGTAAGTCGCAAGGTTTAGACCTGTGATTCCGTACGCGTAGTTTTGTAGGCTGAATGGGAACACAGGTACGAGACGCGTTAGGATCAAGAAGCTTGAGCCGTTTTGAGCCACACCATCATCAATCTTCTTAAAGATTGGGTTGTCGCCGAACTTCTTCACGATGGTATCGCGGAAGATAAAGCGAGCTAGGATGAATGCTACTGTTGCGCCTAGAGTTGCTGAGAAAAGAGCAAGCAATGCGCCTTTTACCGGGCCAAACACAATTCCCGCCACAATGGTAAATGCACTACCCGGTAGCATGAACACACATGCGAACACAAAAGCTAATACGAATACCGCGTAACCCCAAACACCAAATCCAGCGATCCACTCTTGTAGGCTGCGGATGTCAGTGATGATTTCTAAAATGCCAGTTTGCTTTGCTACGAAGATCACCAATGCGATCGCGAGAGCAATAAGCGCTATTTTTGCAAATTTCATAATTTATCTACTTCTTTATTAAGACGTTATCGAGTAAACGTTCTTATACTAAACGGTCATACACTTGATTAGGCCCGCTTTTGATTTGTAGCGGTTGAACCAAGACTTCACTGGGCTTGCTAACACATTGGCTGGTGGAAGATCGCCTTCCATCACGACTGGGCCAAACACAAGGTCCAGAATGTGCCAAGAGTTGGTGTCCACACCCATCATTGATGCACGACAAGCCGCGCAGTAAACCACAACGTAATCTGTTTCGAACTCATCAACACGGCGTTGAATAACGCGATTAGCAACGTCTGGGTTAGCTGGAACAACCATGCCGCCAAAGCCACAACAGCGTGTTTTGTCTTTGGTGTGTTTCGGTTCAACGGTTTTGTAACCCAACTCGTTTAAGATCCAACGAATGCCGTCTTGCAGTTCACGCTCGTAACGCGTAGAGCAAGAGTCGTGAATAGTGAAAACCACATTACTGTCTTTCGCTTTGCCCACTAACTCTTTCGGTAGACCGATTTCAGGAAGTAGCTTCCATAGTGATACTGGCTTTTGCTTTGCGCCTGCTTTTTTAATCATGCCGTAGCAGCTTTGACACGCCACAATCACTTCTTCAGCTTCCACTTTGTCGAAGTCTGCTTGAAGTTGACCGTAACGCTCTTTAAACAGCTCGGTTTGACCAACCGCTGCGGTAGGCTTACCACAACATTTTTGAACCGCCCCCATCTCTGGGAACACGTTCTTAAGGTGCTGAGCCATTGCAGCAACACCTTCAGGAGAATAGGATGGCAAGCTGCATCCCGGCATAAATACTTTATTGCTCATAACGAATTACCTTGCTTTGCGTGCCATTGTGAAGAACTTAGAGAAGCCCAATAACTGGTGCATCTTGATTGCTTTGTGTCCTTTCATCGGAGACTCACCGTTATTTGCTTTAACAAAGTCGGCACGCGCGCCTAGGAAGATATCCTTCATTGGAAAATCTTTCGGACAAACAATCGTACATTGGTCACATGCGTTACATGAGTAAGCGAGCTTCGGGTCCATCTCTTTGTTTTCAATAAACTCAGAGAACATGGTCTTCGGACAGTCGCTAAAGTCGTTCATCATGATGCACTCGCTCATACACAACTTACAGCTACACTGAAGACAGCGAGCGGCTTCTTGGGTAATTTGCTCAGCGGTAAAGCCAAAATCGACTTGTTTGAAGTCTTTTTTGCGCTCGTCTGCATCACGCAGCTCACCGTGTAAGCGGCGAACGTCTTTTGTGCCTTCTGGAAGTGGTACGTCTAGGCGAGATTCGTAAGCGTACTCTTGAGTAAAGTCACGGCCTTCGGTCAGTGCTTTGTTCGTTAGGAAACGCTCGATGCTCATTGCGGCTTTGCGGCCAAGAGCCATCGCTTCGATCACGATGTTACCACCACACGCATCGCCAGCCACAAACACGTCTTCCAGGTTTGTCGCAAGAGTTTGCTTGTCCACAACGTAGCGGCCGCCACGAGTTTGTTCTAGTGCGCCATCGGTAATGTCAGCAACGATTTGACCCGTTGCAAAGATAACCGTGTCCACTTCGATTGTTCTGCTCTCATCGCTGTATTGAGGAGCGAAGTTGCCTTGCTCATCAAAGATAGACAGAACTTTCTTGATAACTAAACCCGTCACCTTGCCATCTTTATGTTCGATAGCAACTGGGCCCCATCCTGCGTTGAACTCAACGCCTTCTTCAAGTGATTCATCGATCTCGATCTGGCTTGCCGGTAGGTTCTCCATGCTCTCTAGTGAACATTGATAAACCTCCTCAGCGCCGATACGCCAAGAAGAACGCGCACAATCCATCGCAACGTCGCCACCGCCGATCACTGCTACATGTTTGCCAGCGCGAGGGAACTGTTGAGTTTCAGAAATCTCTTTCAAGTATTCCACTGCAGAGAACACGCCATCGTTGTCGTGGCCCGGTAGCGGAATGATTGAACCAACGTGAGCACCGTGGGCAAGAACAACCGCATCGTGTTCATTGCGTAGGGCTTCAAACGTGATGTCTTTACCAATCTCTACACCGAACTTGGTAGTAATGCCTAGCATGTCTAGGTAGCTGTATTCGAAGTCGATAACGTCACGCGGTAGTCGGTACTCTGGAATACCAACACGCATCATGCCGCCATACACGTCTAGCTTTTCATAGATGGTGACCTCATGGCCTTGACGGCGCAGTTCGATTGCCGCTTGCGCGCCCGCTGGGCCAGCACCAACAATTGCAATATGCTTGCCAGTCGCTTTAGCGATATCTAGCGGCCATTGGTCTTGCTTATCCATTTGTTCAGCAACGAAACGCTTGATGCCAGCTACACTGATTGGCTGACCAAATTCAGTGTTACGACGACACGCTTGCTCACATGGGTGCGCACAAATGCGCCCCAGTGTTTGCGGAAGAAAAAGTTTGTTACGAATAACGTTAAGCGCACCCTGTAGGTCACCTTCACCAGCTAGACGAACATATTGTTTAACGTCGGTGTGCATTGGGCATGCCGTTTGACATGCCGGATCTGCATCTCCCATACAGCCGTCAACAATCGTTTGGGCTGTGTCATACAGCTTTTGGCTGAAAATTACATTGCTCATTGAATTGTATTCTCGCTGCTATTAGCTGTTGCCGTTTGAAACTTTTACGTCTTGGTTGTTTTGCTCGTAGTGCTCGTGGCTGTACTCGATCCAAGAACCGTCGTAGTTGTAAACGTTCTCTGCGCCTAGTACCTCTTTAAGAACAAGTGCTGTATGAGCAGAGCGAACACCTGATTGACAGTAAGCAATCACATTTTTGCCTTCGATTAGGTCACCGTATAGGTCTTTCAGCTCTTGAGCTGTTTTAAGAGTCGTGTCGCCATTGACTGTTTGGGTCCAGTTGATGTGAACACTGGTAGGAATTTTACCTGGGCCGTATGCACCAGAAACCGTTGTTGTGCCGTTGAATTCGTCGTCACCACGAGTATCAATAATCACCCAGTCAGAGTCTTGCTGAGCGTTTAATACCATGTCTAGAGTCGCCAGCGTTTCTTCTTGAGCACTTGGATTTGGTGCTACGTAGCTCGTCGCTTTAACAGGAGGATTTGCGTTGCCTGTTGCGTAACCTGCACCAATCCAAGCGTTTAGGCCGCCGTCAAGGTAGCGAACATCTTCGTGGCCTAGGTTTTGAACTTGCCAGAAGATACGAGCTGCATCATGGTGAGAGCCTGCTGCGTACACAACGATAGTTGAGTCAGGGGTTGCACCTACGTGACCAAGAAGCGCTTCCATCTCTTCAGTGGTATTACGCATACCGCCGAACTCGTATGCGTCGCTTTGTGCAGAGTAGTCACCGCGCCACATAGTGTGGGAACCCGCAATAGGTGAGTCTGGACGAAGTGGGTTAAGAGCGCCGATTACAACGACATCTTCTTCACTGTCCATAAGCGCTTTTAGTTGCTCTGCGGTAATAAAGCTTTCAGCGTTTGCGTATTCTGATAGCTTAGTTGCTAGAACCGACTCATCCACCGCTACGGCTTCAGTACTAAACATAGAGTTATAAGTCGTGTAGCCAATAGCGACCGCTGCTGCGATTGCGCCCAGTGCAATTGTTGATTTTTTCATTGTTATATATCCATAAATTAAAAAATGTATAAAAGTTTCATCGCCGTCTACCTTTATTAGGAAGGCGTCGACTTTGGATTCTTTTGGCGCGAAATTAAGGTGTAGTAGCTAAATGAGTTTGATTCTTATTTGTTAATACTCAAGACGTTATACGTTGCGGCCATTGCTCTGGGGGGATTTTTATTGATTTACTACTTAGTAGGTATTGTGGTTTCCCACAATACTGATGTGTGATTGATCTAACGCAACAAATTGGAGAGGTTGGTTGATGGTAAAATAACCGTGACGTATCCAACCGATGATTTTTTGACTTGTTTTTTCATAACTTGCCACATTTAGCCGTATCATTCGCTCTCTCGCTTGTTCTCATCTCTGCGCCAACATGGGCCGAAGAAGACGAGCTCGAAGAGTTTGAAGTAGGCGTGCTTGCATTGCGTGGCCATGCTCACGCCAGAGATACTTGGCAACCGACTATCGACTTTCTTGAGCAGCAATTGCCTGAGTACAAGTTTAATTTGCATACCTATAACTTTGAGCAGTTGGAAGATGCCTTCTTGCATGGCTGGCTAGATTTCTTCTTGACCAGTCCAGGGCAGGCAACGACTCTCGCGCGCTCCTATCCTGTGAGTTGGCTTGCTACTCAAAGAACCGCATACAGCGATATTCCAAACAAATCGATTGCATCTGTTGTCTTGGTTAAGCAAGACTCGAAATACCAAACATTCAGCGATTTAAGTGGGGTTCGTTTAGCCGCCGTATCAGACAAGGCCTTTGGCGGCTATCTAGCGTTTCGTTATGAACTAGACAAGCTCGATCACTTCAATAATCAGTACTTTCGCAATATCGAATTTACTGGGCCGCCAACCGACCGTCTAATATTGGATCTATTGGATGACAGATACGATTCGGTCATCGTTCCTGCTTGTACTTTGGAAGCAATGGTGGAAGCGGGTGAGGTCGATATTATCTCTGTACGCGTGATTAATGCACAAAATCCGGCTAATTCAGTATGCACGGTGAGTACCGATCTTTATCCAAACTGGACGTTTGCCATGACCGACCGAGCCCCCACTTATATTGGTGGTTTGGTGGCGCAGGCACTTCTAGCTATGCCGAAAGACCACCTAGCCGCTAAAGCGGCGAACAACGTAGGATGGATGCATCCAGCGCCATCGGTGCAATTGGATAAAGCCTTTAAGCAATTGAACATGCACCCATTGCAAACGCCATTTGGTGAGAAGCTCAATAAGTGGCTCACGCAAAATAGAGTTCCTGTTGGTTTTGGTTTGTTGATGGTGTTTTTTATGGCGATTTACCACGTCATCTTAGAGCTTAAGTTTAAACGTAGCCAAACTGAATTGCGGGAAACCCTTAATGACTTGCGCCGAAAAAGTGCTTTATTAGAGCAAGCTCAGCGAACATCGATAGCAGGTGAACTAGGCAGCAGCATCGCACACGAGATTAATCAGCCATTGGCTGCGATTAAAAATTACAGCCAAGGCATGAAAATTCGGATGCAAAAGGGCACCACACCAGAAGAGATGGTGCCGATCATTGATAAGATACAGCATCAAGTAACCTCAGCCAGTTCTATCATTCAACGCCTTCGCGATCTCATCAACAAGAAGCCGATTGAAAAACGTGAGATAGATTTAGACCTCGTGGTTAGCGAATGTATAGAGCTACTAGATTTTGAATTTCAACGCCACGGTGTGGAGGTTATCATCTCTAGTTTTGGCATGAACCAAGCAATAAACGCAGATGAAACGGGCATTCAGCAATTGCTACTAAACTTGTTAGTGAACGCAAAAGATGCCTGTGTGAGTCGAGCCAGTGATGGCGACTCACTCACTATCGAAGTTCATGTGGAGTACCAGATAAGTAACGTGGTGATTGATGTGATAGATAACGGTATAGGCTTTGATGATGAAGCAATACCATTGACACAAGCCTTCTATACCACCAAAGAAAATGGCCTTGGTTTGGGTCTAGCAATTTGTCGAGATGTGGTAGAAAGCCACCATGGCAATATTGAATTTAACAAAGCAACACCAAACGGTTGTATAGTCACCGTAACGCTGCCGTATTCAGGAGACAAAAAATGAGTAACGACATGAACCCAATCTACATTGTTGACGATGAAGTAGAGGTACTGGAATCGATGTCATTTTTGCTAGAAAGCTATGGATACGAGGTGAAGACGTACTTGAGTGGGCAGGAATTTTTGTCCAATGCACGAATCCAGAAGCCGGGTTGCGTCCTTCTTGATAGTCGTATGCCAGAGATGCGAGGACAAGAGGTTCACCAAGCTTTAAATGAGCAACACAGTCCCTTGACGGTTATCTATCTTACAGGCCATGGTGATATTCCTATGGCGGTGGATGCGCTCAAAGATGGGGCTCAAGACTTTTTCCAAAAGCCAGTTGATGTAGAAAAACTAGTGGTAGCTATTGATACTGCGTTAACGAGCTCTGAAAAGCGGTTCCACACTCTACAAGATGAAATGGCGCTAAACGCCCTCACCAAGCGAGAGAAAGAAGTGCTTGATCTGGTAATTAAAGGAATGAAGAACCAGCAAATGGCAGACGAGCTTTGTGTATCGCTTCGTACTATCGAGGTACACCGTTCTAACGTGATGAAAAAGCTTGAAGTGAAGAATGTCGCGGCACTCATTCAAAAAGTCGGGCACCTAGTCTAAGTTATTCTAAAAATTGACGTTTACGGCGTTTCTGCGAGCACTTCGTATCACTTTGATTCAATTAAAGGTGTGATAGCGCTAAAGAAAAGGGCAGGGAAGCGATACAATGCGTCACAATCAAAACTGTATGTCCATTCAATCGATAGTAAATCCTTATGTCTAAAGAACAAGAATACGAGTTCAACACAGAATACACCCTCGACAAGACTTTCTTCGCAGAGTGCTACGACCAAACTAGCACACCTGCGAGTTTTCCAAAATCGTATTTTAAAGCTTTCATATTTCTGATGTTTGGTGGGGCGTTGGTTGAGTTTGAATTATTACCAAGTGGATATGTTGGTTGGTTCTTTATTGTGTTGAGTATTGTTGAAGCGTGCAGTGTTTACTTCAAAAGAACATGGTGGCTATGGCGACAACGATGGAGCATGAGCAACGGTAGTAAAGTCTCTATCAAAGTGGACACCAATGGTTTGAGCTATACCAGTGGCAAGAATGTTCGAATGCTCGAATGGAAACAGATCGACCAACTCGAACAAAGCGATTTAGGTTTCATCCTCCATATTGGCAAACAGCGCCAATACGTCAGCAAATCTTGTTTAAGTGATGAAGCGATTGCGTTTATCGTGGAGCAGCACGAAGCTTCACGTAAAGCCTAAGCGATAAAGCTAAGCTATTTAGATTCAAACAAAAAAGAAAAGGATTGGTATCTCTACCAATCCTTTATTCGTTTAAGCCTTGTGACGCTGTATGTTAACAGCAAGCGATTACTCGTAATCGGAAGCGTAAGTATCTTCGTAAGAGTGAGAGTAGAACTCGAAAAGGTTTCCAAACGGGTCTTCTAGGTAAACCATTTGCGCTTGTTTTAGCTCATCTTCTGGGTGGTAACGCATAATATCCATACGCACTTTACCTCCATACTCTTCAACACGTTTAATCGCGGTATCAAACTGCTCTTTTGGCAACTGAAGACAGAAGTGGAAGATACCAAGGCGAGAAAAATCTACGTTGTGGCGCTCATCACGATCTACCATTTCGAAGAGTTCAACACCGATACCATCAGTCGTCACTAGGTGAGCAATATTAAAACCTTTGAAGCCTTCACCGAAAACCGCGATACACATGCGACCAATAGCTGACTCGCGTTCTTCTTGAACTTTAGTGTTGTTCATCACTATACGAAGGCCAAGCGCTTTCGTATAGAACTCAACCGCTTTGTCCATATCACCGACCATGATACCTACGTGATTCATCTTCATGACTTTCTCCTAACTTTATATTTGAGTATTTGTTTGTTCGTTTCGATATGGAGAAGTATAGGTACAAAAATTTGAGATGGTAAATTATCAATAATCATCATTATGATAATTTTTTGTTATTATGGAGGGGAAGTGGAAGCGAGTGTTATAACCATGCGGGCTCACGGAAAAATTCGCGACTAGCTATTGGATGGAGTGCCACCAACACGGCGGTTAACTGCCTGAATGATGCAATATCGCTAACATCCTTGCGCTAAATAGAATAAGATACACGGCCTTAAATTAAGCACTGAGCCCCTCATCGCAATGACCGATCAAACACCACAAGCAACATTTGCCGATCTCGGCCTAATTCCAACTCTAGTAGAACGACTCACCGAGTTAGAATATAGCCAGCCGACCCCAATCCAAACGCATACTATCCCTTGTGTTCTAGAAGGGCGAGATATCATCGGTGGTGCTAATACAGGTTCGGGTAAAACGGCAGCGTTTACGTTACCTATTCTGCAAAAGATTGTTGAGCAAGGTGAATCGAACAGTCGCCGCGGCAACTACGTTTCTCATCTGATCCTTGTACCGACTCGTGAACTGGCATCGCAGGTGGCTTATAACGTTAAATCATACTCGTACCACTTAAGAGACAAGATCAAAACGGTTGCTGTGTTTGGTGGCGTATCAGTAAATCCGCAGATGCTCGCACTTCGTGGTGGCTGCGACATCGTAGTGGCAACACCGGGTCGATTGCTTGATTTGGTATCGAGCAACGCGATTAAGCTAGATGAAGTGAAAACGCTAGTGCTTGATGAAGCAGACCGCATGCTGAGTCTTGGCTTTACGGAAGAACTAAACAAAATTCTTGCACTGTTGCCAGAGAAGAAGCAAACCTTGCTGTTCTCGGCGACGTTCCCAGACAAAGTGACGACATTAGCTCAGCACCTATTGAGCGATCCGGTTGAAGTTCAACTGCAAAGCGCAGAAGAGAGCACTTTGGTTCAGCGTGTGTTTAGTGTTAATAAAGGCGAGAAAACAGCGGTACTGGCGCATTTGATTAAGCAATATCAATGGCGTCAAACGTTGATTTTCGTGAATGCGAAGAGCGCGTGTAACCACCTAGCTCAGAAACTGTCGAAACGCGGAATCACAGCAGAAGTGTTCCACGGCGACAAAGGGCAGGGTGCTCGTACCCGTGTGCTTGAAGGATTCAAGTCTGGTGAGATCCAAGTGTTGATCGCAACCGATATCGCAGCGCGCGGTCTGGATATTGAAAAACTGCCTGTTGTAATTAACTTCGATCTTCCGCGTAGCCCAGCAGACTATATGCACCGAATCGGTCGAAGCGGCCGTGCGGGTGAAGTTGGCCTTGGCTTATCTTTGATTGATTACGATGATTATCATCACTTCAAAGTTATTGAGAAGAAAAACAAGTTCCGTCTTGAGCGTGAACAGGTAGAAGGCTTTGAAGTTGAAGACGACCAAAGCGAAGCGTACTTCTTACCTATGCGGCCGCAACCAAAACCTGCTGGCACAGGAAAAAAGAAGAAGAAAAAACGCAATCCACAGAACAACGACTAAACCGTCGAATCTCTATTGGGCGGCTAGAACTGAGAGAGAAAAATAGAGAGCCTCGCTTGATGTAACAAGCGAGGCTCTTTTTCATCTTATGATTGACTATCGACGCTGTGAACGTCCGCGACCAGAGCGTTCTTTGAAAGACGAGGCGGCTTTCGCTTGAGATTTTAGAATCGAATCTACCGTAAGTGGCATCGGCTCTTTAGGTTTGAGACCATGACGGAAAGTACGCGCTCTCGGTGGCAAATCATACTCTTCCACACTAGCGCGTGGCATGCGCTTAAAGCGGTAGAGGTAAAAGTTCTCTAACTTCTCTCTTGCCCATTCGGTTTTCTTCAAATACTTCACACTACTGGCAATAGAAGGATTGGTGTTGAAGCAGTTAAAACGCATGGCGGCGTCGAGAATGTCCCAGCCATAAAAGTCCACCAACTCTTGCAACATGGTTTCGAGTTTTAACCCGTGCAGTGGATTGTTTTGTTGCAGTTCTATTCTTTTTTCGTCAGTCATCATTTTGGTGGCCATAGTGCTTAGGAATATAGGTATCTATAAGTTCAGTTTTGAAGGGGCGGAGTTTAACAGAGTATAGCGCTTAGAGATATGTGTGGTGGTGTACGTGCAGTTCGAAAAGGATAGTTTCAGGTGAAATGGTGTTTTATAAAATTGACAATTAAATTTATACTGCATATATTCCTGCCATGGTAAGTCACTAAAAACATTCACAATACCAATTGGTTGGTTTGGTGGTTAAGATAAATCTGGACAGCGTGTTCAGTTCGGCGCGTTGAGTTTTGATAGTGTTCATCAGGTTGAGTGAGCAGTATTCAACAAAATGGAGATATGCGATGAGTCATTGGTTAGACTATTTTCCGTACGTGGCAATGGCAATTAAGTTAATTGCTCTTGGGGTCGCTGGATATTTCGCCATCAAATGGCACTTCGATCAAGATAAGAAGTTAAAACAGCAAGAACAAGAGGCAAAAGAAGCGAAAGAGTCGTAAAAAGCACGATGACTTAAACATCGAACTAGAGCTTCATTACAACACTTCTCAATAAAATGCTGAACCACTTTAGTTAGCTTCTTTTTCAAGACACTTTGCTCTATCTAAGTCTCAGCTCATCTTGGATTCTAGAAGCAATCCCACGCGTACATTCATTTCGGTTTGCATCATGGAATATCTAAGGTCTCTCTCGCTCTCTTAAGGAAAACTGCCTCAATGACATACAGTAAAGCCACCGCCATCGGTTTAGTTGCCATATTGATGTGGAGCACTGCGGTTGGTTTGATTAGAACCGTTGCTGAGGCTTTAGGCGCGGTAGGCGGAGCGGCGATGATTTATACGCTTAGCTCAGTTGTACTGCTTGTGGCAGTCGGCTTTCCAAATCTTGCCAAGTTTCCTCGCCGTTATCTCATTTTGGGTGGTTTGCTTTTCGTTGTCTACGAGCTGTGCCTCTCGCTTTCCGTGGGTTTCGCCACTACCAGTAAACAAGCGATCGAGGTGAGTATGGTTAACTACTTATGGCCAAGCTTCACCTTAGTGCTTGCGCTTCTTGTAAGCGGAAAAAGAATGTCATTGATGATGTTCGTTGGGATGATCATCTGTCTTTGTGGAGTTGGCAAAGTGCTTGCTGGGGATGATGGGTTTTCGCTAACAGAGATGGGGGCCAACATCATCAGCAACCCATTAAGCTACGGGCTCGCTTTTTCTGGAGCAGTCATTTGGAGTGTCTATTGCGTATACACCAAGAAAGCCGCGGAAGGGTTTAATGGGATTACGCCATTTTTTATGCTCACGGCTACGGTCTTGTGGTGTAAACTTGGCCTGAGCGAAAACCCGGTAATGACGTTTTCACCCAGAGTGCTTATCGATCTTGTGTTGGTTTCCTGTGCGATGGGTTTAGGCTATGCCGCATGGAATATTGGCATATTACATGGCAATGTTACCGTACTGGCGACCGCTTCTTATTTTACTCCGGTGCTTTCAGCTTTGTTTGCAGCACTTCTACTGGAAGAATCTCTCGGTGTTGGCTTTTGGCTGGGGCGTCGATGGTGAGCATCGGCTCAGTTATCTGCTGGATAGCCTCTAAACAGAACTGAACATTTGGATGTCTGTTGTTGGGCTTGCTGAGCATTTATGACACCTTGTATTTCAAACAGAGACAGGGTCCAATACCGCTTAATATCATATTCACCAAGAACCTTTTAAGGCACTACATAGGACGTTTGCATAATGCGCAAATCAGACAAGAAGATCGAAAACCAAATTAGAGATGTGTTGACCGATGTATGTGAAGGTACGTTGAAAAGCTATGAAGGTTTTCAATGGGTAACGCACACCGTTAAGTATTCTGCTTTTCCTCAGAGTTTAAAAATTGCCTGTGTATTCGAAACGAATCAAGATAGAGCGAAGTTTCTAAACTCAGAAGGCCCACAGCATGTCTCAGCCACAATCCAAATGGCGTTTAACCAAGTTGGAGTCCAACTCAAGAACGTGGATAAGCTAATTAGTTACGATACTGAGGAGAATCGTAAGCGTTAGGGATCGACATTGTTGACGTCTTTAAACAAATAAACAGATCGAAAACCGAACTAGGAAATTATGAAGTTATCTGAGTTGCAAAGTCACATTAAAGAGTTTGATTATGCTCCCGATTTACCAGAGCACTATTTTCTCAAATTAGTCGAAGAAGTGGGTGAGTTGTCTGAATCTATTCGCAGTGGGAAAGGCGGTCAACCCGATTTGGAAGACCTAAAAGGCTCGATTGCTGAAGAGCTATATGATGTTTTGTACTACGTTTGCGCTCTGGCGAACATTTACGATGTTAACCTAGAACAAACGCATGACCTGAAAGAAATATTGAATAAGGTTAAATACAACCGCTAGAGCGCTTACCGCTGAGCAACATGTGTATGCTCAAGTTTAGCTGCACACGTCAATGATAATATTCTCTTTTTCTAACGGATGGCCAAATGAGCGACGAGCATTTTAAAGGGAAGTATGAGGTAGAGCTTAAGTACCGCGTCGAGTCTAAGACCAGTTTCTTAGACGTTTTAAAACAAATGCCTCACGAAATAATGCTAGAGGATAATCTAGAATCCGATTGGTATTTCGATACGCCTGATAAATCTTTGAAGCAGCAGAACAAGAGTGTCTGTATTCGCATAATGGAGCCATCAGGCATCAAGCTTTGGATTGTTAAAGGTCCCGAAGCAGACCGATGTGAGGCCACGAACATTGCCGATGCTAACAGCGCCAAAAGTATGCTTCAAACCATGGGTTACGAAGTCACTTTGAAAGCAACTAAAACGCGAAGTATCTATTTCGTCGGTAAGTTTCACATCACGGTAGACACTTTAAATGGCATTGGTGACTTTGCAGAGTTCGCAATCATGACAGACGATGAATCGATGCTAGACACCTATAAAGTTGAACTTGAAAACTTAGCGAGTAAGTTTGGATTAACAGACTCGGCTTTACAGACCAAATCCTATAAGCAAATGTTCTTAGAAAACCACACATCGAGAAACGGTGGAAGTGGATTTTAAACACTTGGCACCTTTTCCGCCGAGTGTCAGCCTTGTTCCTTTCACGAACGGTTGTCGCATGCACTATGTATGAACCGTGCCTTTAGAGTGAATAAAGAGAACTCTATCACATGGATAACATTGACGTTTTTTGTCGGTGACGTAAAGATAGTGATGTGTGCAAAACCTATTATTTGTTAATCCGTACAGAATGATATTTCCAAGCCAGCGGCGACCAGTGTTAGTAAATCGCTCGTGTAACCACTGGGTGTGTAAGATATTGAATTAAGAGAAAGTGGGATTCGGAATAGCAGAGCCAATCGGTAACTCTCACGCTCCAAAGAACCATGCGTTCTCGATCATTAATGGACTGAGCAGCCCATGGGATCGCCATGTAATACCTCAAGGGATTTAAGCAGAGTATGACGCAGAGTATTTCAGCCCAGTGTGAGCTGGTATCATTTAAATTATTCTTTCACGGTGGATTAAACCAGGTGCAGGTGCATTGCTTGAAGGGGGAGGGCACTTGTTTAAGTCAGTATGAATTGGCTGGTAGCGAGCACAAGCTTGTCTTGCTGCAGTGGTTAGATAATACAACCCTTTTGGCCATGGATTCATGGGGAAAGCTGTATCGGTGGCCGTTTCACGAGGGTGACCACCGTACGGTCGAACCCGTACTGGATATGCAGTTGCGTCCTTTTATAGATGCGTGGTTTATAGGCAATACCTTGTGGTTTGCAGCGGAGAGTGAACTCGACGGACCCTCCGGTCAACGTTTGTTCGGGCTCGATCTAGCTAAGCTGCAATTGATTTATGACCGTCCCATGGACCTCGATTTTGAAGAAGGCACCTTGGTCCTGCTGTCACAGGGTGAATGGGCCTGCTATCAACGAAGTAGCAAGCCGGGCTATAAATTTCGAACGCATTCCGTCGTGCGCTTTAATGCTAATACCATGGAAGTCCAAACTACTGAGCTTGCCAGTAAGCCCACGATTGATCCCTTGAGTTTCCGTAAAACCCTTTTTGTTGATCGCCAAGCGGGAACACTGCTTTGTGCAGACACCAGCTCCGTCGAGGCCATCACAGATGACAAGGGAGTCAGTCGGTATGGCTTTGCGTTGCAATTAGTCGATCTTTACTCACAACGTCTGCTCTGGTCAAAAACGGTACGCTACCTGAGTGGCGACGAGATCGCCGATGATTTTGATCGTGATGAGATCATCGAGTCTCTAGACGCGATTGCCAATGGCGACGTCAGTCACCAACACAATGAGGCTTGGCAGTCATTGGTAGAATGCCTGACCGATGTCCAGTTTGATAGTGCAGGTGAACATTTTTGGTTGGCATGGCAAGGAGGACTGGTTCAGTGTCTCACTCGTCAAGGTGAGATTATCCATGGACCTACCGCACTGCATGCGAAACCTGGGCAAAGTTTCTCTCAGCATGAAGAGAGCTACCTGCTTGAGTGCATCAACCAAGGTGACCAGACTCAACTGCTTTTAGCACAGGGCGACCGGGAATGGGCCAAACTTTGGTGGGCCAATGTACCCAAGGCTTGCGAAGCTGGGGTCAGAACCGAAGATAGTGCTGCGCTGATTGCTACACAAGCTATACCCGCTCAACGGGCACAGCTGCGTGTTCCTCGAAACGAAGTGGTTGAGCCGATGAAAAGTGGCCAGATAAACTTTTTCTGTGCCGATCTGCAATGCCGTCAACATGGCGTCGCGACCTTAAACTCACTATTGAATAGCCTGCCAGCGTTGCAGGCTAACTATGAACGACAGGCAAAGGCTACACATGACACGATCTTACCCCTGTTTTTCTGTTTCACCGCGCTGCAACCTCAGCTAGTCGAGACGGCCAGTGAGTATAACCTGTTCCCTTCGCTTGCCTACGAGCTGATGGCGCCGACATGCTTGCGACCCTTATCGATAAGATTGCGGCTTGGTCCTGTTGTGGGCGACTGTTCGGTCAAGAGGACAAGCCTGTGTTAGCAGATGCAGTGTTGTCACTAGTGGACAAAGCCGAGTACTTACCAGTTTTGACCCGCTATTTTCAGTCCATAGCGACTTCCACAGAGAATCAAGCGTTCCACTGCAACCAGACTCTACCAGCGATCCGCGAGAGCCATGCGGGAACAGAAGCATTGACGCTCTTTGAGCAGCAGGTGCCTTGGCCTTGGAACGATCCCGCTCACAGCATCGCTCAGCCAGATCCTTACGACGACTGGTAACTTTTTTATTGTTGGCGGCAGTAGCTAGCAGTCTACTGCCGTTTATTGAAATCGATATAGCATACCTGCATAGTGGTTTGAATAACAAATAAAGAAGCCTTAATACAGGCTTTCCCTTAGCTCAAGAGTACATAGCCGTAAACTTTGCTCTACCTATCTTAAATACCTTACCCACTAACACTATCAATACGGCACCGGTAAGCACTGGGGTTATTAAGAATGCCCAGCTTTGCGCAGTTAACATGATCAAAATCGGATTTGCTCCCGCTGGCGGATGTGTGGTTTTGGTCAGTAACATCAGCGAAACACCAAGCCCAGTCGCGATAGCCAATGTAACGGGAGTTACCCCTATAAACTGGGTGAAAGCAACACCTATAGATGCAGTTACTAAATGCCCAAGAATCACATTTTTGGGTTGGGCTAACGGGCTATCTGGCAGCCCAAATACCAATACTGTTGTTGCGCCAAATGGTGCCATGATAAATGCGATATCTATGAGTGACGCTTCCAAATGGCTCAGTACGCCAATGGCAATGGCGGCCCCAATCCCGGCTAAACAAGAAACAATGTAGTTATTCATTTTCGTGTGCTCGTGTGTGCTTATAAAATAGTAGACCAGTCTGTCTACATTGAAAGGGTAGACAACTTGGTCTACTATTGTCAAACGTTTTTGATAGGGTGTTTGGCTAGTAGGCAATGAATAAGAAACGACAACAGTTAATCGATACAGCCCTCGATCTGTTTTATCTTCAGGGTATTCACTCGGTTGGTATTAATGAGGTTCTTAAAGTCTCTGGCGTTGCGAAGCGAACGCTTTACAGTCACTTCGACAGCAAAGAGGCTTTGATTCATGCAACGCTCGAGCAAAGGCATGCCAACTTTATGCATTGGTTAGAACTAACCTTGAGTGACGCCTCTTCTGAACAGCAACTTGTCTCTGATTTATTTGATGGTTTGAATCGTTGGTTCAATGGTGAAGCCAGTGAGCTCGGGGACTTCAGAGGGTGCTTTTTCATCAATACATCGGCAGAGTTTAGTGACGTTGACAGCGACATTGTTAAGTATTGCTCTTTCCACAAAAGTGAGGTTAAGCGCTTAATTCAAAGTAAATTAACCGATGATAATCCTCAGCTTTTGAATGCTATTTGTATCATGAAGGAGGGAGCGATCATTACTGCGCACATGACTAGAAAGGGTGACGAAGTATGCCAACAGAGCAAAGACGCATTGAGGGCACTTTGTACTTAAACGTTCCGTTTGTACATAAACGGAACGTTTGGATTTAAATCGCTCTAATTTGGTGGCTAGTGACATCGTATCCATACAATGTAGGGCTATCGCGGGAAATTCCAACTAAGATAGAAATTCACGCAAGGTGTCTTCTTGCTAGCTTAACGCTAGGCCTTATTCAATGATATAGCCTCTAAAATCGGTTCCATGAAACGTTCACTTGCCAGATAACCTCCTAGGCCATCGAATACAAATTGGAATGCGATACAGATGAGGATGAAGCCCATTATACGTGTGAGGGCATCTAAACCCGTTACGCCAAGTGCTTTGGATATATAAGGCGCGCCTTTCATC
>NZ_JYJP01000017.1 GCF_001012815.1 Vibrio mexicanus
AAAAAAAGCCACCCTGTTGAGTGGCTTTTAGACGATTTTATGATGACTTTGGATTAGACCTTGAAACCTGCGACTAAATGATCAAGTTTCTCACACTGTTCTGAAAGGCTTATGCAGGCGTTATCGGCGCTGTTAACCATTTCCACCATTTGGTGGCTGTTGTCTGCAATACGCTGAACATTGACGTTTACCTCGTGGCTAACATTGGATTGTTGACTAGCAGCAGAAGCAATCTGGGTATTCATTTCGTTCATCTTCTCGATGGCTTGTCGAATGGTAGCCAAAGAGTCTGAAGCCGAACCCGCCATTTCAATGGTCTGGTTACTACTTGATTTGCTTGACTCCATCACGGTTACAGCTTGTTTAGCGCCGCTTTGTAGGCGTTCAATCATGGACTGAATTTCACCCGTGCTGCTCTGAGTGCGGCTAGCAAGTGAGCGTACTTCATCGGCCACAACAGCAAAGCCTCGGCCTTGTTCGCCTGCTCGAGCGGCTTCGATTGCCGCGTTAAGTGCCAGTAGGTTCGTTTGTTCGGCAATGTCACGAATGACATCCAGTACAGATACGATGCTGCCAACGTCTTTGTCTAGCGTATGAATGACTTGGCTAGCGTTATCGATATCACCTGATAGGGTTTGAATAGATTCAACAGCATGGTCGAGAATACCACTAGCTTGCGTTGATTCTTGGGTGGCGTTACCACTCGCGCCAGCAGCCTCATTTGCGTTGTCACTTACGGTCGAACTGGTGACTTGCATTTCATGAACGGCGGTCGCGACAAATTCGCTTTCTTGCTGCTGATTCGCACTGAATACCGCGATGTTCTGGGTAAGAGATTTGATGTTCTCCATTTCTGAACGTACCGCGTTAGAGGCCACAATGACTTCTTCGACGGTTGTATGAATTTTACTGATGAAGAGGTTAAATGACTTAGCTAAGTTACCAATTTCGTCATTACTTTTAACCTCCAGGCGCTGAGAGAGGTCACCATCACCTTGAGCAATATCAGCCATTGCAGATTCGATGTCTTTGATCGGCTGAATGACAAAGCGTTTAGCGACCCAAATGGTGAATGCGCCTGCTATGACCGCTAATACTACGGCAACTTCAACCACGACTTTTACAAACTCAATGGAGTCGGTAACTTGCTGACGAAGAGACATTTGATCTTCGTCGATTCGGTTACTGATTTCTTTTAGCTGTTTACGAATCGTAGTGAATTCCTGCGTGAACTCAATTTGGTGCTCAGAAAAGTACTGAGCCGCCGTTGCGGGTTGAGCAAACATAGGTTCGTAAAGATCGATCCAACGCTGAGTTGCATCGACTAGTGCCTTGAGGTCTTGTTGAGTTTGCGGAGGCAAAATACCGTCATCAATCAGTGGTTGAACCGCTTTCATTCGAGGAATCGCTTTATAAGCATTGTCCTCAAATTCAAACGTGTGGTGCTCGATCTCTTGCTCGGTTTTAGCCATAGCGATCCCAGTACCCGCGACCATTACTTGGTAAAGATCGCGATACGCGTCGGCCATGCTGTCAACGGTGGGCTGAACTTTGTCATTGAGCTGAGCGTTGAGAGTTTGTTGGTGATTCGCTTGTATAACCGCGAATAGGGTAGATGCTGCGAATAGGACCAGTATTCCTATTAGTGGCAATGAAATTTTGAACGAAATGGATCCGCTCCTCATACTGTCTTCCTTTATATAATTATTTTGATAGAAAGCTAGATAATCTCACCTTATGTATGGGATTAGTAGTATTGCTATTGGTTATTTATGGGAATGAAGTCATATATTTACATATGCACAGAGCTTTGTATTAATTCTCTGTAATGATTGTTTTGCAATATGGTATGTTGTATGTCTATATGTTATAAAACAGCACTTCAAGCCTTAAGGTAAACTTGGCCTCTTCAAATCTAGGGTCGTATTCCTCTTTGTACCAATTGTATTGAGGTTTTAACTCAAAATAGAGCCAGTCTCTAAAGAAGTTCTGTCTGTAGGTGATCGATATTTGAGTGTCGTCAATGTATCGAAATGGACGGTTCGTACCTGTTGTAGTGACTTGATAGTTGAGTGCTTGTGTCGGTGAAATGTGCTGATAGAGGGTGAGGCCTGTACCTAAATCCCAACCTTTTATGTCATCTTCGTAGCGCGCGAAGCTAGACCATCTCAGTAGAAAATCTTGATTGAGCGAGTGATCGATATCGAACTCGGTGATTTCGCCAGTCACTTTCTTACGTTGATAAATGCGTTGTGTGAAACGAGCAACCGTTGCATTGGTAATGGGGTAGGTGTATTTGAATCTGCCTTCAATGCTAGGGCGGGCGGATACCTTAATATTGAAGTTAGTTCGCTCCTTACTCAACCAATCGTAGCGAAGTCCAAAGGTGCTTTCGGCCTCTTCTTGGGAGCTTGGAAGCAGATCGAACACATCACTTTCTTCATCGGATTCGAATACGAGTTTGAGTCTTTGGGTAATACCCGGAAGGTGAAGACGTGCTTTCAACTTAGTTTCGAACTCGTACCCCTTGCCTTCTACATAAGCAAAATCGTTGTACCAGCGAAACTGTGTGCCGGCTCTGGCATCTTGATCGGTTCGTTCATCAACGAAAAAGCTGTCGAACCAAAGGGCAGGTTGACACAACTTGGTATTAACGTAATCAAAAGCCTTATCGAGAAGACGAGCTTGGTCTGATTGGCTCAAGCATTGGTCCGTTTCACCGACTTCTTTTGGTGAAGGTGAATCAGCAAACGAAAAGCCTGAGGCTATAAGTGTGAGAGTGCCTACTACTGCGTACCGCAAAGCATGTCCTTGTATCATTTCCTATGAACAGAATAGCAGGATTCATTCGCAGATTTGATAGTTATTTGTTGAGAGGCTATCAGTACTTTAAAGTAGGCACTTGAATAGGATCGAATAATTTAACTTTGTTGCTCATTGAGCTTTGCATAATGATGCAAAAGGTCGGTGAGCGCTTTCACCCAAGCAAAGGCATCCTTAGGTGCTTGGTTCAGAAGTTCTTCGACTTTGTCACAATGCACTTTTAGTGTAATTGCGTTTTCCAGATGGAATGAAATAGCGTAGAAGTGCCATAAGATCAGACGAGTCATTCGCTCTATGTTTTGCTGAGGGTTGCCTGATTCAGAAAATGCGAGCTGAAGCTCAGACAGAGCAATGGCTGTCATTCGTAATAACGCATCAAACTGAGCCGCTTGTAGCCGCTCCTCTGTCTCCACCTCTTCTTGCTCGAAGGTAAACAGTTCTTTCATTGCGTCTTCGGGTACAAGTCTTTGAATCATGCGAGCAGCTAGCTCTTCGAGTTCTTGGCGCTGCATGGATTGTAGGGAGTCAAATGTGTAGTCAAGGGACATAACATCTCTTCTTTATTCACTGAGTTTGTGGGGTATTGTATACCCAAAGCAAAAGGATAGGTATGGCCGGTTCTTGAAAGCGAAAAGGTGCAGTTTGATTAAAAAATCGAGGTTGAAAAAAATATTGCCCCTGTGTTGGGGCAATAGATGTGGTTTAAGCCGTTTTTAACGTTGTTAGTAATTTATTGACTTTAATAACAGTAGTAATAGTTGATGTTTTTATCAAAACAACCAAGTCATAAAAAATTCAGTTTTGATGATTTTGGTGATGTTGCTCCATATTTAAATGCAATAAGTTTCATTTAATATCGAAACATTTTTTCAAAGCCCATCTACACTTTGAGTTAAATGCTAGATGTTGCTGACCTATAGTTTCGACTCGGTTCGTATAGGTTTAAACCACTGACTAATCATAGTAATCATCAAGGAAGAAACGATGACGAACACACCTAAACAGACGATGCTCCAACTTGGATACATAGGCTTAGTGCCTTACGTATTTTGCTTAATACTTATGATCGCTGATTTGCAGATTTTCCAATTAACGGGAGAGAAAATGTTCGTTGCCTACAGTGCAGTGATTTTGAGTTTTCTATCAGGTGTACTGTGGGGGAATGCAATCGATCACTTTTCAAATAAACTCAGCCGAAATGCTTTGCTACTAAGTAACCTGTTTGCACTGATTGCTTGGGGTGTTTTACTGCAAAGTGAAAGCCAATCGAGCTACGCCATTGTTATGCTGGCGTTTGGATTTATCGCAGTGTGGTTTAGTGAAAAAACCATTCGCCAAGTTGAGCATGAAGAAAACCCTAAGGGGTATCAAACTATGCGCGGTCGCTTGACCTTTGGTGTTGTGGCAATGCATGGGATTGCGTTAGTCGTATAGTCAAGAAAGTGGATTTCAATACAACACTGAGTCTTAGTAGAAAATGAGCGCTAAACTATTGAACTACATAAAAAGTGTTGTTTTTGTATGCTCATCACGAATATCAAATGAAGATCAAAATTTAAATCCCAATTAACGTGCTAGGTGACTGATTTTTGGTGACATATCGTCTATATTTACCGCGTCTATGAAATGCTATTGGTGCAGTTAAATGAAATGGATTTTGTTACTTTTTTCTCACAGTTTGGTAGCGGTATTAGGTGTGGCACTCGGTATTTATATTTTACCCATTCTCACCCAGCCTGTAGCACCTAGTTTATCTTCTGTTCAATCGATGTCTAATAATGCTGTATTTTCAGGCACTTTCCAGCGTGATCGACAAGATAGTGATTTCCTTCATTGGGGCGAAGGAGCCGTTTCCATCAGTGAAGACACCATAGGATTTATCGGTGAGCTTGCTCCAGGTCCAGATTATCGTTTGTATTTATCCCCAAGTTTTGTTGAGACCGAAGTCAAATTCAATGAGTTCAAAGATCAGATGATCCAAGTTGGCTCCGTAAAAACCTTTGATCGATTCACGTTGTCTGTCCCCGAATCTATTGATGTAAATAATTTCAATACGGTGATCATATGGTGTGAAACCTTTAGTCAGTTCATCACATCGGCTCGGTATCAATAAGTCGTTGCTCATAAAACAAAAATTACTAAAATACACACTTGGAAACATTTTGACACAAGTGTGACAATGATCACTATTGTTTGTTGCATCATTTTGCGCTTCACAAATGCCACTGTTTTAACGTTCAGTTGATAGGATTAAGGTTTGTTTAATTCTCTATTCTCTAAAAGAAGCCTTTGGGCAACATTTTTTGCTCTTCTTCTAATGCCCCACATCGCGATTGCTGCTAACGAGATAGAAGTTACAGTTAGTCCAGACAGTTCTATCTATGAAAATGGCAAACCTCTCAATTATCAAATTGAACTAGTGAATAAAACGGCTAAAACCTTATCTGGAGTTCGTGTATCCGATCCAGTTTGGGATACGCCAGCGATAGCGGAAAGTGGAACTAAACGCGCTTTCTCTCAGTTAGATATAACCTCTCAACATACTTGGGGCAGCAGTGCTGGCGTCTATGAGAGTCTAAATACTAACCTAGTTGCTCAAGATGTGAAGTTGCTGCCTTATGGGCGAGTAACTTATTCAGTGAGCGCGATTCCAGCGGATGACATTGTTGAAGATATTGTATTAGGGGCAACGGAAGTCTCTGCGCAAATTGATGGCTCGACAGCGAATTTTAAACCTACGAGTGGTAGCGTTTTTAAGCCCGTTCCTTATGAGTACACCTTGACTCTCGATGTAGACAGTAGTGAGTATGCATTAGGTCAAGTGCTCACCTACAACTTAACAGTTGAAAATACGGGTAGCTACGATCTGCAGGGCTTAGATATCAACTTGCCTATGTCATCGCTTGCAGTTGAAAACAATACTGGAACGAAGGTTAGCCCGTTTTCGTCTGTATCAATCGTAGGTGGGGCGTCTGGTTCCTATAGTGATTTAGGCAACTTCACCACTTCTGGGGATCTGGTGGTCAGTGATGCTAAAGTCGTGCGTGGTGGTCGTATTGTTTATACCCTTACCGCTACTGTGATTGATAATTTGGTCGGTGATATTGAAGTTATGGCCAAATCAAAAACCAAAGAGGGTGACGAGCAGTCAAATGCATTGGTGACTCCGCCAGCTCAGCCAGATGTATCCATAACGCAACAAGTTGATAGTACAAACCCGTACTTAGTTTCGCAGCTTCGTGAGTTCACAATTAATGTAACTAACAACGGTCAAGGTATTGCGCACGATTACCAAGTCACTCATAACATTTCTAATATGTTGACCAATCTAGGATTAGGGAATGATCTTCAACCTCAGTATGACCATACTGATGTGACGGGGAACCCTTTCTCAACGTGGCAAGTTGAGGTGACTAAGATTGGGGGAAATACATCCTCAAGTTACGCAAGCTCTGGCATTCAATCTAACGTCGACTTTGCAGATACGATCTCGCTCTACCCAGGTGAATCTATTCAATATGCGCTGAAAGCGACAATATCACCTGTAGCAATTGGGACTATTCAAGGGGCTAGCGCTGCAGTTTTTGACCAAATTGGATCATTAGTTGAAGATACACAGATATCAACACCAATCACTGCTAAGAAAGTACTCAACGTTTCGGATCCAGAAATTAGGGTCACCAAAACCACGAAAGAGTCAGAATATATCCCTGGCAACCAAGTTGAGTATCTAATTACCGTTGAAAACAGCTCTAGCCAGTACTTTGCTAACGATTTAGCTATTGTTGACGACCTTACTTGTATTCAAACCGAGCAAGCTGGAGGGGCAGGGCAAGGCAGGCATTTAAACGTTGGAAAGTGGATGTTAAGTCGGGTGAAGATTCGATCGGGACCGATCCAAGTAAATACAATTATGGTTCTTGGACGACCTCTCCAGTGACGTTGTCGCCCGATATTGCTCCCAGAAAAAAAGTGGAATACACCCTAACGGCGGAGGTGGCCGATTCCAGTATTGGTTTGATCATTGATGATAACGCTGCTTGTAGCGACAACGTCACTGAGGAGGGCTCAGGCATTCAAATGCCGGAAGATAACTTGCGCGCAAGTAAAGATGTTGATACGCGATTCTACTCGTCGGGTGATGAGCTTACCTATACCATTCGCGTTGATAACGATGGTGATGGATTCGCAAATCAGGTACCCGTGATTGACGATCTGACTGCAGTAGAAACGACAGATATCAATGGGAATAAGATTCCTGCTTTTATTAGTTGGCAAGTGACCGCGCAAGCATTTAAATCGGATGGTAGTGTAGCATCTCAAACTGATACAGGTATTTCAGGTCAAATTGACAGCCCCAAAATACTCGATGTGACAGCGACTATCGAACCTCATAGCTACGTGATTTATACGATCCAAGCCAAAACCGACCCCTTAGCGAATGGTCACATTCAAAATAGTGTGACCGTTGATAATAGTGTTTACGCTGACCGAGGTTCTGATCCGCGAGACTTTGTATTACAGCTTAATAAGACAGTTAAAACCAATACGGATTCGAACTTTCGAGGTGATCACACCAGTTACTCAAAGTTAGAAAATGAAATTACCTATCAGATCCATGTGAAAAACCCGAAAGGGAATGGTTACGCCACCAACGTCGTGGTGAAAGACCCGATTTCGAGTATCAGTGCGGGTCTATTAGAACCTGACAGTAAGAGTAAAGCAGTGTTCTCATCTTGGACCATTTCGGCTGAGATTATTTCGGATGATCCGTTACTTAATGGCAATGCTAAATACACCAAAGTTGGTTCATTCTCGGACAACGCAGACTTAGACACAGTGGCCCAAATTGCGCCAAATGTGGAAGTGGTTTACACCATCGTCGCGCAAATCGATCGTAGTGTTGGCAACGAAATCATCTTCAAACGATTTGAAAATACCGCGACTATTGAAACCAAGGACTCAGACTCACAGTCGACAGCATCGGATACAGTTGTAGTTCATCCAAAGGAGCCGAATGTTGTGGTCGTAAAAACGGCTCGCGAAGCTCAATTTATTCCAGGGCAGTGGGTGACATTTGATATTACCGTGTTTAACCGTGGCGCCGGTTATGCCAATGAAGTCTCAGTAAAAGATGATATCAAAGCAATGAACGTATTCTCGGAATGGACGATTGATGCCGAGACCGATTCAAATAACTCTCCATATAAGTCAGGTAGTTATGCAGATAGTAAAAGTGCTTATCCCAACAATGGCAATATTAACTCAAAAATAGATATCGACCCGCAAGTCAATGGAGATATGGGTTATGTAAGATATACCATCCGTGGGCTAGTAAAAAATGACTACAAGAAAGATGAAATCTCAAATACCGTAGAAATTCATGACCCAATGAATAATTTGGATCAGTCTGCGACGGCAGAGATTGGGGACAGTGGCGATGCTAAGTTAAATGTCTCGATTGTGAAAACGGCAAATACTTCGCATTTCGTACCGGGTGATGAAGTTATTTACGAAATTGTGTTGCTGAACAATAGTGACAATCAGATTAATGACCTTAAGTTAGTCGATCCTCTAACACAGATCTCTTCTGTTCTCGCGAATAAAAAAGATAATCACTTTGCCGACTATGAAGATCAATCTCCCTTTGAGTACTGGGAGTTTGATTATGGCGATGGATCTTGGCAAGGACGTACCACTGAAGATCTGATTTACCCTGTGGGTAACGAGAATGTGACGTTTAGCTTGGCTGCGCGTGAGCAACGCGTATTTAGGGTGAAGGCCAAAATTAAAGATAACGTTATCGGTTCGCGAAATGGCGCTGGCGTATTGCGTCCGATTATTGCCAATGATGCGTATATCTTCCGTGACTATAAGCAAGTCGATGAAGAGTCTCACGTTTCTCACCATGAAATGGAACGAGCCGCAAGTGGGGGAGATACCCACCGTGAATTGCTGGTTAATGGCTCGAGTAGCAACCGTTATAAACCGGGAGACACACTCACTTATAAGGTGAAAGTCTCTTCCAATGTCGGATATTTTAACAACCACAAAGTCCAAGAGAATATTACCGGAGTTCAGGTTCAACTTCTTGATGGCTCAAAAGCGAATCCATTTAGTGACAAGTTTACCGTATCTGTCGATAAGCAAGACTCAAACGGAGGCAATGGAACAACCGATGGCACTTTAGATGGCGTGGTCGCGGATAACCAAAATATTGACACAACCATTGATGTTGCCGGCAAAGATTACGTCGTTTACACAGTAGAAGGCATTGTGAGAGATGACGCAGCAGGTGACATTACTATTGGCGGAATTACCGTTAGCCCTTATGACTACCATCTGACGTTTACTAAAACGGTCGACCAAAAAAACTACGAGCCGAACAAGCCGCTAGTTTACCATCTCACCGTGACTAATGATGGGAAAGGTAATGCGTACCAGGTTCCTATCAAAGATGAACTCTCTTCAGTCATGGTGGATTTAATTGATGGTCGCCAAGAACAAGCGTTCAACAATGGTTGGACAATCGAGCCTAAAGTATTGGGTGGCAGCCCTGTTGCTGAAGTCGATTTAGACGGAACCATTGCCAACAACAAAGATATCGATACGCATATATCTGTCCCCGCAGGAGAGACTATTGATTATGTGGTGACTGCTCGGGTTCATCCGCAAGCTGTTGGAGATATCCTGAACCTATTGGTGGTTGATGGCGACACGGTTAGTGCATTGTCTAAGCCAAATACAGAGAAATATCACTTTGAGAAGCGCGTCATCAATATCTATGATGTCGATGGTGCTACCACTCTGACTGGTGGTTATACGCCGGGTGGTTATATCGAGTATCTAATCACGCTAGAAAACCGAAACAATGTACACCTAAAAGACGTTGAGATTATTGATGCCATTTCCTCGATCACAACCAACTACTTTGATGGTACGACTGGCCAAGCGTTCGAGTCTTGGACGATCAAAACTGAAGTAGACACTAGCGGCATTAGTGATGCCGGAACTGTGTCGAACAATACCGATATCAATACCCAATTCGACTTGGCAGGTAGTGGATTTGCCGACTCAGGCACATTTGTGAAGTACACCGTTAAAGCTAAGGTCAGTGAGAAAGCAGTCGGTTCTATCCAAAACACCGCGCGCGTAGAAGGGAAGCACAACTTGCCTTCTGAGCGCATTTCTATGTTGCCAGCAGAAATTAAAAAGCTTCATAAGGCGTATACCGATAACGCTTTTGGTACACACAAAACGACCTTCAATCATACAGCTGAAGGTGAGAAGATCGTTTATCGACTACGTATTACCAATAATGGTAAAGGCACAGAGTATGGTGCTTCATTAAAAGAGACTTTCTCTAACGTGAAAACTCGCCTTGCTCAAAATGCAGCCGGAGAAGCAAACAACCAGAAAGATCTTGTATTTGGTGAATTCGGATGGACAGTGACCGCGTCAAAATCTTCTGAATTAACCACAGATATTGGTAGCTTTGTCGGTGGCGCAAACAGTGATATTGATATTCCAGTGTTGTCGATTGCGCCACAAGGCTGGGTAGAGTTTGTCATGGAGAGTCAAATTCGCTCGGATGCGCTCGATAAGTTTGCGGTTGCTCCTTTATACAATGGGCAGAAATTTGGTAACGCAAAGATTGAACCAGAAGCGCAGCAACTCGAAGTGGAAAAACGCATTGTTTCGATTGGTGGAAAAGCTTACAGCAAGGGTGATACCTATAAGCCTGGTGATGAAGTTGTTTACCTACTTGATGTAAATAACAAAGCGAAGGTTTGGACCGATCAAACTGCAATTACCGATGTCGTTTCTGATATCAAGGTAGAAGTGTTGGGTGGTGGTATTGAATCGGCGTTTGACACCTTTACCATTACTCATACCAACAGCAACGGCTTGGATAGTGATGTTGATACTTACCTGCCAGCTTACGATCCAAATACCGATCTAAATATAATGACGGACATTGGTCCCCAAGAAGATTTGCAATTTACTATTAAAGGCACGATTCGAAGCGACGCATTGGGTGAGGTTGAGGCTAACCGCGCAACTGTTGGCAACAAATTAGTCGTCACTCCGACCATTCCGCCAGTAGAGCCGAATTTAATCTTTGAGAAGGTGGTGACGAGCACCACTGCAGATAGCAATGCCTGTAGCTTCCCGTCTAATACTGGTTCCGGTTGCCAGTATAATCCGACTGGTCAGGTTGTTTACCAAATCACCGTAGAAAATATCGGAGAAGGTATCGCCAATGATGTAAAAATTATCGATAAGCTGAACGATATTAAAACCTCTACCGGAGCCAATGCATTTAGCGATTTATCGACGACGATTTTACAACAGCCTGACCCGAGTCGGTTCTCGATCTCTGGGAAATACAGTGGTAATCAGCCACTAAATGCTACGTTTGACCTGATGCCAGGTGACAAAGTCGTGTTTGGCCTGCAAGGTACTGTTGATGCGGATGCAACGGGTACGATCACCAATGTGGCAAAAGTAGACGGAAAGAACTCAAATGATGTCATACTCGATCAAGGTGATTCTGAAATTCTTGCGTCAAAGACCACAGACACGCCGACCTACATACCGGGCGGAGAAGTTCGCTATACCTTGTATATTGCCAATAAGTCGGATTCGAACGCGGATGTTCGCGTTGAAGACACCATTTCCTCCTACCTAGTAGAAACCGCAGATGGAAGTAACAAAACGGCATTAGAGAGTTGGACAATTAATGCTGAGTTTATTGCAAACAAAGGCGCTGCTCATAATGATGCATCAGCCATTCCGACATCTGGGGATATTGATGCCATCGTCAAGCTAGGTGCTGCAGGTAGTGAGCCAACTTTGCTGAAAATTGATATTGTCGGTAAGGTTCGTGATGATGCGGTGGGTAAGTTTGGCAATACCTTATACGTTGATAAGAAGCAGTACGACCTACAGCAGCACTTTATTTACCCTGAACCCGCGGCAATCTCGGTAACGAAAACACCTTCGATTTCACCTGCTGTATATGCTCCGGGTGATTCTATTGGTTTTGATATTGTAATTGAGAATACGGGCGGCGGTTTTGCTAAAGGGCTACGCGTTGAAGATATAGCAAAATCCATTAAAGCAGATGTCGTAAACAGTATTGTCCCAGGTCAGGTGTTTGATAGCTGGGACGCGTCGAAAAGCTCAATATCGATTATCGATAGCGGAAGTCCTTCCGTGACGATATCGCAGTCGCCATTTGATGCCGACAATGGATTCACTGGCGAATACAACTTAGCGCCAGGGTCAACACTGAACCTTCATCTCGAGGGGACGGTTGCATCGAATGTGGTTGGGGCGATCACTAACCAAGTTAAAGTGAGCGCTCAAGGAATATCGGAAGTCAATGCTGAGGCGACTTATCAGCCTATCGATGCCGAAGTGACTGTCTCGAAAACCGTCGATAAAGCTGAATATATTACCGAAGATATTCTGACGTATACCATCGTGCTTACCAACACTCAAAAGGTGTGGGCGACAGATGTCCAGGTAACTGACTTAGTGGATCGAATAACGGCTGAAACCATTTTTGGCAACTCTGTTTCCGTGTTTAAACCAGGCACCATCGATATTACGGGTACGTCGGCGAATGGCACAACCAACCTGCCATCGCTATCGGATGACCATATCGACAACAGTATTAACATCTCACCACTGGATATTATTACCGTTAAGATTCAGGGCGAACTCAAGCCTGAAATCATTGGTGATGTGATCAATACGATTTCCGTCGACTACGATGGTAAAACCTTGGAAGACAGTGCGACGAGCGTCTTACTGGTTCCTGAAATCGAGATCGTCAAGGAACCGATTCAATCGACGTATCAGCCAGGCACCAATAATGGTTTTACCATTTCGGTGATCAATAAAGGCGATGCGTTTGCAAACGATATAAAACTAGAAGATAAGATTTCTGCGCTTCAAGTGGAAGTGACAGATGGCTCAATGCAGCCAGCCTTCACGCGTTGGGTGACTAGCTTTAAGTCAGGCGACCCAAGAACACAAGTGGGGGCAACGGTGTTTGGTTGGAATCAAGACATCGCTTATGACATTGACCTCGCACCAAAAGACACTATCGTCTTTACCGTAGAAGGGGAAGTAAATCCGAAAGCGGTAGGCGACATTGATAACGTTGCAACGGCCAACTTTAATGGCAAAGATCTTCAGGATGATGCGCAGCTTGTACCTGAGAAGTCAGCCCTTTCGATTGAAAAGGTTGCAGACCGCGAATTTTATCAAGCGGGTCAACCTGCGCAATTTGTCGTGACTGTGACCAACCAAGGTAAAGGGTTTGCTAATGATGTCATCATTCAAGATCTAATGAGTGATGTCTTAGTCGACCTTGTGGATGGAACAAAAGGGACGGCATTTGAGTCGTGGAGCATTACTACCTACGCCTCCAATGCAAATACAAGCTTATCTACCACGCCTTCAGGAACAAATCCGGACATTGACTTGGTGCTGATATTGCGCCAGAGAGTAGCTTAACCTTCACTATCGATGGCATTGTAAACAGTTTTGCAACTAGCGACATCATCAACACTGCGTTATTGCAAGATCCAAGTTCACCGGAGCAAAACGCTAATGCGGTTATCAAACATCGCCCAGTGTCTCTCACACTGAACAAATTTGTCGGAGAGTCTGGTAGTGACGTTGAGATGACCTACGAACCGGGTAAAGAGTCGGTGTTTAGGGTCGTTCTAGAGAACAATAATGAAGCGTTTGTCGCGGGTGTTGAACTCAAAGATCTGTTGAATTCGATGACCGTAAGCACTGTTAAAGGAACAACGGAAAGAGCGTTTGAGTCTTGGAGTATTGAAGTTAAGCAAAGCAATCCGCTTACAACTATTACCCCGAGCCCAAGTGGTAACAATAAACAGATTGACGCAACGATTAACATCGCGCCGAACGACACCATTGAGTTTTTGATTCGTGGGGTGGTTAATCCTTACGCTAATGGTGAGATCATTAATAAGGCGAGTATGAGTATTAACTCATCGCGCCCTCAGAGGGTATCGGTGTCGGCTAAATTACTGCCTGAACCAGATAAAGTCATTATCACCAAAGTGGCGGATAACCCTATCTATGTAGCAGGGCAGGAGTCGACTTTCCGCATTCGCTTGTTTAATGACAGTAAAGGCTTTGCCAATGACGTTGTGCTTAGAGACACCATGTCTCGTATTCTCGTCCCAACCCGTCCTGATATCGCAACGGGTAATAGAGAAGTTGTGCCAGCCTTTACACAGTGGTCAATTGATGTGACCCAATCGGATCCAAGAACCATTGTGACTGCGCCAACACTAGGCCCTAATGCTGATATTGATGCACTGATCGATATCGCTCCGGGTGATACCGTTGAGTTTGCGATTACTGGTACGGTTGATGCTCGTGCAATGGGTGAGATAGTGAACACGGCGCATAAAATTGACGAAGCGCCACAGTCTTCAGGCAACCAGACAGCGCCTGCAAGTGCACGTACAGCTACGGTGGAGTCAGTCAGTGCGATGATCACGCCGGAAGCGGTGAAGTTTTTGGTGAACAAAACCACCGATAAGGGTGAGAACGCCACCTATGGTAACGATGATCAGGAGCTAGTGTATCAGCTGCAAGTCACCAATGAAGGTTCAGCTTTGATCTCAGGTGTGAAGCTGGTAGATGAGATCTCCAAACTCATGGGTGAAAACGGGAATACTTTATTTACCAGTTGGCAGACTACGATAACCGAGTGGCCTACTGGTGAGGTGAAGGCTAAATTTGATGACCAAGATTTATTACTACCAGAAGGTGGGACTTCACTCGATTTATTGCCATACATGGGCAATGGCTACGACATCAAGATCGTCGGTCAGCTTAACAAAGGTCTGGATGACAATATTACTAACGTATTCACCGTGACCGACCCTGCTACTGGCACATCGGCATCTGACGATGTGACCATCTATATCAAGAAGTTTGCTGATAACGAAGGCGAGCTACTGGTCACTAAAGAAGCGTTGAAGTCAGAAGCTCAGGTTGGTGAAGTGGTTGAGTACGAGGTGATCATCTCTAACCCGAACGAGTCTGAATTTAAGAACGTTAAGTTGGTAGATAAGTACCCAGCAGGGTTTGCCTATGTGGAAGGTTCAACAGAAATCACCAACAGTGGCCTGATGGTCAGTTTGATACCGGCGATGATGTGTTGCAAACCACAGAGCCTGCCGTAACCAGTAGCCTAACTTTCAATGTAGGGGACATGTTGGCTTACGGCAGCGAAGGAGAGACGGTCACAGAGCAAATTCGCGTTCGCTATTTGCTCCGAGTAACTGTAGGAGCAACGTTTGGCAAGTACGTGAACAGCGCTGTTGCTATGACGCACCTGAAGGGCAAACATCGGGCGTGCTTGTTGCACGCTCGAATGTTGCTAGCGCGATTGTAGAAGTCACGCCAGATAAGGTATTCGATACAGCTTCTATCATCGGTAAGGTGTTTGAAGATCATAATGGTGATGGATTCCAAGCCGACGCGACGGCGTTTGATATGGTGATAAAAGCCGATATTGATCCAGTGGATTACGTACCAGGTAGCACAGTATTGATTAAGGCAGGGGTGGAAAAGTCGCTCGACGATATTTCTCTAACTGCTAGTAAAGAATCGAACTTTGCCTATGGTGTAGAGATACATAGCGCAGGAGACTATGACCACGGGTACAAGAACCACTTACATGAAAAGGCCAAAGAGGCCCAGTCAAAACTGTCTGAAGGTGTAGAGGTACCTGAGCTGTTTGGTATATCGCGTAACCGAACGTTGGCGGAATCCAATACGATTGCATTCCAAGTGGAAACGAAGAGCGATAAAGGGTTTGACTTCACAGTCGTTACGGATTCAGGTACTGAGATTTTGTTTAAAGCCGATGGTTCAATTGAGACTAACCATCATGGTGATAAAGCTAAAGGCTTGTCGGCAGAAAATCTCGATGTGACGCGTGATCTATACAAGGATGGTCACTTCTACCTGTGGGAGATCACCGTTGAGAACAAAGGGATCTACGAAAGTGGTGTACCAGGGGTTCGTTTGCTGACGGTGGAAGGCATTATTATTGAAACCGATCAATATGGCCGCTATCACGTGCCTGATCAGTGGGTATTGGACAAGAAAGGGAAGAACTTCCTGCTGAAAGTGGACACAGATTCACTGCCGACAGGAATGAAAGTCATCAGTGAGAATCCGAAAGTTCAACGAATTTCACCAAACAAGCTAACGAAGTTTAACTTTAGCGTAGCGGTTGAGGAGCAAGAAGACCGTGAAGAATAATCATAATAATACGGACGTGAGTAGGCGTCCTGACACGGCTATAAAGCGCAAAGGAATGCCGTTTGGGAAGAGCTATCTTGCACTTTGTGTAGTTGCGGCCATTCCAATGATGATGGCAACCTTGCCAGCAGTGGCAAAAGATACCAGTCAGCTTGAACAGCTTGATTCTGACTCCATGGATATTGAAGTTGACGTTCGTGAACAAACGGATAACTCTCGTATCTACTTAGAAGAAGGGGCTATTTGGGCAAGCCGTGACATTACAAGGTTCCAACCTGTTTTGGATGTGTCCGTTGGCGACGAGCTTGAGGTTGTCGATGGCAAGCTGAAAGATGAAGTGAGTTTCACGATTACTTCTAACTACAGCTACTACATTACTCATTACCAAGTTGAGATATTTCGTGGACAAGACCGCAGTTTATCACAGCCAATCAAAGTGCTAGAAGGAACAGAGATAGCCAATGATTTCGATATCAGTTGGGATGGTTCAACGGATGTTGATTATACCTTCACCAAAGGTAGCCAGCTGCTGTTTCGTTTTAAAGCGTGGGACAAAGACGGCAACATGGATGTGACCACCGTGGGTGTTATGGATTTGGTGGAAGGCGATTCGGAAGTCGAGATTGATAGAAACGACGGTGAAGAAGCACTGAGCCGTAAGTTTGGCCGAGCCAATTTAATGCGTCACAACATTCCGACCAATGCCGGTTTGGCTAAATTTATTGGTACGGGCCTAAAGGGCGTGGATAAAGTCGTGATCGGTGAAGACGAATTCGATGTCGAAGGTGGCGAGCTATACGCTGAACAGTTCTTGCCTGCCGATGCTTACCTATTCCCGACCAAAGTGATTTTTGATAACGGTGATGAGCGTCGTTACCAGTTGTATGTTCGTATTCCTGACACCTACTATGCACAGGCTGGCTTGGCAGACATCTATTTCGGTAAAAATGAAGTCACGGGTAACACTCGCGCATTGGGGGTTAATGACCAATATAACGACGATATTTATAACCAAGGCCGAATCGCATACTTTGGTCAAGGTAAGTTTGGCGATAAGTTAAGAATTACTACTCACTTTGATAGTAAAGACAGCGAAATCAAAGACATCTTTAAGCACCCATTCGCAGCCGAAGATTCAAGTGTATTCGATATCCTAGAAGACGATGATGAGCTTTACTACGGCGATTACGGTGACAGCGCTAATATCAAGAAAGTGGTGAATACCAAAGGTAAAGTGTACTTCGACCTTCAATATGATAAATCTCAAGCCCTTTGGGGTAACTACAATACGGGGATTACAGGCACCGATAACAACGACTACAACCGTAGTTTGTACGGTTTTAAAGGGGATTACCGAACACGCTCTACTACTAAATTTGGTGATGACCGTTTAAACGTTGTCGGCTTTACCGCATCAGCAGATTCATCCTTTGCTCATGATGAATTTTTGGGAACGGGTGGCTCGCTCTACTTCTTACGTCATGGTGAGGTGGTGCCTGGCAGTGACAAGGTCTACGTAAAGGTCATTAACAAAGACAGCGGAATTTCAGAAAAAGAAGTGCCTCTTCAATCTGGCCGAGACTATGAAATTGACGCATACCAAGGGCGCATCATCCTTACGCGGCCATTGAGTAATATCATCTCAGATAACTTTGGTAGCGTGATTCAAGATGGCCCAAGCGATGGCTATGAGAATTACCTTGCGGTGGACTATGAATATGTTCCACAAGGCAGTGATGCAATTAATGCCATGACCTATGGTGGCCGCATCAAAGGCTGGGCTAACGATTATATTGGTATTGGTGCCAACTACGCGACGGAAGAAAAAGAGGGGCAAGACTACGAGTCTTACGGTACCGACTTAACGCTTCGCGCAACCGAAGGTAGCTACATTAAAGCCGAATTTGCACACAGTAAGGGTAAGCAAACGGACTCTAACTTCGTCTCGTTTGATGGTGGTTTAACCTTTCAACAAATAGGCGGTGAGTTAGAAGAGCGTGAAGGCGACTCCATACAAGTTAAGGCTGTGGGTAATCTTTACGATCTGGCACCCAATATATTTTCAGCCGTCGGCAACGATGTAAAAGCTTGGTATAAATCGAAAGATGCCGGATACAGCTACGCCAGTCAAAGTGACAATTTAGAACAAGAGTCCTACGGTGCAGAGCTTCGCCTGCAGGCAACAGACAGAGTCGCAATTGCTACCCGTTTTACTTCGATGGAAGAGAAAGAAGTCGATGGCACGCTAACCAAAGATACCGAGCAGGTTGAGTTGGAGGCGCAATACAAAGTCACAGAGCACATCAAGGTATCTGCTGCGGGTAAGCAAGTTGAAGAGCTTAACCGAGAGGGTTTGCGAGGCAAAGGTAACCTTGCAGGCCTGCGCGCCGATTATATTTGGGACAGCGATAATAGCGTTTACATCAAAGGCCAAACTACGGTCGACAGCACAGGGGAATACGACGATAACGACAGCGTAACTCTTGGGGCTGAAGCGCGGGTATTCGAAGATTTGACCTTGGGCGCAGAATATACCACGGGCGATCGTGGCGATGTCACTGAAGCCACTGCAACTTATGATGTTACTTCGGATTATTCAACCTATCTGACTTATGTCGATGATAACTATGAAGGGCAGAACAACGTTATCGTTGGTCAACGTGCAGACTTAACCACCAGTATCGATTTTTATCAAGAGAACCAATTTGTTGATGAAAACAATGGCAAGGGGCGGATTGATTCGTTTGGCTTTGGTTATGATATGAATGACAAGCTGGATTTCGGCATTGGTTATCAACAAGGTGAAATCGAGAAGCCGTCGGAAGCGGATCCGGTTCTATTAGAAGTTACTCGACGCCGAGCTGTCACTTTTACTGCCGATGTCGACTTAGATGACATCATCTTAAAAAACAAAATCGAATATCGCGTCGATAAAGGTAACGAAAATGTCGATCCAGACAAGCAACGTGTTGATCAGTTTGTGACAACCAACCGATACACTCAGTACCTCACTGAAGAATATACACTGTTTGGTAAGTTCAACTATTCGAAGTCGATTAATAAATTAACGGATTTAACTCTGGCACGTTTTGTTGAGGCCACGGCAGGTCTTGCTTATCGACCAATTTATAACGATCGATTGAACCTTCTGAGTCGTTACACCTATCTAGCTGACAAAGACAACCTCGATCGTGAGGTGGATTACTCCAATGAGTCTTCGCATATCATTGAAGTGGAGGGGATCTATGAAATTGATGCCCATATTGATGTGGGCGCAAAGTACGCGCATAAAGATAAAACGGAAGACTTCTCTCGCGCATCAGGTGCCATTGAAACGGCTAAAAGCAATATTAACCTTTATGGTGTGAGCGCCTCTTACCACGTGATGAAAGATTGGGATGTCACAGGTGAATACCATTGGAAAACCGACACACTTAATGATGAGCTAGAACACGGTGCTTTAGTCTCTTTGAACAAGCATCTAAGTCAGAACTTTAAAGTGGGTGTGGGTTACAACTTCTCAGGCTTTGATGGCAATTTAGTCAATGATGACGACTATGATGCAAAAGGCGTATTCATCAACTTAGTGGGCAAATTGTAAGGATGAAAATGAAAGTAATGAAACAAACGCTCGGGGTTGTGGCGGCATTAGTTTTGGCCGCGTGTTCCGCAGAGACCTACGTAAGCCAAGAGAACGTAGATAAGTTCGGTGATCCGCAAGTTGAGAAGTTTCTAATTCGGGAGTGTATTGTGCCAGAGCGAGATATTCACTTTGCGCTAGCCTCGCATTTTGAGTTTGATAAGGCAGAGCTGCAGCCAGCAGACCAAGCGTCACTCGATGATTTAGTCAAAAAAGTACGTAAACTTCACGGGCAAATTGCTATTGTTGGGCATACTGATTATCAAGGCAGCGATGATTACAACTTAAAGCTATCTCTTGCGCGAGCTGAGGCGGTTAAAGCTATTTGGAAACTCAGCTAGATGCTTCTCGTTATGATTGGGAAGTGAAATCGTATGGTGAATCTAAGCTGCTGGTGGAAGGCACCAGCCTGCAAGCCAATGCGGAAAACCGCCGAGCATACGTAATGTTTGAACAGACTCAAACTCATGAGGAGAATGCATTCTGTGAGCCGCCAGCACCAGAGCGCAAAGTGATAGTCGCCATGACCTCTCACTTTGATTTCGATGATGCGCAGCTGCAAGCAATAGATAAGCCGAACCTAGATGATTTCGCTGCTAATGTGAACGGTTTCCAAGGCCGCATTTTGGTAGCTGGTCATACCGATTACCAAGGGTCTATCAGTTACAATGAGGCACTGGCAAAGCGCCGAGCGGAATCTGTGTTGCAATATTTGCAGACAAAGCTAGACCCATCTGATTTTGTGTGGGAGGTTAAGTCTTTCGGAGAACTTAACCCAATCACAGAAGAGCAAACGCTCGATGCCAATGCATTGAATCGTAGGGCATTTATTGTCTTCAAAGAGGGTGAGTTGCCGGATGATGGTGCTCAGCCCTAGAGTTTAGAAACAGAAGAATGACAAGAGGGAGCGCAGCTCCCTTTTTAACAGGAGTTATTAATGGAGAAAGTACAAGCCGTAGTGGATTTTCTTCTTGAACATAAGTTGGTGTTCACCGCGATTATTTTAATTGTGATCGCGATAGTTCGTCGCATCATTTTGTCGCTCATCCGTGGTGATGTTAACTTTGTGTCGGAAGACCAACGTAAGTGGATGTCTCAAACTAAAAACACCAGCTTTCTTGTCGCCCTTTTATTGATGTTTATCCTTTGGCAGTCGGAGATTAGCGAGTTTGCCCTATCTGTAACCGCGATTGCCGTTGCCATCGTCGTTGCGTCAAAAGAGATCATTCTCTGTTTTACGGGCTCTATCCAACGGGCGAGCTCACGTTCGTTTAGAATTGGTGACTGGATTGAAGTGGGCAAGTTGTGCGGCGAGGTGATCGAACACAACATGATGGCTACGGTAATACAAGAGATTGACCTTCACCACGGTCAATACCACTACACTGGAAAAACAGCCACGTTGCCAAATAGCATGTTCTTTACTTACCCCGTAAAGAACCTTAATTTCATGAAGCGCTACGTGTACCACAACTTCACTATCGTTGTGCCAAAGTTTGCTAATCTGTTTCCATTGGTGCCAACCATTACCGAGAAAATCGAAGAACACTGTGCTTACTTCAGTGACGTTGCTAAGCGCTATAATACGATGATTGAGAAGCACGCAGGCGTTGACCTTCCGGGGGCTGAACCACACATCCATATCACCAGTGGAGCGACCGGAGAGCAAATCATCCACTTCATGATTTTCTGTCCAACCGACAAAGCGTTGCACCTAGAGCATCATATCCGGCAAGACTTCATGGAAATCTATGAAGAGAAGTTTCCAGAGGATGAAAAGAAAGAAGCGTCATCGAGTTGATGTCATTAAAAGGCCCTTAGTCATTTACTAAGGGCTATTTTGTTCGCATAGAAATTTCGCAGTAAGTGATGCTTACTTTAATGGTTCATCATTGCGCTGATGACGGTTTCGGTAGAAGCGATCGTGTTCGATGAAATGATCAATTTGCATGGCAACATAATCACTGTGCAACATGGTGGTATGAGTGGCGTGCACTTCAATGTGGTCTGTCATGCCTTCGATTTTAGTTTCGTCAACCGTGACGGTGCCGTCTGACGCTTCATCGGTTCCAACGATCAAGGAATGAAACCCCAATGGTGTGGTTCCAGCTAAGCTACCGAGTTTCTGGGGAGCTTCCCACTTATCAGCGTGCGAGTTAAGGCCGTGCTCAGGAGAGTTTCCCAGCATGGCGCCGAACCCAAGCTCCTGAATCTTCATTGCAATCGATGCTCCTTGAAGAGGAGAGCCCAACGTCACGACATGAGGGGCCGTTTCTACTGGGACAGGTCGCTGTTTGAGGTATTGTTTTAGCATGAGCCCGCCAAGACTGTGGCCAACGAGAACATTGGTATCTTCGAAGTCTATGGCTAAGTCTATTTTGTCGAATAAGTTCTCAAGATCGATTTCCACCGTGTTGTAGCTAATGACTTCCGTATCATAGCCCTTTTGCTGAAGTAGATAACTGAGGGGCTGCATCATCATGCCATGCATATAAAGGCCGTGTAGTATGATGATTTTCATGGGGAAGTGCTCCTTTGCTAGTGGTGAAAGGCATAAAATTACTATACCAAGATTGAATTGAGAATCTAGACGAAATTAACGACTCGAAACGAAAAAAAGCGACCCTGATTCAGGGCCGCTTATCTAAGTAGTTTATGGGAGCGAAACGGTTATTTTACTGAGGTAAAACGGAACGTTTGTATTTTTTGCTCGGCGCCACCAACATATGCGTATGTATCGATAAACCAGACGTTTTGGCCGGCAAATCCTAGCTCTAAACGAACGTCAGCTGTTTCAACTCCCTCGTAGATTACTGTGTTTACGTCGGTAGGGTAGAACTGGTAGCGGTTAGCTTGCGGTAAAAACTCCCCCGCAAAACCCATCTTAGTGTCTGTTGCTGCATTTACTAAGTTCATTTGGTAGCCTGACTCAGGTGTGTAAGAAAACTCAGCGGTTAAATCAACACCTTGGTCATTAGAGATACGAACGTCTGCCTGAGTAGTTTTTGGCAGTGAACCCATACCTTTTAATGAGCTATTACCTTCTTGATCGCTCACATGGTTGCGCATGCTTACGTTCCACTCACCGGTGAAGTTGTTTAGCTCGTCCCACGTTTTTGGCGTGTTGTTTGTTGCGCCGTTTGAGTTACCATTACCAATAGAGGCGATAGCGTCATCGCGGCTGCTTGAGCGCATGCCATCACGATTGTTTTGAATATCTGCGCCAGCACCAGCGACACCGCCAGCCACGCCACCAGCTACTGCGCCTTTAACCGCAAGTTCAGGTTCACCAGTTAGAGCGCCCAATGTTAGTCCAAGAAGTGCACCACCTGCTGCGCCTGTTTTTGTCATCTGGTTCGGATCGTCTTCACCAGGAGTTACACAGCCAGTTAGAAGAGGAAGGCTGATTGCAAAAGCTAAAGTAGTTTTCAGTGCAGTTTTCATAACAATCGTACTCATAATTTAACGTAATTTGGGGGAGAGGTTTGCTCTCGTCTATGGCGCTCATTATTGTACAGTGTTTTATTGCGATCAACTTATCACGGTGATAACTGTTAGTTATTACGTTGCATGTTAATTAAGCGAAAATTCATACATATCATAAATTTGCAAATATCACCTCGTGCCTTTTTATTAATTTACTAAATGGAAAAGCGAGAATTCCACAAAATATTTGCTTTGCGTATGGCTTGTGATGTTACTAGATGTGAAATGAATTTCATCGTCTAGAACAGTCATTGAGAAGATACAAATTATCGAAGTGGAGATTGATGGATCACACATTGATTGGCGTGAGCAGCGGTGTTTCATGAATAGTGATTAACGACTGAAATGGCGAAATTTGAATAAAATAAAGCGCCGCATCTGTGCAGCGCTTTGCTCAATGATCGGCGGCCAAACCGTAAAAGCAATTAAAAGGAGTTACCTGACCATTCTATCAATACTCAGTCAGGATTAGGCTGTAGTGCAACCTTATGAATAACTATAGTCAATGAATTTGAATTTTTCCTACCGATCTCTAAATTTTTCTCGCGATTACCTCTTTACATGCCTCGTTTAACAGTATTTGCCTATAAATTCACCACTTAGATTCGAATTCGGCGTAAGTCACTAAATTGTAAATGAAAAGCGTCTAGACTAAGGAAAAGAGGGATTTGGAGAAGGAGACAGCAATGACAATTCAAGCATTGAATTCGACACAGCTCTATCATGTAGCGGAATTAGAGAAGCTACCATGCAAGTCGACAAAGGAACTGCCTCCGATTGACGAGATAGTAGGTCAGGAGCGAGCTCAAAAAGCCGTTGAGTTCGCCATGTCGATAAAAGAGAAAGGCTACAACATCTATGCCATAGGGCAGAATGGGTTAGGTAAACGTACCATGATACTGCGTTACCTCAATCGCCATCAGCACGACGCTGCCGCACTTTTTGATTGGTGTTATGTTGCGAACTTTGAAGACATTCGCACGCCAAAGGTACTTAAGCTTCCTAATGGCATTGGTCGAAAGTTAAAGCAAGACATCGAAAAGCTCATGACCAAATTGGTGAAGGCTATCCCGCTCGCTTTCGATAATGAAATGTACTTTACTCGTGCGGATAAGCTAAAAAATCAATTGGCGGCGAAACAAGAAGCCGAGCTGGAAGGCATTACCCGTCAAGCCAAGGAGCAAGGCGTTAGCTTAACTGTGACAACCCAAGGGGATTATCAGTTTGTTGCGATGAATGGCGATGAGCTACATAGTGAAGAGAGCTTTGACGAACTGACCAAAAAAGAGCAAGAGCACTTTGGTAACACCATCGACGCGCTTGAGATCAGTTTACGCAACATGGTTCGCCAATTGACTGAGTGGGAAGAGACCTACAGCGAAAAGATCAAGAAGCTCAATGATGAAGTGACCAAAGACGTAATCACGCATTTCATTAAGCAGTTGAAAATTGATTATGCAGATTACTCGGAAATCAAAGGTTACCTGACCGACTTACAGAAAGATATCATTGAGAACGCAGACATTTTCTTAGAAGAAACCGGTGAGCAAGGTGAAATTGCAACCGCGTCTTTGGACAAAAAACTTCCGCGTCGATACAAGGTTAATGTACTGGTAAGCCGCGATAATGAAGATTTCCCGATTGTGGTCGAGGAAAACCCTAATTACCATTCGTTGTTTGGTTACATTGAAACGGCAACCTTCAAAGGAACAGTATTTACCGACTTCTCTTTGATTCGCCCTGGCAGTTTGCATAAAGCGAACGGTGGCGTGTTGCTTATGGATGCGGTTAAGGTATTGGAACAGCCTTACGTTTGGGATGGCTTGAAACGCGCATTGCGTGCAAGGCAACTGAGTTTTACCTCGCTTGAAAAAGAAGTCACTCTTACCGGTGCGGTATCTCTCGATCCAGAGCCAATTCCACTGGATGTGAAAATCATTCTATTTGGTGACTACCGCACCTATCAGCTTCTTCAGCATTATGATCCGGAGTTTAGCGAGTTGTTTAGAGTGACCGCTGACTTTGAAGATGAGATGAAGCGTACACCGGATGCAGAACTCCACTATGCGCGATTCATTTCCAGTATTGTTCACGACAATGGGATGTTGCATTGCGATAAGAAGGCGATTGCGCGAATCATCGAGCATAGCTCACGGATTGCTGGTGACCAAACCAAGCTTTCTCTGCACTCAGCACACATTGCTAACCTGCTTCGAGAATCGAATTACGTGGCTCGTCAGGCCAAGTCGAACATGATCCGCGTGAGTCATGTCGAAGAAGCGCTGAGTAACCAACAGATGCGCCTTGGTCGATTACAAGACAGTGTAATGGAGAGCTTTATTAATGGAACGACGTTGATCCACACGTTAGGAGAAGCGGTGGGGCAGGTGAATGCGTTATCGGTACTAAGCACTAGTGACCATATGTTTGGTGCGCCGAACCGGATCACGGCAACCACGGCCTATGGTGATGGCGATGTCATTGATATAGAACGCAGTGTCGATCTTGGTGGTAGCATTCACTCTAAAGGTGTCATGATCCTGACCGCCTACCTGTCTTCTGTGTTTGGCAAAACCGCCAAAGTACCGCTTACCACTAATATTACGTTTGAACAGTCTTATGGTGGCGTAGATGGAGACAGCGCCAGTATGGCCGAGTTCTGTGCGGTGGTGTCTGCATTCTCGAAACAGCCTAATAGACAAGACATTGCCATTACGGGGTCAATGAATCAGTTTGGTGAGTCTCAACCTATTGGTGGCGTTAACGAAAAAATCGAGGGCTTTTACGATGTGTGTAGTATTAAAGGTCGTTCCAACGCACAAGGCGTGATTATCCCTCGTTCAAATATGCACAACTTGATGCTTCGCCCAGACATAGTTAAAGCAGTAGAAAAGGGTGAGTTCCATATTTGGGCGATTGACCACGTGACCGAAGCCATTGAGTTATTCACAGGTAAATCTGCTGGTGAGCCAAGTGATGAAGGTAGCTACCCAATCGATACTATTTATGGAATCGCTCAAGCTAAGCTCAACGCATTAAGGAAGTGAATATTCTAGATTAATAGATAGTATATTTGGATAATTTAAATCTAACAATTAATAGGTAAGGCACTGATAACAATCTGTGCCTTTTTTAATGCTTGTAGTTAATTATTGTGATTATGAATTAATACAAAGTTTCGAATAGCTTTCATTATGAGTCTCAGTATTTATTGTGTTTATTGGATCTCTGCCCCATTAACTTGCTGAAAGTATTAACTTTAAATGGTTGTTGTTTATATCATTGTCAGTTAATTTTCTTGTTAATGTTTGATGTTTATTAATCGATTGCTTTGTAACTTATAGACTTATTAAGGTGATCTAGGTCCCGAGTTTTATGTTATTGAAAAATCTGCGTTCATTATTTTTGTACTCTAGTCACAAAGGATGATTGTTATTTTTCAAGGCAGATTTTGTGCTAATTGTCAGTGGTTATGTGCCAACTAGAAATATTAGTTATATTGATGTTTATTTCTGGACCAATAATGAACAAAAAATTACTTGTCTCCGCAATTGCACTAGGCCTAGTGGGTTGCAACTCTTCTAACTCAGATACAATTTATAAAGCCCCTTTTGAGCGTTTTTCAATGTCTATTGCGCATGTCAACGACACACACTCGTCGTTCGATGAAGTAAAAGCTGCCATTTGGAGCGACTTTTTACGTGATGGTGACCACGTTTATACGGCTTTTGGAGGCCATCCGCGACTACTTGAAGCGGCCAACGAATACAAGCAACAAGCAGAAGAAGAGAACCGTAGCATGCTCTTTTTGCATGGTGGTGATGCTTGGCAAGGTACGGCTTACTTTAAGCTAAACAACGGTAAGATGAATGCCGATATCCTAAGCCGAATGGGATTGGACGCCATGGCGATGGGTAACCATGAGTTCGACCTTGATAACGAAACATTAGCAGAGTTTCTAAACACGGTTAACTTCCCTGTGCTTGGCGCAAACATGGATACCTCAGAAGATGAGGCATTACGTGATATAGACAACCTTCTCCCATACACTTTGTTTGCCTTTGAAGGTAATAAGAAAGAGGAAGTAACCCTAGATAACTTACCGCGTGATAAGCAGGTTGTAGCGGTTGTTGGTGTTGTATTAGAAGATATGGCGCAAATCTCTCCAAATGTGGGCGATGTAAGGTTCCAATCAGAGATTGAAACAACACAGAAAGTGGTTGATGAGCTTAAAGCCAACGGTATCAACAAAATCATCTTACTGACTCACCTTGGTCTTCAGCGTGACATCAATATTGCTGAAAACGTGAATGGCGTCGATGTGATTGTAGGTGGTCACTCTCACACATTGATGGGGGACTTCACAAACATCGGTTGGGCGGAAGAAACACCATACGCTTACATGGTAACGAATCCAGACGGCGGCCAAACTTGTGTGGTTCAATCTGGTGAAAAAGCGCAAGCCATTGGCCACGCTAACGTGAACTTCAACCGTGATGGTAGCGTGAGTAGCTGTTCTGGTGGTAACACTATTCTTTCTTCAGACACGTTCTATTCAGATAGCCGTCGTGAAGATTCATCAATGCTTACAGGCAACGACGAAGCGGAAGTAGTAGCATTCATCGATGGTGAGGCTAACATCGCGATCATCGACGAAGATCAAGCGCTTCGTGAGCGTATTGATACTCGCTATAAGCCAGAATTAGAAGCGGCTTATGGTGAAGTGATCACCTATGTGGCAGAAGATTTGGTTCATGAGCGTCGTCCAAATGACGGCGGTACGGATGAGCACGGTTCTCGCGTTGCCCCAATCGTAGGTGAGGGTTGGCTGCACTGGGCAAACCAAGCTGAGGTACTAGCCGCTACAGGTTTCGCACAAGTCGATGTAGCACTCGTTGGTGCTGGCGGCGTGCGTAACTCGTTAGAGCAAGGCGATTTGCGCGAGGGCGAGATCTCACTAGAACTTCTTCCTTTCTCTAACTACCTTTCGGTACTTGAAGTACAAGGTTCGGTGCTGCGTCAGCTAATTGATGAAACGGTAACCGCTAGCCTACTAGACTCAGCGCACATGGGTAAATTCCCGTATGCCGCGGGTCTTCGCTACACCTTTGACGAAACTGTGGCTCAAACTGATGGCGACATCTCACAGCTACAGATCCGCCGAGTAGATGGCAGCGGTAACGTAACGTGGGAAGACGTGGTTGATGCGAACGAATACGTTATTACTACGACTAACTACAATGCCAACGGTAATGATGATTGGACGGCTCTTTATCAAGCTCAAGAAAGTGGTGTTGAACGTTATGAAATCGTACTCGATGGGAATAATGTGGATGCTTATCGTGTTACAGCGATGACAACAGTTGGCGACAGTTATCGTCCAATTTACGCTGATGGTAACGGCCCAGATTGTTCAGACGACTCCGCACTGACATGTAACACAGATGCACTTGGTGTGATTGAGTACTTAGATTCAGAAGTGGATGTACTTGAAGAAGTTGAGCACCCACCAGTGACACTTAATTTGCTACCACGTAGCTAAACAGAGATAATCAAATAAAGGTGAACCTAGGTTCACCTTTTTTTTTACTTTGAGGCCAGTAGTGCGTGTTAAGGCTGTTGCTTAGTCGGCGCTAAAGCAATCTCACGAATGCACACATTTTGTGGCTGTTGGTAGGCGTAAAGTACAGCTCGCGCGATGTCATCAGCAGCGAGTACGCCTCCCATATCTTCCTTCCACGCATCATAGCCATTTTTAATCGCATCTGATGTTGTGTGAGAAAGTAATTCAGTTTCTACCGCGCCGGGTGCAATTGTGGTGACACGAACATTAGACGCAGCAACCTCTTCACGTACGTTTTCAGAAATGGCATGAACGGCAAATTTAGTGCCGCAGTAAGCCGCATGATCAGGAAACGTCTTTTTACCCGCGATAGAACTGATGTTGATGATAGTGCCACTATTGCGTGCTTTCATTGGCGCTAGAACCGCTTGCATGCCGTTCAGCAGGCCCAGAACATTTACATCAAACATGCGTTTCCATTCATTGGCTTCTTGAGTATCGATTTGACCAAGCAACATAACACCCGCATTGTTGACTAACGCGTCTGCTGGGCCATATGTGTTTTCGGCTTCCTTGATAGCGGCGATGAAACTGCTTTGGTCGGTCACATCCACTTGACGACAAAGAGTATTGGGTAAATCTAAGGCTTCCAAGCGTTCAACACGGCGGGCCAGTAGAAGCAATGGATGGCCTTCATTGCTAAGCGTGCGGGCAATTGCTTCACCAATACCAGAGCTTGCACCTGTAATAACAATCAGTTTTTTCATCGTGTTCTTCATCGAAGTTATCCTCATTACCGTTTGCCTTTGAGCGGTCAACTTGAACATGGCTCAAAGACTTTATGAATACAGCGTTGTTTTGTTGGTAAGAAGAATACGAAATACGCTATTGTTGATATATAGCATTTTAATGAAAACACTGTTGCTATACAGCAATAATAATGAATGTGTCAACAATATGAGTAAGACAACTATGCTCAATCAAATTAACCTTTCGGATATACGCAGTTTTGTACTCATCGCGCAATTAGGAAACTTCACCAAGGCTGCTGATGTGCTGAATGTTTCTCGCTCCCATGTTTCGCGCCAAATCAGCCAACTTGAGGCGCAAATGGGGGTGACTTTGCTGATCAGAACCACAAGAACCCTCAAACTTACCGAAGCAGGTAAAGGGTTCTATTTAAAATGTGAACAAGCCATGCAAGGCATTGATGAGGCCTTATTGTCTGCGGTAGAAGATGTGGAATCGATTCAAGGAAACATCAAAATCAACAGTGTAGGTGGCTATTTGGGAGAAGAGATTGTTGCTCGGCTTGCCAGCGACTTCATGCTGCGTCATTCAGAAGTGACGATTGACCTCGATTTTAGCAGCCACAGAGTGGACCTAATTGAAGAGGACTTCGATATCGCGCTTCGCATGGGAAAATTAGAGGATGCTGGCTTCATCGCGAGAAAGTTATTAGACATTCAAATGAGCACACTCGCGAGCCCCAGTTATTTGAAGCAGCATGGAAAGCCGCAAGACCCTAAAGCTCTTTCAGAGCATCGCTGCTTAACGGGGTCGGTGAATCGTTGGAACTTCGTCAATGAGAACAATAAAGAAATTGAGGTTCGAGTACAGGGGCAACTGCGTTGTAAAAATGGACGCGTTTTGGTTAATGCGGCATTGAATGGCAACGGAATAATCCGGGTGCCTACTTTGTATTGCCAAAGCGAACTTGAGAAAGGGGAACTTGTTGAAGTGTTTGAAGAGTGGGGAATACCCAGTGTTGAATTCTCGGCTATCTATTCCCGTGATCCCTATCAGCCCAAGCGACTAAAAGCGTTTATCGATTATCTTAAATCTTCGTTCGAGAGTTACCGTTCATGACTCGCGACAAGATTGTCCATTCCCAGCAAAGAGACACATAAGGTGTTGAATAAACGAGACGAAGAATGGGATGATACACGTTTGATTAGCATGGAGAGAGAATCAATGCGTGATTCGCTAAGGCAGAAAGTTATCGAAGTCTGCAATAAGAAGATTGAGCAAAAAGGCGACGGAGTTGGCGTATCATTTTATGCGTTTTTTAAGAACAAAAATGATGACCCAGAGTTATTGATGGAAGCCGCGACATGGTGGATTCAGACTCACGAACTGGATCATTTTGTAAAGGCGAAGAAAATCATAGAAATGGTAGAGAGCGGCCAGTAAATTTCGGCGCTTTATCGCTACAACTTGATCAAAAAAAGAAGCCCGGTTGAAATGCATTCAGCCGGGCTTTTTGATCTTATTTCTTTTTCTTCACTTTACCCTGCACCGCTTTAAAGCGAGGGTTAGATTTACAGATTACGTAAATGCGGCCACGGCGCTTAACCACTTGGCAATCCTTGCTGCGATTCTTGGCACTTTTCAAAGAGCTGAGTACTTTCATAATTCGTATTCCTTACTTATTTTGTCTTTAGGTAGATGGGCTAAAGCGTTGGTTGAACTTCGCCACGCGACCATCTTTCTTAATAACTTTCTGCTGCCCCGTGTAGAAAGGGTGAGAGTGCGAAGAGACGTCCAACGTGACATATGGGTAAGTTTTCCCATCAATCTCTACGGTACGGCTAGTTTGAGCGGTAGAGCCGACCAAGATGTATTTGTCTGCGCCTGTATCGTGGAAAGCGACTGTGCGATATTCAGGGTGAATGTTTGGTTTCATTTGTGAAAACGTCCTTGGCTTAATACTGTGTTTCAGTGTTACGTTATAACATACAATGCGTGCACTATAATGCAAATGAAAATGATTATCAATTATTAATTTTGAGATTCAGGAGCAAACCAAAACTTGACGATATAAACAATAAGTTGGCGAGAAGAACAATTTTTGGTTAGCTCTATCAATTTGTTGTTAGTAAAGTCATGAAAAATAAGAAGATAAGCGCTGGCATGGTTCTTGTATTTATGTTCTGTTTGGCGATTTGAACGCCAGCTCATTACAACAACATCGTCAGTTAGGTTTATTCATGAAAACGCCGTACCCGCCAAAACACTCCATGATGTGGGTGAATTCTAAGAACTCATTTGCTGAAACTGCACTCGCTTATGCGCAGGATGGAAATCTAATTTCATTAACGGAGAAGTCAGATCTGCCTGCTACGGATATCTGTGGTTCCCCGCCTGAAACAAGTATGTTTTGGGAAGGGGGCACAGAGAAAATTGAGTTGAATGAAATAGAAGCTCTGGCGTGTGACTACACACGCAATGAGCCTGACCAAGAAGTCGAAACGGTTCACTTTGTACCCGTTCGATACGCCATTGACGAAATCGAATCTGGCGAGACTAAACCCTTTGGGCTACCTGAAAACTGGGTAGGTTCGGGCCCAGCTAGGCTCAAACATCACAATTATACATTGCGTCAGCTAAGAGATGGTTGGTTATATGTTTATGATGCTACGACAAAAGCATTGGATGAATACGAAATAAAAGGCAGTGAACTTACCTATTACGAGCTTGGTGAGTCTGAAAAGGTAGACACAGACATTGAGGCTGACATTGAGCGAGGCGTTGCTCAAGAAAGCAAGCCCTATCTGAGTTATCCAGAAGGTAGCTTGCTATCGATATGTTTCTCGCAACATCGTTGGACATGGAATATGTTTGAAATGGTGGCGAACAACCCAGAAAAGCACGCCAGCAAGATGCAAACCATCGTATTAATAGAAAGCGGGCATCAGCCACATATCGCGAGTATTGATGCTATTGCAGAAGTGGCAGACATAGAAGATTCACAAGTCGATGATAAACGCTTTGTTTTTTCTTCTCTGCCTACTACGGAGCCTGAGCCTGCCGAAGGAGATGACGGGGCTTCATCCGTTACTCCAAAACCAGTGGCTGTTGCGTCAGAGTTGACGGGGTCGATACCTGAAGATGAATCTGCTTTCCTGGTCGCCATTAATGACTACACGGCTGACATTGAAGATATGGCGCATCACTTTACAGGGTATGTAGCACCCTACCGTTTATTTGAAGAGCAGTTCAGTGAGCAGTGGACTCTAATGCACGCCGCGATGCAGCTATGTATGTTTGGTGCAACGAACAATAAATCACTTCCACCTAGCGCTAAAACTGATTATGAAAAGCTTTCGTTCTATGCAGATATGGCGAACTACTATGAAAGTCGTGATCTTGTTGGGCATACGAAAGGCTTAGAGAACATAGCAACTGAGCAGGCGTGGGCGAGTATTCCTCAAGATATTGCCAACAACAAACAAGATACGTTAGCGGCAGAGATTCGAGAAAAGTATAACATCTCAGAAGCTGCATTTGGGCGCTATGGGAATTGGGTTGCAACGGACAGATGGAGGCGTCAGCTTAACTGGAAGTCAATGCTGACAGAGATGAGAGAGCTAACTGCCGAAAGAGATAAGCTTCTTCTTCCAGCGATAGGTCGTAAGCAAGACTTCATCGCGGTCATGAGTGCGCTGTCTACTCATCATTTAGAAAAAATAGTGGATCTATGGGGTATTGATACTCAGTTTGAGTTGCAACGCCTTCATCACGTCGCTTTGCATGCTTTCATTCTTGTAATGAGCCATTCAGATATGGAATGGGCCGATGAGCAGTGGGCCAAACCAACTTGTTTTTGGGCGTTATTTACTTCCTGTTTTAGCCCAAGCATCTATCAGAAAATCGACCGAATGGTGCCCGAACCACTGAATGTTGAACTCAATGAATCGGATCAAGATTCGGATGAGGGCGCGCTACCAGAGCCCCTAAGTGAAGAGCTTTCCAATTGGAGTAAGGGGCTAGGTTTTTACGCTAAATACAACGATTTCATATCAAACCCCAATACCTATGAAACCGTATTTTTGAAAGATTTAGGGCGAGGGTTTCAAAAGTTAGATCAAGTATTTAAAGCATCAGGCAAAGCCACGTTGCGAAGTGGCGCTGAATTGGGCGCTGATTTTACGGCTAAGACAACGATCAGTATGCTTTCGGCGGTCAATAAGCCGATAAACCGATATTCCTTCCTTTGGCGCGCTACTTTTCCACTGCGTATGGCTCAAGCCGCGGGTATCCCGGTAAATGAGAACTACGTGAATGACGTAAAAGCTTGGAAAAGCGCCGGTGATAAAATTGATGCGAACATTAATAACCAACGCGCAATTGTGGCAGCCTACAAAGCTGGCGGACAAGGCGTAACCCATGGTCAATATCTTGAAGCGCGGCGTCGAATAAGCAACCTGGAGCTTGAACGAACTAAAAATTACCTATCTTACAGTCTGCGTATTGAAGTACCAGCCGATGCTACTCAGGCAATGAAAAGAAACATTATGAGCATATTAGACGGTGCAACCGAAAAAGCTCATAAACATTTTGAAGACTTAGGCGCCTTGGCGCAGTAGCATTGATCTTTAACTTAATCTCTCTTTACGATGCAGTAAGCAGCATTTCAAGTTCTGGTTTGATGAACGACGACGATAAGCTCGACGTGACGCAAAAGGTATTTTATTCCGCCAGTGCATGGACAGGGATAACTACAGGCAAAGCTTGGAATGCTGTTAAGGGTAATGAGACGCTGAGAAGTCATTCGTATCGAGCTCTTTTAAAGCTTGCATCAGATAATGAAGACTTTGCACATATCACATCAAAAAACCTAAGTGATTTAAAACACTTTAATAAATGGCTTGGTATCACAGCCTCTTTAGGAGTTGTGGCTGCTGGTATCGAAACGATAAGAGAGTACGGCAAACTTAAAGGTCTACAAGGCTCAGAAAAAACGCTTCAGTGGGCAGTGGTCGGAAGCTTGGGCGCACAGGCTGGCGTAGGTGCATTCCAGGCTTTAGGCGCTGTCTCTGGTAGGTTGTCAGCAAATGCCATCTTTGGTGGACCAGTGATGGGGGTTTTACTGCTTGCTACATTTGTTCATATTTTAGCAACCAGTTACTTAGATATGCTCAAAAAAGATGCTTACGAAGCATGGCTCTCAAAAACTCCATGGGGGAGAGGAGATAATCGAGCTCAGTGGAGCTCGAATTCATCGTTTGAAGCTAATATCGCTGAGAACAGAGAAATTGTGCGTAAGGCACTGTTTGATCTCAATACCATTATAAATCAGCCAACAATCAGCCATGAGTTAATCGTTAAAACGACTGCATACCCTCAATATACTCACAAGGAAACTGTTGGTGTAACGGTGAATATACATGTGCCTGAAGGCGCAACTAAATTTCCACTTCGAGTAAAGTCGAATCTACCATTTGTAAATGATGATTGTATTCTAAGGTGGAAGGACGGGGTCTATTCTGTCGATATATTGAGTAAAGAATTGCCTAGCTATTTATCGATACAATTAGAATATACGACAAGTGAAAACAGCAAAGGAAAGCACCAGTATTGGTTCCAACATTCGTTGAAACAAGGTGCAACTTACTCTGCTGTGTTAGATAATGACAAACAAAAACAAATAGATAGTGCAATAGCAACTGATTGGCAAGAATTAGGTTCACAGGAGTAACCATTGGCTTATTTACCATTTTACCTCACTCCAGAAGAGTTTGAGGAACATCAAACAAAACAAGAGCTAGCAATCCGAGAAGGAAAAAATCTACATACTTGGACTTGCAACAATATTGAAGAAGCCAATCGCTATGCAGCGATTCAATTTACCTGTCTAGCATTAACTCCTGCAGCAATTATTATGGCGTTGATTGGTCGAGGTGGAGAGCATTGGGCAGCTTACCTCGCAGCATTTCTTATTTTTGTTGTTATTGCTTATGCGGGCTATCTGACCGCGGGTTTAGATAATCGCTATACCTATGCGCTGTCTGAACTTGGCCTAGTTCAGAAAAAGCGCAGAGATGAACCCGAGTGGGTCAATACCGCAATGCAAGCCATCGCAGGCTTGTGTGCCTTTTGGTAGTCTCTTTGCTGTTGCAGTTGTTGGCCCTATGGCATTCGCCGGTACGGGTATCTTCTTACTGATGGGTTGGGGCATGATGAACCGCAAACCAATGAATGAGAGCAAAACGGTTATTGCTCATTCCAGTGATTTTTTGTTCGCACATTATAATAAAAAGCGAAGAGTGATTCTTTTTTACCATAAATATGACGCATGTTTCTATCAAGACGTTGCTAAAACCACTGTTCGCAGATCTCAAACAAGAGGTGGCAGCTATTTATTCTTTAAATCCGAACAAGAACTGGAGGAAGTGATTCAACGTTTTACCGATGAGTGGAATTTAGACTGTTACGAAATCGATGATGTGAATAAACTATTTGACCTTGATAGCGGTAAGCCCGCGAAGTTGATTAAAACTCCCTCCCGATCTCAATCGTATTTGAAGGAAGAAATACACAAAAAGAAAGAAACTAGAGAAGCAGAACTTAGATGGCGATATTTATATAAAGGGCAATGGCTGACAGACAAAGAGATAGAGCAGTTTGATAATGCTGAAGCTCAAGGGTAATTAACCATTGGCTTATTTACCATTTTATCTTACACCAGAAGAGTTTGAGGATCTTCAAAGCAAGCAAGAACAAAAAATACGAGAAGGTAGTAACCTTTGTACTTGGAGCTGCTCCAATATTGAAGAAGCTTTTCGTTGGAATGCTGTTAAACACACTTGCTTTGCTCTTATTCCTGGAGTGCTTTTATTCTTGTTCATTGCACATGTTGCTCATCATTGGATAGGGTCTGTAAGTGCTGTTTTGGTCTTTGGCGCGATAGCATACGCCACCTATTTGCAAATGGGTGTAGACAATCTTTATGAATATGCTCTTTCTGAATTTGGTCTAATACAGAAAAAATGCAGGTACGAACCCAAATGGCTCAACACAACCATGCAAGCCATAGCGGGCTTGTGTGCTTTTGCTAGCCTTTTTTCTATTGCAGTGGTTGGCTCCATGGCATTTGCGAGTACGGGCATCTTCTTACTGATGGGCTGGGGTATGATGAACCGTAAACCAATGAATGAGAGCAAAACGGTCATTGCTCATTCCAGTGATTTTTTGTTCGCACATTATAATAAAAAACGAAGAGTAGTTCATTTTTTCCACAAATATGACGCATGTTTTTATCAAGACGTCGCGAAAACCACTGTGCGCAGATCTCAAACAAGAGGTGGCAGCTATTTATTCTTTAAATCTGAACAAGAACTGGAGGAAGTGATTCAACGTTTTACCGATGAATGGAATTTAGACTGTTACGAAATCGATGATGTGAATAAACTATTTGACCTTGATAGCGGTAAACCTGCGGAGTTGATTAAAACTCCTTCCCGATCACAATCTTATTTGAAGGAAGAAATACACAAAAAGAAAGAAAGCGGAGAAGCAGAACTTAGATGGCGATATTTATATAAAGGGCAATGGCTGACAGACAAAGAGATAGAGCAGTTTGATAATGCTGAAGCTGAAGGGTAATTAACCATTGGCTTATTTACCGTTTTACCTCACGCCTGAAGAGTTTGAAATGTGTCAAGAAGTGCAGTAATCACATCTACACTTTCTATGAAATCCTTATTACTATCGTGGCGCAAAATGGTAAGTTTTTAATCAATGAGCTGAGAAAATGACCACCTAACATTTGAGAGGTGCGTTTATGATTATTTTCTTTCGAGTTCAAGATGTTGAAGAGCTATCCACAAACATTGATTTAGCAAGTTTCTTGCAGGAGCGGTTGCCTAAGATTGCCGCTCCCAAAATTGATGCGGTTCAGTAAAGGGTGAAACTACAGGCTATTTGGATTGTGGAAAGTCACCCCTAATCGTTCTACCCAGTAGTTAATGGCGTCTTTGGCGTCGTCGAGTGAGTCGATCATGGTAGAGAAGTCTTTATTTCCAGCTTCTCTGTCGATCGCGGCGAATAGAGGTGTGCCATCTTGGGCATCGCTCACGAGTAGCTCCACGCTGGCGCTTCCTACATTGGTGTGCTCACCCGTTGCGACTTTGGATATGGTGGACATAGCCAGTCCAAAGGGCAGTACGCTGCTGGTGACCGCCAAGATTGGGTTTGGGGTTTCAATGTTACTTAACGCAATGCTAAGGCGTAGGGTTTTACCGTTGGGCTCATCGACGACCTCTTTCAATTGCGAGACTCTTTCTGTAACTCTCAGCAAAGTGTAGTCTGTCAGCTCTTGTACATCTTCTTGGTCAATTGACCCTTCCTCTGTGACGACGAACACTTGATCGATAACCACAGAATCATACTCAGCTAACTTTTTCTCAAGCCTATCTTTGTCTCGTAATCCTATACGAGCCCAAACTAAGTCGACACCGCCTTCCGGACCTGGTTTAAAATCTTCGTAGCTAGTGAACTTAGTCGCTCTTTGAACTGGACCACCTGCACAACCAATTAAGGTAATACTAAGCAGTGAAATAAGAAAAATTTTTACTAAGTTCATAAAGGAAATTGCCTCTTTTATACAACCGGATTCGTAAACAGGCTGTAGTGTATTTTTTGAACTTATCGTTTGCCAGCTATTATTGAATTAACGCATCCAAGTGTTCGGTAAAGAACAGAGCTACTAGCTTTTCGTTGATATTGATTTTCATGGCTCCAAGCACTTTTAGAAAATAGCGGTTCGCAAACGAAAAAGGCTTCCTTAGTAGGAC
>NZ_JYJP01000018.1 GCF_001012815.1 Vibrio mexicanus
TCTATTTCTCCCAGAGAACTTTGGCTAAGCTATATTTTTTTCTACTTTCCTGCGTGGAAGCATTAAAGACTGTAGTTTCTTTGCAATCGAGTCTTACAAAGTCACCCAACCTAAGTTTGCGGACTTCGCTATACAATTTTTTCGAGTAGGTCACCTTAATAAGCTCATCGTCACTGGTTCTAACATCAACTTTACCCGATTTGCTGATTAACTCTATGACTCCTTCAATAGACGTATCCGAAGGTTCAGTAGCACTAAAACCATCTAATAGTTTTTCGAGAGTTTGAATTTTATCCCAACGACCATACCAAAGATGTTTCTTTTCGTTTGGTGCAGTCCAAGTCAACTCAAGTTCAATGCTACGTTTACGTAGTACTTTCAAAAACTCTGCGAGATTGTGTACGCTACGTAGTCCCATGTAATGTACTTGATCGCTTATTCCTTCGTTTAAATCTTGACTTAAAAGATCAAACAAACCTTGTAAGCTATTCTCTAACAGGCTTTCACCGAACAGATCTGGTGAGCTATCCCCAGTTACAAACAGTCGGGATGATCCATGGCCAATATCTGCAAACCTTAAGTTAAGCGGTTGCGTAACCTCAAAGGGAATAACACCGGATACGTCTTGTCCTAACTTTATTTTTGCTGATGCAGAAGAAATTAGTCCGGAAAAAGTCTTAGCGAGATTAGCCAATATATCTAATGGAACTGTGCCATTATTGACTTCTCCGCCGATTAAGCGAAGCTCTATTACTTCTTTATCTCGCTGCTGTTTAGCATGCATGAGTTGAAGACGCAGTTCTTCTAAATGGCTTTCTAATGACTTAATACTTAAAGTTAACGCAAAGCTATCCAAGTTTGATTGATTGCGTTTATGCTCAATTAATTGCTCAGTCTCTTTAATCTTTGATTCAAGCTTCTGAATACTCATAACTATGCCACCATCTTTAATCTAGCTATGCCTTTAGCCTGCTCATTTCGGTCAAAACCAAAGAGTCCCCGCCAATAGCTTTTGTCATGGAAGTTATCCAAAACAAAGTAAGCATCACATTCATACCTAAGTTTAGTATGTTTCTGATTACCGAAGAGCTCCTCCAAAATTCGGTGCTTTTCTGGAGGTAGATTATTCACATCTGCTTCCGCACAAACAACAACTAAATCAATATCTCCAGGATTTTCCTTTGTAGTAGCAAAAGAACCATCAATCCACACTTCCATATCAATAGGTATTTCTTTCAGACGCTCAGTGAAAGCTGCAAGCCTCGATAGTAAAAGCTTCCTTCTCTCATTTGACTCAAAGGGAGTAACAAATACACTTTCCAAATCTGAAAATGTCATGTTATGCATCCCTGCTTCTAACAATGCTGGATATTCCATTTATTTTCTCATTATCTCCAACTATTTATGAATAGTCCTAACGCCTTGCTAACAAGCGACAACGCGATGCCACTTAACACGAATATTGTGCCATAAACACGGAGCTGAAGTTGCGACCGAAGTCGCCTAGCGTTGGGAGTCTTTGTTAAGCAATTTGTTATGAGCCTAGCTCAAGTAAATACCAGATTGTCTGAATTGTTGCTTTAAATCTAACAGTTTGAACTGAGTGAAAATTAACTGTGTGATAGCAGTTGTACCCGTAAAGATTGAGAGTGCAGAGATTACCCAGTTCCACTCAACTCCAACAAAAATATGTGGTACCGCAAAAGCGAATGCAAAGGAAAAGGCCGCGTTGGTGGCTTGAATAAATTCGTTACCAGATACTTTGTAGCTGTTGCTTGAACTATCGTATGAAATTTTTACTTTAGAACCAGCACTACGAAACTTGCAATAAACTACGTCTTTTTGACCATCAAATGGAATATCATTAAGCACGAGGATATCCCTAACTTTATCTAGCATGTATTTCTCCTTGATGTATTGGCTCATAACGCCTTGCTAACGGGCGATAACGCTATACCACCCAACTTAAAATATGTGCCCTAAACACTGAAGCCGATTTGAATGAAAGTGGCCAAGCGTTAGGAGTCCCTGTTAAGCGACTTGTTATGTTCCTGTACTACTGACTCCATATCCCCCACAAAGACAAAGACAATAGACATAAGAGCCGAGGAGAAAAACATATTAAAGTAAACACGAAACTGAAGTTCATGGCCGAGCTACGTTTTGCATGTTTTTCAACTGACTCAAAATACTCTTCACCTCTCTTGAAGCTCGAATTTTCTATACATACAACATTAGTGACGTATGCTCCTAACAGCAAACTAATTGGGTAAGCAAACCAAAAGTCGAGCTCTCCTGCGGAGTCGAATAGTGCCCAAACACAAAAATAAACTCCGTAAAAAAATATACCCAATAGTGATGAAGTAAGTATATAAGGCCAAATAATTCCATCTCTTTTATCATCACCATACCAATAATTGTGAACATGTTGGCACCAAAAATACACACAGATTACTTCTTTCAAGAACTTAATTTTCATTAATTGCCTAACCAAATATTATCACTGTAGCTTCTTGGGTTTCTCCCTAGAGATAACTATGAGTACATAATGGGAGATCGGGAACATAACGCCCAATTAAGGGGTGAGCAACGCTGCCACTCAACCTAAAGCATTGTACCGTAAACACTAAATTTGAAGTAGAAGCAAAAGTGCCAAGCGTTGTGAATCCCTCTTAAATTGCTTGTTATATTTATTTTGGGAAGCCTTCCACCTTAACTGCCTGCAACCCTGATTTATGCCACTCAGCTTGCTCTGCAGTGAATATTTGAGCATCAAGGGTCTTTGACGGCTCTTCGTTTAAAGAGCCAGCCGGAACAATCAGGAATTTTCCACTTTGAGTCAGAAATGGCAAACCTGAACCACAATCTATGCAAAATGCCTTAGAAAATGAACGTGTAGGATGATCATAGCGCTTTATTTTATCTTCCCCTTTAGTCCATTCGATGTTTGAAGGAGAAGTAAACAAGTTCGATGCATGAGCCGAACCTGTGAGCTTTCGGCACTGCTCACAGTGACAAAAGAAGAACTTACCGAAGTCATCTTTAAGCTTAAAGGCTACACTTTCGCAGCAGCAACCGCCTGTAATCTCTTTATTCATTTCAAACCTCCATGTTTGTTAATGTCGGATAAATATAACGCCCAATTAAGGGGTGAACAACGCCTCCACCCAAACCTAAAGCATTGTGCCATAAACACTAAAACTGAAGTAGAAGCAAAAGTGCCAAGCGTTGTGAATCCCTCTTAAATTGTTTGTTATATTTTTTGTGGGTACACTGTTTTAAACTGTTCTAGGACGAGTAGCATATCTTCTGATGGGCTAATATCGAGTTTTTCACAATCTTTTGAGAAAAACTCCCAATGCGCTTTTTTCCACCAATCTAGAGTTTTGTCCCCTTCACCCTCTAGCATTGCGAATTCAGCCGTAACTTCACTAAACTTACTCTTTGATACCGACGTAATTTCTGTAATACAAATTGGTTCACCAGACCAATCAGTGACAACATGTAGATCTCTAACTTCAGGCATAACCTCACCTTCTGTGGAATACCAAGCGTCTAAACTGCAAGATGCTCTCTTTTCACCGCGCAATATCAAATTAGCACATAAATTCGCATTGTATTCGTCTGCACAAAAGTAACCCGAACTAAATGAGTTATACCTTGATACTGACTCGGAAGGCAAAGTTTTAAGGTACTGTTCTATAAATAACTTACTTCTTTCATCCATGATTTGACTCGTAATTCGATTAAAAATATAACGCCTTGTTAACGGGCAAAAAACAGTGTGCCATACTTTGTAGCGAAGCGAAAAATGGCATGCGTTTTTTGTCCCTGTTGAACAACTTGTTATATTTCATTTCCGCGTACGTCAAAGTTGCGAACTTCTAATTTAATACCATAATTTTCAATTAAAAAATCAACTAATGCGTCGATATCTAAGGTGCCAAAATGTTTAATGGCGATATCTCTACGCTTTAAAAAGAAAGTCCAAGTGATGGATTCATCGTTATCACCTGTGTCTTTAATTGTTTTTTCAATAATGTTGATATCATCAATTGAAAAAACAATATCTTGTTCTAATTTTTCATTTGGTGATAAGAGCAATACTTCGTTATTGAAAACTCTTGCGATCCAATCTCCATTTGCTTTGATTTCACGATAAGCTCGAGTAAAAAAATACCCTGCGAATAACAAGAATAAAGAAAATACTAACGTGACTATGATAGAGGCTGGAAAGTTATTAATTATCATTTCTACAACACCATAGAAACTTAGTTCATCTTTAGTCCCGACATAGCTTAACCATCCAAATGGTATTAATGTAAAAAGAGCACCGATGACGATTAGCCCGTACCCAACATCTTTTGAATTAATTTTTTCTTCGTACAGCAAAGTATCACCAGAACCAGATTGAAATATAACGCCTTGCTAACAAGCGACAACGCGATGCCACTTAACTTACATATTGTGCCATAGACACGGAGTGGAAGTTGCGACTGAAGTCGCCAAGCGTTAGGAGTCTTTGTTAAGCAATTTGTTATATGTGAATTACACGGCTTCTAACTTGAAGAAAAACCATTGTAGCAATATGGCAATGCTGGTCAGGGGTAGTATTGTTATACACAGATTTAAGTACAAAGAGTTATCGAAGGTAGAGGATAGAAAAGTATATAAAGCATAACCAAGTAATCCAAATAAACCACCTAGTATCCCACTACTATAACCAGAAAATTGGGATTTACCTTTACAGTGAGGACACTTATATGGTGTCCATCTAGACGCCCAAATGAACCTGATAGGGTTACAAGTTTTATTGCAATGTGGACAAGTAGTCATTTCAACTCCATATATGAACATATTAGCTAGAAAGCATATAACGCCCGCTTAAGGGGCAGACAACGCGACTACTAAATCTAAAGTAACACACTGTAACCAATTGAGTTAAAAGTTAATATTGAACTCGCCTAGCGTTGACTGTCCCACTTCAAGCGTTTGTTAGCACTCAGGCTAACTGCTTAATGAAGTGTAAAAACGATAACACTTGCCCATTAAGAACAACGGCATCCACTTCGGTATGGGATTTAACAAAACCTAATTTTTCCAACACTTTGACCGAAGCTTCATTATGTGTCGTCGTTTTTGCTGTCAGGCATGTTAGACCTAATTCACGCTGTGCAAACTCAATTACCGCGCATAATGCCGATGTTGCGTACCCTTTTCCTGTCTCTTTGGCACAGACTCTATACCTACCTCAGCAGTCTGCTCCTGTATGTTGAAGATGTTAGCTCGGAGTACGATTTTTTCGTTCAATAAACCAACAAAATAGTAACCAAGGTCAGTATCTTGCTCTCGTATCAGAACCGCGCAGGCATCAGAAAAAGTACTGAAGTTTTTATATGACTCTGGTCGAGGGGGAACATATTGCTCGAACCAACTTAGATTTTGCGCCTCAAACTCAAACAAAGGTTGAAAATGAATTTCGGATAATCGTTGAATTTCCATATAACCTTCTTGAGTGCTAACGCCCGCTTAAGGGGCAGACAACGCGACTACTAAATCTAAAGTAACACACCGTAACCAATTGAGTTAACTGTTAATATTGAACTCACCTAGCGTTGACTGTCCCACTTCAAGCGTTTGTTATGTGACTAGCTTCTTTGATAAGCAAATTGACCGACTTGTACCCACGTACTTCCCATAAGCACACGATTCTGAGTAAGAGTTACGCTCGTAAAAACGTACCGCTTTTGAGTTAACTCTACGTGTAGATAAAACCGCTTTTCGGTAACCTTTTTCAATCGCATAGCATTCTAACTGCTTTAGCAAGTAAGACCCTGCACCAGGTTTGCTAGAATACATTCGCTTAAGTTCACAAACCTCACTTTCATGATATCGAAACACGCCACATCCGACTGCGACATTGTTTAGATATACAACGATACATCCATCTTTCGATGAATCAAAAGCGTCAGATACAAACGAGTTTTCACCTGAATCACTAGTAATCTGGGTAAGCACTGAGTTCAATGCTGCTACGAGTAACTGAAAATCACCATTACTTGGTTCTACTATCTTATGCACAAATTTCATACGAGTCACATAACGCCTTGTTAACGGGAAAAAAACTAGTGTGCCATACTTTGAAGCGAAGCGGAAAATGGCATACGTTTTTTGTCCCTGTTGAACAACTTGTTATGTTTTACCACAGCCTGCTGACTTATTTAGCACGAAGCAGCGATGCCTATTGGGTTTTCAGAGTGTCATCACACTACTGACTGACGTTTCCACCAAGTGCGAAGATTTCAAACGGCACCACCGAGATTTACGCGTCTACTCAGGGCTAAAATGAGGCAATAATGGAGAACCAATATCGCCAAAGAATAGGTGTCCAACCATAGCCTCTTGGGAACTCAATTTGCCGAGAAGGGAAGGGGGTAAGGGCTGAACTACTGTAGTAATACACTGATTTTATTGATAGAACATAACGCCTTGCTAAGGTGCGGCTAACACAAAGAAACCCAAGCAAGCCACTGTAATCACTAAACCCAACCAAACCAAAAATGCCAAAGGTTAGCCGTCACTCTTAAGCAATTTGTTATGTTTGAAAGCGCCCACTCTACTACCCGTGATAGTACACAATACAACGCATTCCTCTACGGACTCTGAACTCGTGACCAATTTTCCCTCACCATCCCACACAGAGTTATTGCCACAAACTGACCAACCACCCGTTTGTGAAATGTGATTACTTAGCAGTACAGGCATACCATTGATAGCTGCAATGTCCGAGAGCAACCTAGCATCAGTTGAATAACCCGACTTCGAAATCAGCGCACTAGCCAGATAAACGCCAGCACCCGACCGTTTAGCTCTTTTAGCGTGTTCAGGACATGAGAAATCAGCACAAATTGCCAACGCTACTTTATAACCCTTGATATTGAGAAAATAATCTTCAGAGCCCGATGAACAATACTCATGTTCACCATCATGTAGGTGCTGTTTATCGTAAAACTCTATGTTCCCGTTAGAATGGCAAATCACAGCGCCAATATATGGCTTTAGGGAGTCGTCAGAAACAAGCGGACAACCAACGATAACCGAAATATTATGCTTACTCGCAGCTTGAGATAGCTGCGAAAAATTCGAAGGCTCTTTGCCTAGAGCTAACTTTCCTACGGATTTTAACTCGTAGCCCGTCAACGACAATTCAGGAAACACCACCAAATCAGCACCAATTGATGCTGATGCTTCTATCGCAACTAAGTGTTGCTCGATATTTGCGGCAATATCCTCTTTAAACACTGGGACTTGAGCTAAGCTGATATTAATTGAAGATGCCAAGTTTTTTCCTTAAAACATAACGCCGCGTTAAGTGGTGAGCAACGCCTACCACTGCACTTAAATCATTGTGCCGTAAACACTTAAGCTGAAGCAAACCAAAAATGCCGAGCGTTGGGAATCCGTCTTAAACGCTTTGTTATATGAATTATATCTCCGACAGTTTCTTGTCTGTTACTTCAACTAACTCTCTGAAAAAACGTAGGCATTTATCTAGTTCGTCACGTTTGACTATATGCGATGATTGCTTATCCACTTGCGCTCGATGTACAGCCTCTCCACGTTTTCTAAGCCATGCATTCAGTGCTGTTCTCGCATCTTTGGCAGTATGATAATTTCCCCAGACCCAACTTTCTGTAATATCTAAACCAAAAAATTCTTGGAATAGATCCTTTGTTTTTTTTGAATCAGGGTTATTGAAGGTTTTAAGTTGATCTCTCAATCGAGCAGTTATGATACAACCAACTTGAGAGCCCATTACCATTCCATACTTGGCATTGATCAATTCAGTAGCAACGTCTTCAACGTAAGTTTCCCAAGCGGTTAAAGTCATAATTAAAGTAGCTCGCTTCAACACTTCAGGAGGCCGAGTATCGTTATCACAGTTATTCATTGAATCGTAACAAGCAATCAGCTCTTCCGAGTCAGATAATGCCAATTCAAACTCTCGTTTTGCTTGAGTCATTTACTTTCCTTATTCATATAACGCCTTGCTAACAAGCGACAACGCAATGCCACTTAACTTGAATATTGTGCCATAAACACGAAGCTGAATTTGCGACTGAAGTCGCCAAGCGTTAGGAGTCTTTGTTAAGCAATTTGTTATGTGTTTTGACGATGCTGTACGGTTTTTCGTTTTAGCCTGTACCAATGATACATACCATATAAAACTCCGGTACCTAACCAAAAAATTGAATGTTTTAGGACGGAAAAAGTAAAAAAGCCCTCCGCAAATTGCTCGTAGATGACTCCAGTAGCAACGAACATTACTAGAGAAAACGGTAGGCCAGTTTCCAGGATGTAACGCATAAAACCTTTTCTTTTTGCGGCTAGCCAATGTGTGTCATTTATTGTCATTGTAAGTCCTTTAATGGTGGCCAAACTTAACTGTTTCCGTACAGATTATTCATATTTTGCTATGGGTTGAGGTTGTAGGCACATAACGCCCGCTTAAGTGGTGAGCAACGCAATGCGATATTTACGCACACCACCTAAATCACCAAAATTAACGCATGATAAAAATGCCACGCGTTGCGAATCCGTCTTGAAGCGTTTGTTATAGCAACGGTTTTTTAATAGGCTGAAATGTCAGAATTAACCAATTAACAAACATTCCAAGAATTACCGCACTTACAAAACCAAAATCACCGTAACCCATTGAAAGAGAAACCGTTAATGCCCCAACAAAGAAAGTAGAATAGTAATAGACTTGAGAAATCTTTAATTGCTGAGAACATTTTGCACAAAATGATTGCTTCCTTGGATGCAGCGATACTTTTTTGATAATAGAAATTGACTCTCCACAGTTTGGGCATTTAAACATCAGAAGTCTCCATGTATTCGGTTAAAAAATATATGACTATTTTCTCTAAAGGTCTGTATTGCCATTAAATTGTTGGATGTAGGTCATTAGTCTAGTAGCTATAACGCCTTGTTAACGGGCAAAAAACCAGTGTGCCATACTTTGTAGCGAAGCGAAAAATGGCATACGTTTTTTGTCCCTGTTAAACAATTTGTTATGTGTGACCTTTAGCTTGTAGGTGACTTGTCACCCACGCTTACTTCAGGTTCCATCTCCGGTGTCGACCATTTGATGATTGCCCTAAGGTTCATTGAAAAAAAGACGATATTTGCAATTATCATCGCCACACTGCCAGTAAGGTAACCAACGGCGATCCAACTAGTATTGCCGAACATCATTAAAATGAACCCAATTTTGTTCTTATTACCAATTTGCCAAATGGCAAGGAAGGTAAGTACCATCGCAACCCAGTCGATTCCATAGTACTGAAAATATTCCATTTATTCCTCCAAGCACATAACGCCCGATTAAGTAGCCCGAAACGCACAACGATAGTTTCTGCATAGCGCTATAACCACTAAAACACCCGCAAACC
>NZ_JYJP01000019.1 GCF_001012815.1 Vibrio mexicanus
TTGCATTCGAGTTTCGTGGAATAAAAATGGATAAATACACATTTATTGTTGAAATGACTAAAGCGCTGGCTTGGCCCGCTACGATTGCAGGCGGCTTGATTTTGCTCAGAAAACCTTTATTGGCCTTAGTTCCGTTCATGCGAAAGCTGAAATATAAAGAGCTTGAAATGGAGTTTTCAGAACAGGTACAAGCCTTGAAATCTGAAGCGAATATCACTGAGAAAGAGGAAGTAGATACACCTGCAATGAGTATCCTGTCTTTTTCAACGCGTGCGGCTGTCCTTGAAGCTTGGATGGAACTAGAAAGTGCGTCTGCATCTAAGGCAGCTTCATTCTGGAGTACATCAAATACAACGCCATTCAAAAACAATTTTCAGTTGGGTAGCTATCTTCATCAATGTGGAGTGCTTAATGAACAACAACTTAAATCATTTAACGAGCTTCGGCAGCTACGAAATCAGTTAGTACACTCTGATGTTACAAACCTAAAAGAGAGTGATGCAAAGGCTTATATTACAGTGGCGTCGAATTTAGTGAACCAAATCAGCAGCATTTAAGCCGCAATTTAACAATCTGTTTAAGAGTGATTCGCAACGCTTAGCATTTTTACTATGCGTTGTGTTTAGTGCTTAAGGTGGTATGCGGAAGCATCGGTATTGCGTTGCTCACACCTTAACAGGGCGTTATGAAGCTTTAAAAATCAAATGGTTGCTGGTTTTAATCTGTCGCAGAAGCGCAGTTTTCTTGCTTCGTTTATACCTCCAAAATCTGTTCTGTATTAGCAAATTCGCCGCATGAATTTTGGTGGTCACGCCAATATGCCGACTAACCATAGGGCGTTGTTCAAGCTGTATTTCCGGCAATTAGCTGTTGGCTATGTGCTGCGGCACGAGCGTTCAACCTTCAATTCCGTGTCAGGTTTTATATTCAATTTGGTTGCACTGTCAGGCGATTATATCGATAAACGTTCATTCATAATTTTCTGCAATTTCCCTAGCCAATCGCCTCTACTGTGCTTTAAATCTGATGGTTCATATTGTGCACCGGCTCGTAGAATCAATACGAAACTTGAGTTAGGGTAAATATTGTCGTTTAGCGCTATTCTTAGATGACCTTTGCATTTAAGTTTATGTTTTAGAGTTCATTTTTGGCTTTGGAGCTTGAGTTAGGCTTCATAACAATTTGCTCAAGTGGGACAACCAACGCTGGGTGAGTTTGGTTTTAAATTCAGCATCGGTGTTTACGGTGCAGTAGGTAAGTTTCGGGGCAAGCGTTGGCTGCCCCTTAGCAAGGCGTTAGCTAGCAGGTCAAGCAACATTGAATTATAAAGGTTTTCTAATATGGATTTTAAACTTAATCATGATGACAACAACTATTTGCTCATCGCAGACAACGAAACAATCATGAAAATCAACAAAAACGCTTTAACCGCAGAGGAAATGGATAGCCTATTTGATCGGTTTGCTCAAGTGTTTGAAGCTGGTGCATTGTTAGGCTTTCATTTAACAAAAATGGCTAATAGTGATATAGCGCTAGACATGTTGAGAGCAGGAAAAGCTATTCATGTCGATGCTACATCAAGAGGCATAGACGCTAGCAATCAACCTACTAGCTAACAAGGCGCTCAACAGTGACCCAAAACGCGTGGCATTTTTGCTTCGCAAAAGTATATGCCAAGGTTTTGGGCACGTTAGCTTGGCGTTATGTGTACGAAGAGGGTTATAAAATGTTCCGTGAACTAATCGAGCTTGCACGAGCAAAATTAAGAGTTCAGGAGTTTAGCGGTAAAGTTAGTTGCGGTCAGGTGTCAGCAGCAATTGAAACTGCATCTGGTCAATTATTTAGCGGTGTTTGCATTGATACTTCTTGCTCATTGGGAATTTGTGCAGAACGAAATGCGATTGGAACCATGGTAACTGAACAAGAGTTTAAAATAACCAAACTTGTCTGTATCAAAGGTAATGAGTTCATTTTTCCCTGTGGTGCTTGCCAAGAATTACTTATGCAGCTACATCCTGAAAATGCTGAACTCGAAATACTGGTTAATGATAATGGCTCCACTCTCAAGCTAAAAGAATTAATGCCTTATTGGTGGGGTAACACATAACAAGGCGCTCAACTGGACTAACAAACGCTAGGCACTTTTGGTCTGATTAGCAGCAGTGATTACTGTGGCAATTTCAAGTTAAGCGGTTATGTTTGTTAGCCAGTTAGCTTGGCGTTATGTATCTGAGTATCATTCGCACTAATAGAGGAAGAAAATGAACATAGACAAGGTTGAAACACTCAATATAGTTAGTCTATTCAAACTGATAATCTTCAATATCTTAACCTTAGGTATATATGGTGGTCAGTACATCAAGCTATTATCAGAAAAACTAAATCAGCTCGACGATATCAAGCATCCTATCAATCTTCATTTATGCTTAACGATTGTCACGCTCATTTATGTAAATGCATTATTTTCAATTTCTACAGTCTTCTATAGTGGTTCAGAGCTTTTTCATGCTGCTAGTTCACTAGTATCCTTAATCACATGGGTTGCAGTACTAGTTTGGGCGTTGAAAGTTCGAGACATACTAAATTCCACGTTATTGCTAAAAAAAGGGGACGAAAATTGGTTTAGCCTAGCTTGGACAGTTATCTTCAATTACCTATATTTCAACCATAAAATAGAACTCATCTGTAGAGGCCCGAGTCGTGACAGTGTCGAGAATACATAACAAGTTGTTCAACAGGGACAAAAAACGCGTGCCATTTTCCGCTTCGCTACAAAGTGTGGCACACTAGTTTTTTGCCCGTTAACAAGGCGTTATGCGACTCAGGAAAAAGGAGTTTCGAGTGGAAGAAATAATTGATGAATTAGTAGCTCAGGGGTATGAGGTATCTGGCAGTAATTCAAGTATTCGAGTAAAAATGGGTGGGTTAACAGGTAAGGCTGTAATTCGTAAAAGTGTCTATTCAAATACTTTTGTAGTGGTGACTCATACTTGGATTCAGCTTATCGCCCTAACGCTGGCACTTTCTTCAATCCTATCGTCTATTTTCAGTCAGTGGGGACAGCCCGAATTAAGTGGTGCGATGTGGTTTAGTTTTTCGGTTGGCATTCCTGTAGTTCTAACAGGTTTTGTATCTGCAGTTATTTCAGAAATTCATTTACAACCCGTCCGTCAGATCGTTCGAATGGCGAATTCAAAGCAACCACCACCAGTCGCATAACAAGGCGTTTAAGACGGATTCACAACGCTTGGCATTTTTGGTTTGATTCGGCTTTAGTGATTACGGCACAATGGTTTAGGTAAGGTGGTAGCGTTGCTCACCACTTAACGCGGCGTTATGGCGCAGTCAGGCTTTGAAGTCAGTCGCAGCACTTCAATCATCATTCTCGATAAATTTTGATAAAGCCTTAGAATTCAAACTAGTGAACGCATAGTGAGGCGAAGATGGAAAAGACAGAATTCATTCAAAAACACCTAATTGAGAAGGGTGTCCCAGCAGATTTAACTAAGCCAACAGCGTTTATTTGGTCTAGATATAAAGACCCTTCCCAAAAGCCTCTAGTCTTTCAATCTCCTGTAAAAATACTCATAACACATGGCTTATTTATGGGGCTATTATGGGGAGTGTTGATGTGGGTATTTTTTTGGCATTCAGAGCCAAATAATTGGGTAACATATCTTGTCTCAGGATCTCTATTTGGTGTTTGTATGGGACTAATCAACGTATTTCGCACCATTAAGGCTCGAAAGCTTTTGGGTGAAAAAAACTGGGAAACTTGGTGTCAGCAACACTATAAGTAAAGCGCCATAACAAGTTGTTCAACAGGGACTCCTAACGCTTGGCCACTTTCGTTCAAATCAGCTTCGGTGTTTAGGGCAAAAAATTTAAGTTGGGTGGCTTTGCGTTGTCGCCCGTTAACAAGGCGTTATGTTTTTGAGGAAATATGGATTTACGAAAGGTTACCACAGCAGAGGTTTTACCCATTAGGCATCTTGTTTTATGGCCTAATAAATCGCCTTCATTCTGCGAAGTCGAAGGGGATGACTCTGCTACTCACTATGGCGCGTATGCTGGCGGGAAACTGGTATGTGTAGCATCTGTTTATAATAATGGTCATGAAGCTAGGCTCAGAAAATTTGCTACTCTGCCTGAATACCAAGGGCAAGGAATCGGCACTAAGGTTATCGAGAGTCTGGTGCGTGATTTGAAGCGTGAAAATGTTAGTTATTTCTGGTGTGACGCACAAACTTCAGCATTGTCTTTCTATCAGAAGTTTGGGTTGTGTGTTGAAGGTGAAGAGTTTCACAAATCAAATGTAGCGTACTTCAAAATGTCTGTTTCGTGGGTGCAAGAACCACAAACATAACAAGGCATTTAAGACGGATTCCCAACGCTTGGCGCTCTGCATTCTAAGTTGGGTTTAGTGTTTAAGGTACAATGGTTTAGTTTGGGTGGTAGGCGTTGCTCACCACTTAATGCGGCGTTAGGGCTCATATCAACCTAAGGAGTGTTTCTATGAGCCTAGAAACCTATTTGAAAATTCGAGGATCAAATCCAAACTCTAGCTTTTCATGATTCTTAAAGCTAGCCTCCATTGCCGGATGATTCGGATTTACAACATAGTTATTGTCTCTGGGGGAGATAGTTGATGGTACTTGTAGGGCGGCATACTGGGGCTCAACCGCATTAAGAAACTCATCACCAATTTCCTGTGTTTCTTCACCTGCCGGAATGCTTCTCCATGTTTCAGGTAAATCTTCCTCATCCAGTTTTACAATAAGCTCGTCTGGTACTTCAATGCGATACAGATCGTATTGGTCAACTATGTTTGGGTCATTATTCACATGAACAAATACTTCCAACGAGCATAAAGACTCTGATTCAGCGAAATACAAAGCTTCTGTGCCTTTGGAGTTCCACCTGCCTCCATAAAGTTTTGCTCCTGCGGGGCTGAAAGGTGTATCCGCAAATTTTTTCTGTGTTAGACGGTAAAGCTTCATTACGAGAAAACTCCGTGTTCAACCCTGCCGATAAGATCTTTCACAATTTCAAAGTCTACAGTAGTCGATACCATATCCAATGGCCTTTTCCCGCCTAAGCCATAGACATTTTCACGCATCCACTCTAGAGCTCTTTTCTCATCATTAAATAACTCGGTAGCTAACTTAATGAGCATCGCTAATCTATAAATGGCATCGCTTTCTTGTGTATTAAAGCGTTCCCCATTCTTAAGTCGGCGCTTGATTGTACTTACGGGGATATGCGTAACATTGTGAAATTCACTTTGAGATAGCTTTGTCCTTTCTATAATATTGCGGTATACCTTTGGTTTAAACCTTGGTGCACGGCATCTGTTCGTGCAGTTTTTGCATCTTCAATCCCAAGGCTATACCAGAAACTTGTTTTGTTGCCTCGTTTCGGCTTAAAACTTTTTAGTTCAACAGTAGCCATAGCAATTCTCCAGATTTGAGTTCATATGACCCTATTATATTGGCTCAAATGGTCTGGTAATGCAATGGCAGTTTAAACTGAGCCC
>NZ_JYJP01000020.1 GCF_001012815.1 Vibrio mexicanus
AGCAAGTAAATAGACATCAGGTATCGGGGAGTGGCCTTTGGGGACTCCCCTTTTCTGTGATAAAGAGAAAAAAGGTTAGTGCAATGAAATCAGGTCTAGTCAGTTTAAAGTCGCTGTTTACTTCCACCATTGTGTTGTTGGTTCTATTGTTAATGCTCATTTCAACATCGATACAAAATGCGAGCTATGACAAACTGATTGGCGAATCGAGCCGTGAAAATTTAAGTACGCTGACGAGCAATGTTATTCATCGACTCGATTGGTTTTTGAGCGCCCCTTTTTTGGTCAATACAAGTTTAGCTCAAATCATTGACGACAATATGAGCACTTACGATGATGATCTGCGCTCAGTAGAAAACACCATCCTCACGAGTTTTAAAGCACTTGAAAATGGCGTTGAACATATTGATATGATTGGCTTTAGTGATACAAATGGCCGCATGGTCGGGTTTCACCATCGTGGAGATCATGAGTATTTACTCATCCTGAGATCAGACAGAACCGAACGAGAACTCGTTATGTTTTCTGGGAAGAGTGATGACTCTCTGGAATTAGATCGCCGCTCTGGTTATGAACCGCGAAGTCGGCCTTGGTATGTGGGTGTTGAAAACGATAAGAAACCAAAATGGACGGGGGTTTATACCAACGCAGACGCTAGGCAAGACAGAACATTGTCTACAGCCAGTCCTGTATTTCGTGATGAAGAATTCTTAGGCGTAGTCGTAACAGACGTTAAAACAGAAACGGTTGGAGAATTTTTAGCTGAGCAACATCGTATTTCAGGTAGTCATGTTTTCATTTTTACGGTCGAAGGAGAATTGATAGCGAACTCGTTCAATAGCGAGGGTAGCGATCACGAAATAGAACTATCCGATACGATTCTCAAAAACATAGGTCAGGTAATACTCGATCATGCACTAACCTCTGTTGATTTCATGGAAACGATACAAGGAGAAAAGCACCACGTACGATTGACACGATATCAAGACGGTAATGGTATTGAATGGTTAGTTGCCGCTGCAATTTCAGAAGCTTCCCTAGTGGGAGCCCTACGAAATGGCCAAACTGTCAATCTATTCATGATGGGTCTGTTTGCAACGGTGTTTACTATAGGTGCAGTTTTGATCATACGTCGTATGACGTTGCCAATTTCTAAGACCGCTGCGCTAGCCCTTCAGTTCTCAAAGGGAGACTGGCAGTATACAAATCCCAAATCTAGCTTTATTCGGGAGATAGATCAGCTTGTTGCTGCATTTACTCAAATGGCCAAAAACCTTTCGGAATCTGTCACCTCCTTAAAACATCAGGTTATCTATGACAGGCTAACTGGTATCTATAGTCATGATGGATTTATCGAGGTTCTTGAAGAAAAGCTAGAGCATCGTGGGGCAACATTGATGGTAATAGGGATTGATAACTATCGAGACCTATACTGTAGCCATGGCCGTGAAAGAGGTGAACAACTGATAAAAACGACCGCAGAAAGGCTAACTAGAGTGATACCAGAAAGCGCAATTTTAGGGCGGTTTGATAATGACTTATTCGTTGTTTATATTCCACAATGTGAGAGTTCTGAGCAAATTAATCAGTTGGAGCGTAGGATTAGAAGGGCGGTGACACTGCCTATCCACCACACCAAGGAAGTTGCTCATTTGGCAGTGAGTATCGGTGCAGCTCAACATAGCTCTTTCACTTCTGACGAAGAGTGGTTGCACAACGCCTCTATTGCGCAAGTCTGGGCATTGGGAACGATACAGAAATTTAGTTTGTTTGACCATCGAATGACCAAACTGACCAGTGAAAGGCGTTGCACCATTGAACGCCTTCACAAAGCAATTGAGAATTTCGAGTTTTCACCATTTTATCAATCCATTGTATCGAGTGACAATGGTGAACTTGTGGCAGTAGAAGCGCTCGCTCGTTGGTTGTGCCCTAAGCGTGGACTGATCTCGCCTGCCGAATTTATCTCGGTAGCCGAAGAGTCAAACTTGATTGATAGTATTGGGGAACAGATACTATTTCAGGCGTGTGTTGATACCAAGCGTGCGATTAAAGAAGGTGTGTGGCCGGAGAGCATAAAAGTGCATGTCAATGTTACCGTCGATCAGATAAGCAGCCCAGTGTTTTCTGACTATGTTAGAGAGGTCCTATCCGTTACAAGTCTCCCCGCGAGTAATCTTGGTCTTGAAATAACAGAGTCCAAATTGGTAACAAGTGAAAAAGTAGCAATTAAAAATATGCACAAGCTGCAATTGATGGGAATCGAATTGTCTATTGATGACTTTGGAACAGGGTATTCGTCTCTAGCATACTTAACACAATTACCCGTAAACTGCCTTAAAATTGATCGTATGTTTATTGAACAATTGAACGAGGCGAATGCCAATGATTCAATTGCAGCAGCTGTAATAAAAATAGCAAAAAGCTTAGACCTAGACATTATTGCTGAAGGCATAGAGACACAGGAACAATTCCAGATATTACAGTCGTTAAAGTGCCCAAAAATTCAAGGATTTTATTTTGGTAGGCCGGTGCCTCTTTGTGATTGGTTTGACATTGAGCCCGTTCAAAGTACAGCGATTCAAAAAACGAACTAACCAAGATGAGTAAAGGTTGATTGCTAACACAATCAACCTATTCGATTTATATATGGAAT
>NZ_JYJP01000021.1 GCF_001012815.1 Vibrio mexicanus
TGAGTAAATAAATGAGTTGAGTGAGTAAGCTCTATCCTTGTTATATCAAAGAAACGGGGCCAAATTATTTGCCCCGTTACTTATTCTGTTTAATCTCAATGAGTAGTTGGTAAGGCGACTCATTTCTCTCAATTACAGATACTTCTCAATCGGTAGTAATTGATAGAAACGAGACTGAAAACGCTGCCAACGACCTACTTCAGGTTCTGTCGTCCAGCTCTCCCCTTCCGAATACCAGCGCACCTTGCCTTCAACCAATTCTAGGTGCCAACTGTGCTCTTCGTTAATCACCTCATCAATATCATCGGCTAAACTCGCGGCGATCTCCTCGTCTTCAATCACCAACACAGATTCGGTATTGAGGTACGTTGAACGTAGGTTGAAATTGAACGATCCTATAGTTGCTACTTTGCGATCAAAGACCGCTGACTTCGAGTGCAGCCCATACGGCACTGCAGGGGCACACTTAGATTCGTCTTTGGTGGACTCTTGGCATAGATCGGAATCTGGCTTGAGCTCAAACAACTCGATTCCATGCTCAAGCATGTCTTTGCGGCGGCCAGCGTAGGCAGAGTGGTTAGTCACCAGATCGTTGGATTCCATCGAGTTAGTAAAGGCTTTTACTACAACCCCCTCTTCCACCAAATCTTGCCATGCCGCTAACTGGCGATCATCAAACACCAAGTAGGCCGACTCCAACAACACTTCCTGCTGAGACTGCTGCGCTAATTTAGCCAGCAACACCGCGGTCTGTTTTGGCACATCGGTATTGCCTTCATCTTCGGGTACGGGTTCATCAGACACAAAGTAAGCATCCACCCATTTCATTTGTTGGGTCACATTACCAAGCAGCTGTTTGGCTTGCTCCGTATTAGCCGGAAGCGCAGGATAATTGGCGTACGCTGGCGCTTCCACAGCATTGATCATGTCAACATAATCAATGGCCTCGCCGCCTAGTAAGGTGACTGGGTAAGACCAGCGGCTATCCCAGTACTTATCGAAGTTATCTGAAATCTGTTCGACGACTGCACCAGCCACCAATACGTCACGATCTCGGAAGTTAATTTCATCAGACAAATCAAAATACTCATCACCAATATTTCGACCACCAACGACCGAGAACGCGCCGTCTACCGTAAACGACTTATTGTGCATGCGTCGATTTAAGCGTGAGAAGTCGCCTAAAAAGCTCAACCATTTGCTTACACCACTTCGGCTTGGTGTGGGGTTAAAAATTCGAATTTCAGCATTGGGGTGAGAATCAAGGGCAGTGAGCAGGTCTTCACGTTCGTTCAGGTTGATGTCATCGAGCATCACTCTCACATGCACGCCTCTGTCAGCAGCCGCTAGCAGACGTTTCGCCAAGTAGTGCCCAGAATGATCCGAGTTCCAAATATAGTATTGAATATCAATGCTTTTCTGCGCGGTTTCAATTAGAGCCAAGCGCTGTGCAAGTGCATCCCAGCCTGAATCTTGAATCTGTACGGAGCTTTGCTCAACTTGATGTTGCTGCCAGTTTAAATGGGCAAGTTCGCTCAACGCCGTTTGACTTTCTTTGTTAGATAAAGCGTCCTGCGTTGACGTAGCTTGCTCATTTGACGCCGAGTCGTGCAAGATTTCTTCGGGCAGAAAAGAACATCCACCAACGGAGAAGGCGAGCAGCACTGACAGCGCAATACGTGAAATCGAAACCATGAACAAAGTATCCCTAAATGATGAACAACAGATGCTTCCTCATCTATCGAACAGTGTTTAATTATAACGGCAGTATATCAAAGAATAAGACCAGTCCGAGTCATGAATCTTAGAATTCATTTCAATTGATTGCTAAATAGGCTTCGTTTAATGAGAATGGCAACAGAATTTCGTTAGAGAAAAACGCCAGATGCCAATCAAATCTGATTTCACCGTCAATGAAAACCAGTGGACTTCACTACCCAACGGCGAGCTGTTCTGGGCACCGAACTTTATGCCGCGTTACGAGGCCGAGCAGCATTTCGACTCGCTCAGGCAACAAATCAAATGGCGTCATGACCAAATTACCCTCTTTGGTAAAACTCTGCCGATTCCTCGCTTACAGGCTTGGTATGGGGATGCCCCTTACTGCTATTCCAACCTCACCATGCAACCTGAACCATGGTTTGACGAACTGCTGAATCTAAAAATCCAATGTGAACAAGTGGCGAATGCGCCGTTAAATTCGGTATTGGCAAACCTATACCGCGATGGAAGCGACTCAAACGGTTGGCACAGCGACGACGAGCCTGAATTGGGAACACAACCGATTATTGCTTCTATGAGCTTTGGCGAAACACGCACGTTTCACCTTAAACACAAACAGAGTGGTCAGAAAATCTCTTTAGAACTCACACCAGGCAGCTTATTGGTAATGGCGGGTGACATGCAAAAGCACTGGCAGCACACGGTACCTAAAACGAAAAAGCCGAAAGGTGAGAGAATTAATCTCACCTTTAGGTATGTGTTTGAGAAATAGGTTCAATTTAAGGAAACATACTCTAGTATGCCAAGCCCGTCACCAGCACCAGAATTAGTCGCCTATAAACTCGTATTGGCTTGCAATAAACTCTTCAAATCCATGAGATCTAGCAGCCTTAAAACAACCATAAGTCTTGGATGATGAGCCATCTTTCATGTACCCAATCGAGCGATTTGCCTCATCCATCAGAAAATTTACCGATTCAGTGTAAGGATCATGCTTTGTTTCAAACGTTTCTTCGTTTTGAACAATCCTGTAGTTACCTCTGCCCATGAATGACAGCGATCGTTTAGTGAACTTCAAATCCTCAGCCAACTCGCTATCAGGATCCACAGCAACAAGGCAACTGACTAGCGCGTAATCTTTTAGATTATTTCTTGCTTCAAGTGTCTGCTCACTGACGTGACTCGGGGAATACGCACACCCGACCACAAACACTACTGCTACTGCCATTACTAGTTGTTTCAATCTTCTTTCACCTTTTCGATATACATGAGAATCGAGCTGCTATTGAGCTAAGTTAGCCGCCGTCTGCTTACCCATTTCAATCAATTTGTCGAGAATTCGCTCCCCATCTACTCGCAGCCCGTTATGTTCATACTCATTGGTGATCCACGCTTTGGCATTGGGCATCAGCGCGAGCGTCTCACGGCTAATATCCATTTCCACAAACATATCATCGGCGTACACTGCGCAGCTCACAGGTACGATATTCTTTGCCAGCACATCTGCACTATACAGCACTGGCCAATCGGATCTTTCTGCGAGCAGCTCAGCGGCTTGCTTAAGGGGTTGTAGGCTTATGTATTGATCAAACATCCATGGGAAAACCATCTCACCAGTAAAGTAAAACGCTTTTCCTTTCGAGTAGTTAAACTCATCTCGATTTTGGCGTACTCGATGCGCACTCCAATTAGAGGCGAAACCTTGACAGTAGATGGACTCATGAAGCAGCGCATAGATAGGGTTAGTTTGGAAATTTTGATCCATCAGCATGCTATTGAGAAATTCATAACGCAGCCGACGCACGCCATTAATCTCGATGAACGCGTTTTCTAGCGCATAGTAGGTCGGTAAAAAGGAATCACTGACGCCAAAGTTAATGCCGATTTGCTGAAACTGCTCGACAGTGAAATGCTGGCCATTCGGTAGTACTTCTTCTACTTCCATTAGGTGGTCAGCAATGTTTTTACACATGGTTTGCGCATTCGGGAACTGCTCAAAAAAGGCTTGGTTCTTATCCATTGTGCGCTTGAAGGTTGCCTCATACACATCGTCAGGGTGACGAGAGATAGACGGCACACCACCTGTGATATAGCTGGCCGTTAAGCTTTGTGGAAACAGAGACAAATAGGTTAACGAGCAGAAACCACCAAAGCTCTGACCTAGGATTGACCACTTATCTACACCCAGTTTCTCACGGATAAATTCGGCATCTCGAACTATGTTATCGGCGCGAAAATGCACTAGGTAATCGGCCTGTTGCTGAGGTGAAAGATGCGCTAAGGTTTGCTCGCTAATGACTGAGCTGTTACCTGTACCGCGCTGGTCCAGCAGTAATACTCGAAACTCTTGAAGTGCGCGCTTTACCCAACCATTGGTGCCATTTTGCCTTGGAGATGGAAAGCCAGGGCCTCCTTGAAAATACACAAGCCAAGGCTTTTGAACATCACCATCGCTTACCAAGGAAAGCTCGCGAGCGAATACCTCAATGGAATCTGATTTAGGCGCGTTGTAATTAAGAGGAACTTGAAAATAGTGCGGCGTGTATTTCACTCCCGCTTCGACAAAGGATTGTGCTTTGATCATTGTTGTTATTGCATCTGTAGCTGACTGAAGCGGTCATAGTAGCTTGTTCTCGTGTCACAACCAATACGCGCTATCTCTTAGTTGTGGACTTGAATGAGCCAAACACAACCTGCCTGCGTATTAATCTGGGAACTAATAAAGTACTAACTGAAACGGAGCCCATTATGTTCTCACTTTTTCGTAGAAACCCGACCAAGAAACTCAAGAAAAAACACTCGACATTACTAGAACAAGCAATGCAAGCACAACGACGTGGCGATATCAAAACCTACTCTTTACTCACTGCTGAAGCAGAAGACGTATTCGCCGAAATCAAAAAAATTCACTCGTCCGAGCGCTAATATTCACTGTTTCACCCCTCCCCCAGCCTAGCTACTTAAGCCCATTCATAACTGCACTACAATGATGCTTTCTCAGCGATGCTTGTATTGAGTTGGGCAGTAACCTCTACTGATACCTGGGCTGCGTAACTTCTCGTGTTTAGTTTTGCGCCCAGAGACCCTAGCTCGCCAGATTCGAAAGCTGCTCGGTTTTAATTGCTGGCGCATAAATCGGATGACTTCTGGCTCACTCATACCGAACTGCAGCTCAATCGCTTCAAAAGGTGTTCTATCCTCCACGCCATCTCAACAATTCGTGACTCATTCTCTTCTTTATCATAGGCCATCTTTTCAATACCTCTCTACACTAAGTAAAGCCCTAGAAAACAGTCCAATAGATACGCAGGTTGATTGTGATTCGTTCATTCGCAAAGGCAATTTACAGTGCAAATTCAGCAAATCATGAAGCGTAACAGGCGAAGTCCCCCGCAAAATTACTATGCAAACCTTATGAAACTAAAATGCGCACTTATTCTCCCATCTTTCAAATATTTATCTAGGAAACAATTTGATACATTGTTTGATGATTTTCAACGAGTTGCATATTTGGCAACCTCATTTAACTCGATGAAAATTCAATCAAGGAGACAACATGCAAGGTAGAGGCTTAGGACAGAGTTTGAAAGTGGAAGAGAGACGTAATTTACTTCATAAGATTATTAAAGGGGCGGTTTTTGGTTTACCCCTGCTAGGGATTGGCTTAACCATTAACAGCTCTGTGATCATGACAGATGCGGGTTATAGCTATGTGCATCAGAACAACATTACCGGCGAACTAGACGTTTTTACTGAGCCAGGCATTCACTTTCGAATGCCATTTTTATCAAAACTCACCAAGTACGATCAGGTCATCACCGTATCATTTGGCAATAATGCTGGGGAAGATTTTTACCAGCGTTTAGATGCCGTACAAGTAAGATTTGCCGACACCTACATTGGTGAAATTCCCGTCACTTACCGGTTCAAACTCAGTAATGACCCTGAGGCGATGAAGAAGATGCACAAAGAGTTTCGAAATAACAGTAACTTGATTGATGCTCTTTTGGTGAAGAACGCACGTAACGTGACCGTAATTACCGCCACCCAATACACGGGGGAAGAGTTCTTCCAAGGTGGGTTGAACCAGTTCAAATCCAAGCTTGGCGACCAGCTTCGTGAAGGTATTTACCTTACCGAGCGCCGTCAGGTGGAAGTGGAGCAGCTTGATCTAGCGCCCGTTGGCGCAAACCAAGCCAATGCGAATCAACTCCAGCGCACCAATCAATTGGTATGGAAAACCGTCCCCGTGGTAGACAATACGGGTCAACCGATCCGCCAAGACAACCCACTTCAGCAATACGGTATTCAGGTTACTCAGGTCACCATTGGCGACCCTCAACCAGAGAAACAACTCGATCAGCTACTGGCGGATAAAAAGCGTCTGGTGGCAGACCGTATCCGAGCAATTCAAGAGCAAGAGACCTCGAAGGCACAAGCTGAAACCGAACAGTTACGCAAAGAGATCCAACGTACTCGTGAAGTTCAAGATGCGCAGCGTAAGAAAGAGCTCGCCATTATTGCTCAGCAAAAAGAGGTAGAAGTTGCACGCCAAATCGCTGAGCGCGAAATCGTGGAAGTCGAAAAGACCAAGCGATTGGCAGAGGTTGAAAAAGAGAAAGAACTTGCGATTGCCGAAGCTAACCTTGCCATCCAAAAAGCCAATGCGCTTTCAGCCGAATTCGAAGCAAAAGCCATTTTGGAAAAAGGCCGCGCCGAAGCCGAAGTATTGAATGCTAAGTACGCGGCACTGGGTGCAAACCACGAGGTTTACCTAGCAGAGCTTAACCGCGACGTTGCTAATGCGCTGTATAAGAACCTGAAGAACTTCAAAGTTCAAATGCCACAAAACTACATAGGTGGTAGCGATGCATCAGGTTTGCATACCAACCTAGACGTAATTACAGGATTTGGGGCATTGGGCTTAATGGATCAAACCAAGAAAATCACTCAAACCCAAGAGCGTAAAAAATAGTCTTTTACCTATCCCTTAGGGCACCAATCTACACATCAATCGAAGGCTGGTGTTCATCACCAGCCTTTTTACTCTCACAAGCGCATTGTCATTCCATTTTTTAGGCAGCAACACAGACATCATTAATCAGTTCGACCTGCCTTTGTGTCACATTCTGCACAGCAACTTATTTTCCTGGTGAAATTTTCAGAATTTTCATCCATACAAGCTCTCTATAATCCCTGCTTTTACGTATATCCTGCACAACAATCCACATAAAATCTGGTCATACCAGCGTGCATTTGTTACAAATCATTAATGAGAGGGTGAATCATTCGCATTTCCGTAATAAAACGAAACAACTATTAATAAAAATGACAATAAAGACATTAGTATTTACCAAATAAATACAAAAGGCAGCAAAGTTCATCATGGAAAAATCATTTATAGCAAGGCAACCTATTCTCGATAGCAAAGGCAGCTTGATCGGCTACGAATTACTGTTTCGCGAGGGGAATGATAACCAATTTCCAGATGTTGACCCTGATTTAGCAACTTCGAAAGTCTTAACGAGTGTGTACTTCAACAGTGATAGCTGCGAGCGTGTACTCCAAGATAAGCTAGGGTTTATTAACTTCCCATACAATAGTCTTGTGAGGCTCATCCCTTCTCTATTACCTAAGCACAAGATAGTGGTAGAAGTATTGGAAGCATGCGAGCCTACCGATGAGCTCCTTTGCGCTCTGAAAGAGCTCAAAGGGCTTGGTTACAAAATTGCGTTGGATGACTTCATGCCCACACCTGCTTGGCGACGCTTTCTCCCTTTTGTCGATATCATCAAATTTGATATCACCGTAGTTCCTTTGAACAAAACAGCCAATTTGATCAAAAAGCTCAGCCACAAAATCTCATTCGTCGCTGAGCGAGTAGAGTCACGCGAAGATTATCTAAAATGCAAAGAGATAGGGTTTCACTATTTTCAAGGTTATTACTTTTCTAAACCAGAAGTCATCCAGCAAAAAGCGATCAGCGCCTCTCAGTTATCTATTCTAAAACTTTGCCAAGAGGTAGCCAAAGAAGAGCTTGAAATCAAACGCTTAGAGAGCCTTTTTGCATCAGATGTTGCACTTTCCTTTAAACTGTTTCGCTACGTTAACTCTTCTAATTTGAGCGTTGAGATCCGCTCATTTAGGCAAGCACTTGTCTATTTAGGCGAAGACAAAATTCGGTTGTTTGTCTCACTCATTGCACTTTCAGCTGACAAAAGCAACGAACCTAAACCGATTTACCTCATGGCAATTCAGAGAGCTTATTTCTGTTCACTAGTCGCAGAGCATTTAAAAATAGGCCGTACGGATGCTTATTTAGTGGGGCTTTTCTCTCTGTTAGATACCATGTTTAAAGTCAGCTTTGAAACTATCTTCGCCTCAATCAAAATAAGTCCTGCAGTCAGTAGCGCTATCCTAGAGCGGGATGGAGTACTCGGAAATATGCTGAGCTTAGTAGAAGCCTATGAAAAAGCGGAATGGCCATCAATTACCCAATTGAACAAAGAATTAGAAGTTTGTCCGCAGATATCGAGTGAATGTTTCACTGAATCTTTGAATTGGGGAAAGCCAAAAAGCAAGGCAAAAAGTAGCGAATGATTTTCAAGGACAATTATTTGCGCTACCTCTTAGTATCATACTGATTTTTGGTGGATAAATAGGCTCAAACTGAGGGAGTGATTATAGTGGTTTTTCCATATCGACAAGACAAGGAAGCACTATGGCGGTAGAAGATCAGCATCACCCTCTAACGGATTTCATTGAGTACCCACCTCAAGAGATGGCGACTCGCTCTGCCGAGAACTTTGCGCATTTAAAGCGTCGCCACTCCATTCGCAGCTTTTCCGATCGCCCTGTTGCCAAAGAAGTCATTGAAAACTGTATTCGCGCGGCAGGCACAGCGCCCAGCGGGGCTAACCACCAACCTTGGCATTTTGTCGCCATTAACAGTGCAGAAGTCAAAGGACAAATTCGTGAAGCGGCTGAAGAGTTGGAGCGCTCTTTTTATGAAGGGCGTGCTGGTCAGGAGTGGTTAGATGCATTAAAGCCGCTCGGCACCGGAGCCAATAAACCTTATCTAGAAAAAGCCCCTTGGCTGATTGCTGTGTTCTCGCAGAAAAAAGGGGGCTTAAGCAATGATGGCGAGCAAACCAACTATTATGTTCATGAGTCTGTGGGCATCGCGACAGGCTTTTTGATTCAAGCCCTTCACAATGCCGGCCTAGGGACGCTGACACATACACCAAAACCCATGAGCTTTCTAAGTAAGATATGCGGCAGAGACAACAGTATCGACCGCCCTTATATGCTGATCGTCACTGGCTACCCAGCAGAAGACGCGACCATTCCAGAACATGCAATGTGTAAAAAGTCACTCGAAGAGATCGCCACTTTTCTGGAAGATTAGTATTGGGAAACCAACGCACAAAAGTTGGAAAGAAAAGCTGGCTCATCGCCAGCTTTTTGTTTTCGGCACCCTATACATGCTCGATACACGCCAGTGTTTGTTCTCTAAGAGCTACAATAATAACAACACGATACGATTTTAAATCTAATCGCCTAAGCAGGGACGTTGCGAGACCCAAATCACTACAACTTTGCTCAATTTTAGCGATTGCGCTCTCGCAAATGATAATAGTTATCAATTATTATTTTAGTATTGAAAGAACACGATACAGGTAATGACGATGAAGGAACTTCTACAACAATGGTTGGAACGCGACCCCGACCCACGGACACGAGAAGAGTTACAAAAACTCGTCGACGAAAATCAACAGTCTGAACTGGAAGACAGATTCAAAACTCGCTTGGAGTTTGGTACTGCGGGCCTGCGTGGCAAAGTGGGCTGCGGCTACAACCGAATGAATCGCTTGGTCATTCAAGAGACAGCGACAGGATTAGGCCACTACCTTATCGATACCGTCAGCAACGCACGTGAACGCGGCGTGGTGATTGGTTACGATGGCCGCCCTGATTCTAAGCAGTTCGCTCACGATACGACATCGGTGCTGACAGCCTTAGGCATTAAGGTTTATCTCACTTACCAAGTTGCGCCAACACCCGTGGTGGCTTTCGGAATCGAGAAGTTCAACGCTGCCGCTGCTGTAGTAGTGACTGCCAGTCATAACCCACCAGAATACAACGGCTTTAAGGTTTACTGGGAGAATGGCGCGCAAATCATTCCACCGCATGATTTAGGTATCGCGGGTGCCATTGATGTCGCCGCAAGTAAACCTATTCCGCTGATGTCTCTGGACGACGCGCATTCAAAGCAGCTTTTAGAATGGCTCGAAGCCGATTACTACCAAGCCTACCGCGAAACCATGAATCAAAGCTCTCTGCTATCGAATCATACCGATCCAAGTGCCATCACTATTGCGTACACGGCAATGCACGGCGTTGGCGGGCAAATGGCTGAAACATTACTTAGTGATGCGGGCTTTAAACACTTCCACAGTGTCAAGGAGCAGCATGAACCTGATGGCACGTTCCCTACCGTTAACTTTCCAAACCCTGAAGAAGCGGGCGCAATGGATATGGTCACTGCTTTAGCCGAATCGGTTGGTGCCCAGTTGGCGTGTGCCAACGACCCTGACGCGGATCGCTTTGCCGTTGCGGTAAGGCTTCCTGAAGGAGGCTATCGCATGTTAACCGGGGATCAAGTGGGTGCGCTGTTCGGTCAGTATTTGCTTGAACAAAGTGGTGGTAAACCGAAATTGGTCGGTAACACCATTGTTTCCTCTAGCCTACTCAGCCGAATTGCGAAAGTTCACGGAGCCACTTACTACCAAACATTAACGGGCTTTAAATGGCTTACCAACATCGCAATGAACGAGCAAACCGAAGAAACGCCTTTCTTGTTTGCCTATGAAGAAGCGCTAGGTTACACGGTTGGTAATGCAGTTTGGGATAAAGATGGCCTATCGGCCATGGTCGCTTTTGCTCAGCTTGCTGCTGAGATTTATAGCAAAGGGCAAACCATCTGGGACAAACTTGAGTCACTCTATCGCGAACATGGCATGTACGTGAATGCACAACGCAGCATTGCCCTATCGCCAGATTCCCCACCCGTTGGAGATCAGCTCAGAGCGAAACCGCCTAAAGAGATTGGCGGGCGCAAAGTTAAAGTTATCGAAGATCTCAAAGCAGGACTTAGATTCGATATGACCACAGGCCGAACCGATGCGATTGCTCTGCCATCAAGTGATGTGCTGATCTACCGTCTCGAAGGTGATGCAAGAGTGATCGTAAGGCCATCTGGCACTGAGCCTAAACTCAAGTGTTACTACGAAGTGATTGAAGCGTTTGAGCAACAAGATACGTTTGCATCGGCACAGAAACAAGCCGACGATGCCATGGCGAAGCTGATTAAAGATCATCAAGCCAGCCTTTAATTCACTCATTAGTGAAGTATAAGTCCGCTTTCTTAAAGGCGGATTTATACTTTCGCACTTCATTCTCCTACTTTTCGGTGCCTTATGTCGCACTAGGTGAGCCATGAAAAGCTAACCGGTTACCATGTTGAAAAGTCGGTTCATATCTCGCAGGCGCGAAGCGTACACCATTCATCACTAGTAAAATAAATACAACTTAACCTATCTTTAATTATTTAAACCTGTATAGTTGCCCTTGCTCTGACAAAGAGTTGTTTCAAGATAAACATATTAAAGTAAGTTTTCCAGCGTCATCCCTAGCAAGTTTTTCTCTGTAATTTCCCTTAATTCTCTATCCCAAAATGATACTTATAGTCAGTGCACCTTAATTTAAATTTATATAAGGGGCATAGTATGTCTAATCAAGTAACTGGCACAGTAAAGTGGTTCAACGAAACTAAAGGTTTCGGATTTATTTCTCAAGACAACGGTGACGACCTATTCGTTCACTTCAGAAGCATCGTTGGCGATGGCTTTAAAAAGCTTGTTGAAGGAGAGAAAGTTTCCTTCACTGTAGGCAAAGGACCTAAAGGTCTTCAAGCTGAAAATGTAACACCATTGTAGTCTTACATTTTAAAAATTTTACTTCCTTATCATGCATGTGATAAGGAAGTTGCTCTGACAAAGAGTTGTTTCAAGATAAAATTATAAAGTAAGTTATCCAGCGTCATCCCTAGCAAGTTTCTCTCTGTAATACCTCTTCATTCTCTATCCTATAAATAATGTCTATGTACAGTGCACCTTAATTAAAATAACTAACAAGGGGCATAATATGTCTAATAAAACATCGAATAAAATCGTTTTCACTCAGAACAGCAAGAGCACTACAAACGTCAAATCTTCCATGCACAAAAATAAGCCGGTAGATCAGTTACTTCAAAGAATATCGAGCGGCCAGAGTGGCGTTGTATTGGAGGAGTTATTTTGAGATCTAATGGTAGAAAGAAAATTTGGTTCAAACTCAAAAATGGAAAATCAAACCAAAGAACTCGCGCACTTGAATCACATCAAATACTCTAGGCCAGAGTCTCTGACTAAACAGAGCTCCGACCTTATTCTTATTGTGCCCCTTCTCCGTCTTACATGAAAAAGGAGCTACCATAACACCTTAGTTACACTCTACTTTTTCAATGTTTGGCATCACCCAAGAGTGATCATACCAAGTGTCCGTTGCACCATAGATTCTGAAGAACGGGAAGAAACCTTCGCCTTCATTGGTTTGAATAGCGTTCGCCACGTTATCAACGTTTGGGCCCCAAATAATGGTGTAAGTACCGTCATCATTTTGTACTAAATCTTCCATAAAGCTGTTAACCCCCAATGAAAGTGGTCGTTCTGAACCATTGAGCGATCTGGCGCATTGTAAGTGACTATCGACCAGAAGTTCTTATAAGGGACTTCTGCTGGAATATCCAATTGGTAACAGTGTGAACCATTTAGAAACTCATCGTTTGAGTCCTTGTACGCTGCAACGTAAACGGCACCTGCCCCTTTTGGAGGATTCGCCATCGCTGCCGATGTAAATGTTGCTTGGTGTGCCCAAGTGATCTGCGCTACGGGATCAACCATGTCAAATGTACGGTGCGTCCAGTTTTCATCTTTTGACGTGTTCGGAAGCGCCCAGTTGCTATCTTCCCACTTGTAGGCGTTTTGCTCACGGTTAGTAAACGTCATGGTTAGGATGCGCTCCCAAGCAGTATCTACTGCTTCGTTAACCATATCCTCATCGGCTGTGCCATCAAAAAATCCAGCGTGATATAGGTGAGCGGTGTTATAGCTGTGCTTCTCTTCACCGTAACCGTTTAACTCGTAGTACATTTTAACCAAACGCGTAATGTCGTCACGATCGAACAGCATGTCTTGGTAACCACCATCTTCATAGACCGGCGCTGATGTATTATAGAACGTCGTCGCAGGTGGATTAGCCGCATCGTCTAATGAGTATGTACGAATGCCTTGTTGAAGATCACGCACTGCTCCTGGCATGCCTTCTTCACCCTGGAACCCTCGGATGAGCCAAACGATGGTATTGGTTGGTGATGGTGCATGAATCATCTCTTCAGGTACCTCGCCGTCCCAGCCCGGACCCGTTAGCAGATATGTACCACCTTGGCCGCGATCTGGGCCAGTCAGACCAAAGTCAGCAAATGATGTCCAACCCGGACCATTGGCCATGCCCATCACGCCAGCCGGTACTTCGAGCACAACCGCTCCGCCCTGTGCGGCTAGGTTTACTGGGTGTACTGCGTAGATAGTTTCAGAATTTGCCGTTAGTACGATTTGACGTGAGTCAACGGACGTTTCCATGATACCGATATTTTGTTCAGTCGAACCCGCGCCAAGATATGAATCATAGAGCGCCATGAATGCAGCTTCCGGTTGTAGGTCAACAAACGCACGTGTTAAGTTTTCACGGTCCATTTGAGCATAGACAGCTTGTGTATCTTGCACAGGGTAGCCGGCAGGGATGTCTGCTGCGATAGCGTTAAATGAAAGCGCTGCAATAGCCGCTGAAATAATCGTCTTTTTCATGGTAGTCACTCTAAATTCTTAATGGTTAAATTAGTCATGAATCTAGCGAATGAAGTACCCGCTGCGATTCGATAAATGCACTATACTCAGAATAAAATGAAAGTGAGGAAATATAGACTTGAAGAAAAGGAAAATTGATATTGATTTAAACTTGCTACGTATTGTTTTAATCATGTGCGAAATGAAATCACTCAAAGCGGTAGGACGTAAATTCAATCGGAGTGAAAGTGCAATCAGTAAATCGCTGGCAAAGGCCAGTGAAGAACTCGGGCAAACACTGTTTGTTCGAACAGCGGAAGGGTTAGTACCCACGCATTACACAAAGTCGATTTACCCTCAGCTCAAATCCGCCCTTATTCACGTTGAAAATGCTCTGGACTTGGAAAGCTTTGACCCTAAACAACATACGCACCCGATTCATATTGCAATGTTGGCCCAACCGATGCAAAAATACGGCGCACGGATCCTTGCCAAGCTCAACCAACTGTTTCCCAATACCCAAATTGAGCTGAGCATATGGAACAACAGCAGCCCCGAGAAAATCATCAACAATGACATCCAGTTGGGTGTTTATGCCTTCAACGAAGCGTTACCCTCTAATATTTATCAACGACCGATCATCAATGATGAGCTCACGCTGGTTGTTTCCCAAAAACACCGTGATGCCACTTGGGAAACCGTGAAAAATTGGTCATTTATCATGACTCGAACTCCCAGCTGGAACGATGACCAGTTCAAAATTCAAGCACTACTCGCCCAGCAGGACATCAAAATTTCAGCCCCATTTGTTGTTGATGATATCAACATCTGTATTGACCTTCTCCAGCAAGGCGAGTTTGCTGCTGCCTACTCGCAGCATTGCATTTTGGACTCGATGCAAGAGGTGCTCTTACCCTCATTTGCTCGACTGCCGATAAAGCTGACTTGCTGTATGAATTTAAGCGATCGTGACGCGCCTTTACAAAAACTGCTCCTTGATACTGTTCTCACGATCATGAAGGAAAAGTCGTCATTGAATGAAGATAAGCCATAGATTCATCTTCACTTATTTCCCTACATTGTATGTCCAATATCGTGGTAAACAGATCGCATAAACATAGTAATATGGACCGACTTGAGCGATCCCGAGCAGCATGTTGGACAAACTTCAATATCTATCATCAGCTTAGGCTGTGGAGTCTCAATCCCGAGCTTGGCAGGCTCTCTCACTTGTCATCAAGATTTGCCGAATAATAAAAAGATTGTTGTGCTCATAGATTACTTAGCTAAGTGTTTCGAGTATCCACACCATACGTACTTCTAAAACCTAGTTCGAAAAGCATCCTATGCTCTAGTAGTCATTAGCCCAATCCGTTATCAATAAAGGTTTTCGAATACGCTTTGTCTTCAGACATGATGTGGGTTCTGAGCCAATCTTTTAGAAACGACAGCAGCTCTTCGCCAATATCTTCGCCCGATTCAACTCGTTTTTGAAACTCAAGCACTTGCCCAACCAAGTTGTTGTGTTTTTCAATGTGGGCCTTGGTGCCAGAATAGCCCACTTGCTCAAACAAGATCTCTTCATACTTGAAATGGTTAGCGGTGTAGCCAATCAAACCTTGAACCACTCGTTTCACCGAAGCGAGGCCGTAGTTGTGTTTGAGTAAATGATTAAGTTCATTGATTAAATGAAGCAAGGTTTGGTGCTGACGATTAATTTCAGCTAAACCGATGTCTAACTCCGAACTCCACTCCATCAATTTGTCACGTTTCTTCTCTTCAGCCGTGACTTGGTTTTCATCGAGAGCAAATCGGTGCAGTAACGAATCAATCTCTCCCGATAGGTTTCGTACGGTTATACTGGCAATCAGAGTTTCTTGCGTCGCTCTTACATTGTTATCGGACTCTTCCGCAACCAAATGCAAACAGCGATTGAGCTCTTCGGTTTGTGACAATTGCTGCTCGGAAGAGCTCGCAATGTTTTGACCATTCAAACTTAGCTCTTCAATTTGCTCACTCAACGCTTTAAAAGAGAGCTCAGCTTCCGATGCGATATTGAGGGACTCTTCCATACTGGATTTATTCTCTTGCATGGTTTGTAGCACATCGTCGGTTTTAAGTTGAAGGTTGTTAATCTTTGTTCGGATCTCTTCGGTCGCTTCTTGGGTTCGCATCGCAAGGGATCGCACTTCATCAGCCACTACCGCAAAACCGCGGCCTTGCTCTCCGGCTCGGGCACTTTCTATTGCCGCATTGAGTGCCAATAGATTGGTTTGCTCTGCAATGCCGCTGATAGTCTCCATCACTTGGCTGATCTGAGTGGTCTCTTCCATCAAGGATTGGAAGTGCTCGTTTGAGTTGTCGATATGTTGATTGGCATTGGCCAAGGACTCTTCAAGCTTAACCATATCTTCGATGCCTTTTGCGGCCTTTTCTTTGGCTTCAAAGGCGAGCTGAGCGGTTGATTCACAGTTATGCGAGACCTGTTCGGTGATGCTAGTGAGCTGGTCTATAGCGTTCTTGGCAGTATCAACGTCTCTTTTCTGCCCTAGTGCACCTTCACGTGATAGTTCAGAGTCGGTCTGAACTTGATTCGCCACCTCAAGCAAACGAGCGGTGGATTTTCCCAAGGCACTCACGGTTCTTGAGACATCCTCACCAATACGATTAAAGGTCTTGTATAAAGGCTTGCCTACCGAACTGTCACTGTTAATACGAACCGTCAGATCGCCTTCCGACAAGTGCACTGATGCATCTCGAAGGCGTCTTAACATATCGTTGATGGCGACCAGTAAGCTGATCACAATCAATTGATAGATCAGATAAAGCGCCACGCTTATCCACGACTGTTCGTAAACCAAACTCACTATCAACGGGCTTGCAAGGCCAATCAATAATAGTGTCCACTTTGCACCCGAGTAGGTGCTCACTTTTTCAATCACACTGCCAAACATACGCCAACCTTTTGTCCTTTGATTTAACGTCGTAAAGACCCCGAGACTCCGCCTATAAAATTATATTAGCGACTACTTTAATAGTGAGCGACCGATGCCAATTGTTCAAAATTTGAGATCAAAAAAAGCGCTAAAATGTTAGCGCTTTATCTTAAATCGTTATCTCGGCTCGTTATCGTCTGATTAGCGCAATTTCTACGTCGCGATCAGCAATCATCCACCAACGATTACCATACTGGTTGTCGTAACCCACCATAGGGTAGTCTTCACAGCCCGCTTGCGGTTGCAGATCCAAGAAACTCTCTTGCCAAGAGCTATCAATGACACAATCTATTGGTGCCACCATCTCCCAAGAACCATCTACAAGCATGCCTAGTGCGACTTTGTCTGCATCAATATTAGTATTAGCCGTAAACTGAATGCCATAGCGGTCACCGACGATCTCTTCTACGTTCCAGTTTTGAGTTGCTGTAGGTGGCAGTGGATGCGGCTGCTTTGCCGTCCCATCAGGTTGAGAGCCATCTAGACCAACATCCGTTGTGAGATCCTTTGTCGCACCATAAGCACTTTGGTATACGCCACCATGCACTTGCATCCCGCTAACAATTAAGCGATCGGATTCTGTATTTCGATCCGCTTTCTGCCAGCTTAACGTCACGTGTTTCTTCATGTCGATCGTCGTAGCTGGAACAACCACATTACCCTGCCTTGCACCAGTGCCATCAAAACCATTGTCACCTTCAATAATACGATTCTGCGCGTTCAGGTTTGGATCCCAACCTTGGTTTTTCGTAAACAGGAAGCGGTAAGCCAAACGCTGCAAGTCGTTCATAGACTCTGCGCGCTTAAAGCCTTCGTGGAAGCTTAGTGTTCGCTGTGTGGTATCAACGCGGTTAAAGGTATTGTTTGTACCGCCAACCAGTTTCGCCGAACCACCATCGAAGCTCTGACAATCTGCCGTCTTGTACTCAACAATATGGTTTAAGATAGGACGTTGCCCCTCAGGAATTGAGTTCGGGTAAATCAACACTTCACAACGATCCAGTGTCCGGCTAAAGGTATCCATTAACGTCCATTGCGGGTTTGCTAGCTCTTTCGGGCCATCTTCGTTGCGCTCAATCGTATGTGGCGCTGAATAAGCGAAGTAATCAACTCGGTCTCCTGTGAAAGATAGCACTGGAGCGTTAACATCGTAATGCTCAGAGCCTTCCTTCATGGTGTCCATCTTATGTAGAACCACATCTTGAATCAGTTCGCGCTCACCGTAACGGTACTCATACCCCTTGTAAGAGGCGTTACCAGAGATGATTTGCGTGTAAGATGGCATGCGGTAGTTACCACCACTTGGCGTTGACGCCAAAGTATCAACACTTGAACGGCCACCAGGATCGTTCGAGCCGTAAACGCGCGCATGGATCTGGGAACGCTGATACATATGCTCGTGGCCTTGCACCCAGATGACATCGTGCTCGGCAAAGGTTTCACGGATCTCTTTGTGGATATCAAACAGGCGATTATCATCCTTCTCACCCTCTACGATCTGCTCACGTGTTTCACCATATTTCGCGCCGACTAAGCCGTCGTGACTGGCGATTACTACGTGATCAAACTTACCTTCATTGTCAGCCAGTACTTCTTGAATCCAGCCAAACGCGATCGGTAAATTGTAGTATGCCAAGCCAATCATCAACACGTTTTCACGGATGATGTAGTAGTTCAGCCATTCCGCACTTGGCATATGGATCGCGTCTTCTGGAATGAAGTGGCGCATATTTTCAATCCACTCCACTGTGTAAGCCCAACTCGTCTCATGGTTCCCCATCACGGGTAAGAATTCCATGCCTGCTTCACGATATTTGGTTGCTACGCCTACCCATTGTTCCCACTCGTGCGTTGAACCGTTATCCGTTAAATCCCCCACTGGAATAACAACATTCACTCCTTCTTCCTGCTGCTTAGCCAGTGCAGCTTCCATTGGGTGCACCGCGACATTCCAGCCGCCACCTTGCGTATCTGGCAAAAGACCTAGCTTTACTGAGCCCGGCACTAATTCAATGTCGTCTTTACGTGAAGAATCATCACTTGAGTTTTTACAAGCACTCAAGCTTGCGATGATGCCTAAAGCCACCGCTGTTTTTAGTTTGTTTTTTATCATTACTCACAACCAATTATGTTTTAATCGGCTGAGAAAACTACATTCCAATTATTACAAAATAATTAACTAAATAATAAATTAGAAATTAATAAAACTTTAATAAATTAAAAATACCATCCAACAAACCTTTAAATAAACCCTTTAAACATCGATGAAACTTATCATTAAATCACTAACAATTATAGGGCATTAATAACCCCTCTTTATTCACAGGCACAATATATCAGCCCAGAAAGAGCAGTGTACGAACTGAATGAAGAGGCGATGTGCATGGTTGCTGCTAAGTATCTAGGCCACGAAAGGTATAACACCCATAAGGATAGGTTTGAAGAGCTCACTGTCGAATACAGTGTGCCGGAGGACCTAAAGAAAAATATTATCGAATATAATCAATCTCAATATAATCACTTTATATCAAGAGCAGAAAAAAGATACGATGAAGATATATATCCTTCAATGCTTAAATCTGCGTTTACTCATAAATGTTTATTTATGAATGGATATGAAGCCAGAAGGCCATTTAACTCAGAACCACCAAAAATATAATTATAAATAGTTATTATTAATGAAATAATATAAATAAGGCAGATGATTTTATCTGCCTTATTTTAGATTATTCCTAGAGATTAACTTTTTAGGTTATCCAACAACTGCTCGCATTGCGCTTTGAGATGAATGAGCTCACCTTCACTCATCTTTGACAAACAGAACATATCCATAGGAACATGTTGAGCTTGCTCTTTTAGTGCCATACCTTCATCAGTTAGAGTGATCACCCGAACTCGCTCATCTTCTGCACTGCGCGTTCGCAGTACATAACCTTTAGCCTCCATTCGCTTGAGCATTGGCGTCAGCGTGCCCGAATCCAAGTGGGTTTTCTGCCCCAGAGTCTTTACGTTGATCTCTTTGTGCTCCCATAGCACCATCATCACGATGTATTGCAGGTAGGTGAGATCAAGCGCTTTCAACAGGGGTTGATACGCGCGGCTCATCGCATTCGATGCGCTGTATAACGCAAAGCAGACCTGATTATCCAACTTCAAATACTCGTCTTGCTCACTCATCTTAAACCTACACTTCAAATTACATTGTGCACAATATACTTGCACACTTTAAATTTATCAATTATGCTCATTTCAAAATTAAGTTGTGTGCAATATAATTTTGTACAACTTTAATATCGATTAAATGAAGGAAGAGCATCATGGCAACACTTTACACAACTTCTGCAACTGCAACAGCAGGCCGCAATGGTCAAGTTTCAACTGACGACAACCTACTTTCAGTTGCACTCAGCTACCCTAAAGAGATGGGCGGTTCTGGCGAAGCGACCAACCCAGAACAGCTTTTTGCAGCTGGCTACTCTGCCTGTTTTTCTAATGCGCTATTGCACGTTGCGAAAGAGATGAAGATCAAGCTCGCTTCTGCACCAACCAAAGCAACAGTGGGTATTGGCCCGAACGAGCAAGGGGCTTTGCCTTGACGGTAGCCCTAGCAGTAGAGCTAGACCTAGAGCAAGAACAGGCAGAAACATTGGTGAAAACCGCACACCAAGTTTGCCCATATTCAAACGCAGTGCGTGGCAACATTGATGTCGCTCTGTCGGTAAACGGCCAAGCGCTGTAATTAATAACAAATACAAGAAATCATAAGGATACGTCATGCGCGCAGTACGAATTCACCAATACGGTGGCACCGAGACTCTGAAACTTGAGCAAATTGAAAAACCACAGCTCAACGACGACGACATTTTGATCCAAGTAAAGTCAGCGGCCATCAACCCAGTGGATTGGAAGATCCGTGAAGGTTACTTAAAAGAGTTCATCCCTTATTCACTACCAGTGACATTAGGTTGGGATGTAGCGGGCATTGTCACCGAAGTCGGTGCAAAGGTGACAGGTTTTGCTATTGGTGATGAAGTGTTTAGCCGACCAAACATCGCTCGCGATGGTAGCTACGCCGACTTTATTGCGATAAAAGCAGACGAAGCTGTACTCAAGTCGCCTAAACTCGATTTCGCACAAGCCGCAGCCCTGCCACTTGCAGGCATTACGGCTTGGCAGTGTTTGGTTGATGTAGCCGACATTCAAGCTGGTCAGCGTGTATTGGTTCACGCGGGGGCTGGCGGCGTCGGTCACCTAGCGATTCAAATTGCGAAAGCGAAGGGCGCAACCGTGATTGCTACGGCTTCAACGGCTAACTTGCCACTATTGAAAGAGTTAGGTGCAGATGAAACGATTGATTACACGCAAGGTGCTTTGAGTGAGCAAATCGAAAAGGTGGATGTCGTACTCGACACCATGGGCGGCGAAGTACAAAAATCATCTTGGGCATTGCTCAACACAAATGGCATGCTCGTTTCCGTGGTAGAGCCGCCAAGCGAAGAAATCACGAAGGAACACAATGTTCGTGCAGCATTCGTATTCATCGAGCCAAGTGCCCGTATTCTTGGTGAACTAAACGCGTTGGTGGAATCGGATCAACTGCGTCCTGTCATTGAACATCGCTTCCCACTCGAAAAGATTGTAGAAGCACATGAGCAAAGCCAATCAGGCCGTACACGTGGCAAGATCATTGTTGATGTGAGTTAAGAGCAATACTTCTTAATAGCGCCATTCCTCATTAGCGCCCAACATACAAGTTGGGCGTTTATATTGTATCTTTTAGCCTTTTCCTATGATCAATGTAGGTAGAACAAAAAGCTAAAAATAACTCATATTAAAAACCGTACATTAGCCACAAAATACAGTAGTTACTAAAAGTTAACTAATTGCACTTATTATCTATAAGCGCCATAGGTACCGCAGATAGGCCTGCGTCATCTTGATAAACGTTTAAAAAGGAATCTTAATGAGCAACGTACTAACCATCAATGCACACGAACCTTCAATGTAGACAGAGAAGCTTGGCGTTTCAAGTAGTTAACAATTAGTAACCTAGGTGAGGTTTGGCTTAATTCAATCGTGCGATATCTGATCACGTCCAGCATGTTTGGCAGCATATAACAGGTCATCAGCGCGGTTTAAGATATCGCCAACGCTCTCCCCTGGCTTAAACTGAACCAGCCCAATACTGACAGTGAGCGTTAATCGCTCTGCTGGATCTGGAAGTTGTGCTTCTTTCAATTTACTCATTAGGCGCTTCAAAACAGCTTGCGCTTCTTCAAGTTCGGTTTCAGGAAACACGACTAGGAACTCTTCGCCCCCCACCGACCATAGAGATCCATTTTTCGGCCCACTTTTGGTGCAATCGAGCCAAACAACTTCAACACATCATCCCCAATAGCATGACCGTAGGTATCATTGATGAGTTTAAAATGGTCAAAATCAATCAGAGCTACCGACAAAGCCATACCCGAGTCATTGGCACGTTTAACCAACTGATGAAGCGCCTCCTCAACGAAGCGTCGGTTATTTAATCCCGTCAGCGCGTCGGTATTGGCCATGATTTTCATTTTCTCTGTGAGAATTTCCATTGCGCGGATATCGCGCGTTCTGGCCACTTCATGCCCTACCCACTCGGCAAACAACTTAACCAGTTCGTAGTCTTGACGAATAAACGGTCTACACGGCTTAGGGCTGGAAAAGTTTAGGGTTCCGTAGCGCTCACCATCGACAAAAATAGGCGCGTAGATAGGCTTCCAATCCAAAATTAATAAAGCATGGATGCGTGGCAATGGTACTGTGAGAAACATGGGGAAAACCTTGTACGTCGTTCGCCGCATAGACATGCGAGCAGTAGGTTCCCTCCAAATCGAAAGCCATGCCTTCTTCGAGTGCATCCTCTGGATGCACAGCGTGCTGTACAACGTAATTGGAACCCTCTATTTGACTAAAGATCCCAATCGGAAGGTGGAACAGTTCTGTGCCCAACTTTAAAATCGCTTTCACGCGATCTTCAAAACTAAGGTGACGAGAAGAGGTAATGGTGTGGAGTTTGTTCAAGGCCTCTTCGACCGCCAGCCTCGCAGACTCATCCGAAATTAACGCGACAAAACCGATCGGTTTGCCACTGGCATCTTTCAAAGGCCCACCGTGGGTCGAACCGAAAAATTCGCGACCATTTTTGTCACGGTATTTTACCGTCGTTGACCCTTTATTGTCAGTGAAATCGGGCCTGTAACGTGTATTACCTAAACGTTCATAGTCGCTCGCATAAGCATAAAGTATCTGCGTACTCTGACCCTTTAACTCAGAAGGAGAGTAGCCAAACAGATCTTGGCCTTTTTGATTCAAGTCGAGAATTTTACGATCCAACGACGCGACAATCGCCGCCTGATCAATGTATTCAAAACTTCTGATCAATACTGCAAGCTCTTCTTGGTTGAGGCTATTGGCTTCCTTTGCCGACATGTTCACCCTTAAACTCATTCACATAATCTATAGTAACTTTAGCGAACAACGCACTGATTCGACAGCTATTGATTCATTACTAATTGCGCTTAATAGATCTGGTGCACAAAAGTCGGAAGAAGAAAAACCATGGTATTATCATCCACTTTGATTCAATCAATCCTGATAATACCTCTCTAGGTCGTGGTGCCATTCAAAAAATGAGAAAAAGCGGTCAAAGCTATCCGTATTAATTGCTAGTACATTTGTAATCATTACCCTAATAACCCTATACAGCTTTCTGAAGGTGTAACAATTTAGATTCCTGTTACACACTGCAAATTCTGCACACAATTCATCTCAATTTTGTCTGAACTGCTGGGCAAATTTGAAGTCCAACAAACCAGTAAAAAGTCTTACAGCAACGATGGTCATAATGGCCTACACTTAGGGACTTGTTGGCTAAACTATTGAAGGAAAAAGGTTTGATCTTTACTACTACAGAAAACGTACCTGGCCATGAAATCACCGCTATACTAGGGGTGGTTACAGGGAACGTAGTTCAGTCGAAACATATCGGAAGAGACATCATGCTGGCCTGAAAGGCATCGTCGGGGGTGAGTTAAAGGGTTACACCGAAATGCTTACCGATGCTCGTAATACTTCTATTTCGCGCTTAGTGGATGAAGCTGCAAAGCTTGACGCAGATGCCATAGTGGGTATTCGCTTTACGACAAGCGCTATCATGGATGGCTCTTCGGAAATTCTGGCCTACGGTACGGCAGTTAAGTTAATTAAAAACTAAGGTGTGACTAAACGCTTTATGGCTATTCTAATAAGAAAATATCAACCTTCTGATGCCCCTGCGCTTTGGAAACTTTTCTATCACACGATCCGCTTTGTCAACATTCGTGACTACAGCCTCGTTGAAGTAGAAGCCTGGGCTCCAGACAACTTCAATTTTGAAATTTGGCAGAAAAAGATGCTGTCAATTGATCCTTTCGTTGCCGAGATAAACGACGAAGTAGTAGGTTATTGCGACCTACAAATCGACGGTAAAATTGACCATTTCTTTTGTCACCATGAACACCAAGGTGAAGGGGTTGGCCGGGCATTGATGAACCATGTATTTGAGATGGCTAAACAACAAGGACGTACACGTTTTTATTCAGAGGTGAGTATTACCGCCCGCCCCTTCTTTGAGCACTTTGGCTTTAAGACAATCAAAGAGCAGAAAGTCGAAATACGCGGACAGATGCTAACCAACTTCGTCATGGAAAAGTACAACTAGCCTTTTTCTATTTTACGAAACAGCTACCAATGAAAAAGCCCGCAGAATGAAACTCTGCGGGCTTTTCATTTTCTGTAGGCTTAGCCTACGAACTTGTAGAACACAGTCGCTAACGGCGGGATTCGCAGAGCTAAAGACTGATCTAGCCCTTCACTTTCAACTTGCTCTGTTTTCGCGGATCGAATCACTTCAAACTCACTGCCATGGTAGGCTTTGTCATCCGTGTTAAGTAGTAACTCATAACGTCCTTCAAATGGCACACCTAAGCGGAATGCTTCGTGTGGCACTGGGGTAAAGTTCGTTACGACAAGAACACGCTCACCGTCTTCGCTGATACGCTCATGCGCCAAAATGCTCGCTTGCGCAGCATCTTGTAAACGCCACTCGAAGCCTTTTGGCTCAGCATCAAGCTCAAATAGCGCTTTTTCATCACGGTACAGCTTGTTCAAATCACGCGTCAGGTTTTGCACGCCTTGGTGACGTTCAAACTCTAGCAAGAACCATTGCAATTGATCATCGTGGTTCCATTCAGCGGTTTGACCAAACTCTGCACCCATGAAGTTAAGCTTCTTGCCCGGCTGTGCATACATGTAGCCCAGGTAAGCACGTAAGTTAGCCGTTTGCTGCCACTCATCACCAGGCATCTTATTGTGGATAGAGCCTTTTCCATAAACCACTTCATCGTGCGACAGCGACAGCACGTAATTCTCGCTATGAGCGTAAACCAGCGGGAAGGTAATGGTGTTGTGATGGTATTGACGATGAATCGGATCTTCTTGAATGTACGAAAGGCTGTCGTGCATCCAACCCATGTTCCACTTGAAGCCAAAGCCCAAGCCTCCCATGAAAGTTGGCGCAGAAACACCTGGGAACGCAGTTGATTCTTCAGCAATCGTCATCGCATTCGGGAAGTGTTTGTAAACTTCTTCGTTCATCCACTTCAATGTTGCGATAGCATCGTAGTTCTCGTTACCACCATCGATGTTTGGTATCCATTGGTCGTGGCTACGCGAGTAATCAAGATAAAGCATTGAAGCCACCGCATCCACGCGGATGCCGTCAATGTGGAACTGTTCAAACCAATATAGCGCGTTAGAGACTAGGAAACGGCGGACGTGCTCACGCCCCATGTCATAGATGTAAGAGTTCCAATCTTGGTGCCAGCCACGACGTGGATCTGGATCGTGGAATAGTGGCGTACCATCAAAGTTTGCCAAACCGTGATCATCAGATGGGAAGTGTGCAGGTACCCAATCTAGCACAACGCCAAGGCCAGCTTGGTGACAAGCATCAACGAAGTACTTAAAGTCATCTGGCGAACCAAAACGACTGGTTGGCGCAAACAGGCCTACTGGCTGATAACCCCAAGAGCCGTAGAACGGGTGCTCAGACACAGGCATGAGCTCGACGTGGGTGTAACCCATATCTACTAGGTATGGTACTAATTGCTCAGCAAGCTCGCGATAGTTAAGAAATTCGCCTTGCTTGTTGCGACGCCAAGAACCCGCATGCAGCTCGTAGAAAGACAGCGCTTCTTTGCGTTTTTCCGTTACCGGTCTTGATTGCCATTGGCTATCTTGCCATTGGTAGCGATCGTGATTGTAAGTCACTGAGGCGAATGAAGGGTGCTGCTCAGCATAGAAACCCCAAGGGTCTGCTTTGTGTGGTAAGCCTTCACCGTTTGGACCTTTGAGTTCAAACTTGTACTGAGTACCTTCTGGTAGATTCGGAACGAAAATGCCCCAAATACCGTAATCTAAACGTTGCATTGGGCAGCGGCGACCGTCCCAATTGTTGAAAGCGCCGACAAGGCTACATGCTGATGCGTGCGGTGCGTAAACAAGAAAACGCGTACCTGATATGGTTTCTCCATCGCGCTCCAGTGTGACAAACTGAGCACCTAAGTGGTGGTACATCTCTTTTGGCGTGTGCAACGCATCATACTCGGCATACAGCGCATGATACTGATATGGGTCGTCTACAAGCTGTTCGTTGCCAGCCCAATCAACTGCCAACTGATAATGTGTAAAACGTAAATCTCTGTCGCTACGTAATACAAAACCTGAGGCACCTTCGCGCTCAAGTTCAATTCGAGGTTCCCCAGCAATCGCAAGCTCAACGCGATCCGCACCCGGCATCCAAACTCGTAGGCTCAACTCTTTGTCTGAAACATAAGGGCCTAAAAATGAGAAAGGGTCAGCAAACGAAGCGTGCGAAAGTTGGTTATACGCCGTGATCTTTTGGTCTTTAATCTTGGTTTCCAAGGTGTATCTCTCCCTAACCTAACTTCCAATTTGTTCTTTAAATATACCAACACGGTTTTAAGTTTAAGTATCCTAGTGTTAGCAAAAAAGCCCGCTAAAATAGCGGGCTAATAAAAGCATGGATACTGTACCGTATTATGCATTTAGTTTGAGTGACGTAGACGATAGTTTTTGCTACTCGAACATAAAATTAACGGCTAGCTTTCGCTCGCACTTCAGTCAAACGAGCCGCGATTCTATTCACCTCAGGGCGAGAGAAAATCTCATCCAAATTCATCGACAGTTTACGTCTCCAGTTCGGGTATTCATTCACCGTACCTGGAATGTTGACTGGCTTATCCATCTCTAGCCAATCTTCTAACTGTACGCTCAACAGCGTTGAAGCACCCGCAGCAACATGAAGTTGAAGGGCTTCGCTCAAGTATGAATCCATTGGAACCATGCTTGCGTCGCGGCCAACACCTTCTGGCAATAATCCGTGCCAAGCTACTGAATCAAGGATGCCCTGTTTACACTGTAAACGGTCATCGAATAGACCATCCAACTGTTCTTGATCTGGGTATAGGCCAATCTCTTTACCCATCTTCAAATCATCACAGTGCCAGAAACCGCGAAGTGTCGGCATATCGTGAGTACACAGTGCCGCCATGGATTGAGGCGCGTAATGGCTTGGTGAGATAAAGCCGCCGTCGTCTTCCGATGTTTCGAAGAAGAAAACTTTGTATGAATGCACGCCAGCATCACGAAGAATATCTACGATTTCATCAGGCACGGTACCTAAATCTTCACCGATAACCGAACACTGATGACGGTGTGATTCAAGCGCTAAGATTGCCAGCATGTCTTCAACTGGGTAGTAGATGTAAGCGCCTTTCGTCGCGTCTTCACCTTTTGGAATCCACCAAAGACGAAGTAGACCCAATACATGGTCGATACGCAGGGATCCACAATGCTTCATATTGGCGCGAAGTAGCTTGATGTAAGCATCGTAGCTAGTCGCTTTCAGTACTTGTGGGTTAAGTGGCGGTAGACCCCAGTTTTGACCCAGTGGACCGAGAATATCTGGTGGAGCACCGATACTTGCATCCAGTACTAGGTTGCCTTCATCCGCCCAAGTTTCAGAGCCTGAATCAGCAACACCGACTGCAAGGTCACGGTATAGGCCAACCGACATACCTTTCTCTTCAGCCAAAGCTTGCGCCTCGTTGATCTGGTTGTCTGCTACCCACTGTAGGTACATGTACAGGTGAACTTTGTCTTGGTTCTGCTTAATAAACTGCTGAACCGCTTTGTCTTCGAAACGGCGGAACTCTTCTGGGAAAACAGGCCAGCCCCAAACCGAATCGTCTTTTGCGTGCAGTTCTGCATGCAGCGCATCGAAGGTGGCTTGATGCAATAGGCTATCACCGCCTTGCTCAACAAACGCCAAGAAGCGCTGAGCGCGTTCGCTATTTTTATCAAGATGGCGCGCTTTAAACTCGTCAAATAACAGCGGTAGTACGCTCATTTTTAGGCTAGCGACTTCAGTGTAGTTAACCCAATGTGCATCACGCGCTTTTTGCAGACGCTGTTGGAATTCTGCACTGCCAACCATTTGCTGCGCTTTTGCGCTCAACGAGAACTCAGACACTGAGCTCACATCAATGTAAAGAATGTTCAACCAACGACGAGAAGACGGGCTGTACGGGCTTGCGCCTTCTGGGTTAGTTGGGAAAAGTGAGTGAATTGGGTTCAAGCCCACAAAGTCACCGCCGCGAGATGCGATATCCGCGACTAACTGTTTTAGATCGCCAAAATCACCTATACCCCAGTTGTGCTGCGTACGAAGCGTATAAAGCTGAACACTCGGGCCCCACATCTTCTTGCCTTGCTCAATCTTAGGCTGCTTGTAACAAGACTTAGGCGTGACGATCAGAGTCATTTCGTATGGCGCTTTACGGCGCTTACGTATGATGTATAGCTTGTGGTAACCAAGCTCAAGATTTTTCGGCAACTCAAATACTAAAGGGCCACCCTCTGCACGCTCATCACGAACGATTTGAGATTGAAGATAACCTTCAAGTACGTCTCCCTGCTCTGTCTCTAAACGCCAGCTAAACTCACTTTCACGAGCACTTACGCCAAGGTTTAGTGCCACTTCAACAGGCTTGTCTTGGTGGATGACTAATACCGGATCCAGTACATCTTTCTTGTGCATCTTCTCTGCTGATTTCAGCAAAGTTTCGTCATTTTTGGTGTCGTAGCCAAGCGAAGTTAATAGTGAGCGAATAGTCTCTTCTTCGACTTTCGCTTCATCTCCCCATGCACTTACATAGCTATCGGCAATTCTTGCCATATCGGCGACTTGTTTTAGTACGCTTTGTTCTTTCATCGCTCTCTCCGAAGGACTGCTTAACCTTCTTTTAGGTAGGGTTTTTCTGTTGTCAAAATCGACTGAGCCAAGGTGAACAGTCACCTTGGCTCTTTGCGAAACTTAGCGATTTACCGCTTCTAGTTTCCAAATGTTGTTCACGTAGTCTCGAATACTACGGTCGGAACTGAACTTACCGACTAAGGCGGTGTTCAGAATGGCTTTCTTCGCCCATCCCGCTTGGTCGCGGTATTGAGCATCCATGTCTTCATGCGCTTTCACGTAAGAGGCAAAGTCTGCTAGACATAGGTATGGGTCACCGCCGTCTAGTAGGCTGTCGAACGTTGCACGCAGTAGGCCCGGTTGACCTGGTGTGAATTCTTCACCAATTAGTAGGTCTAAAGATGCTTTTAGTAGTGGGTCTGCGTGGTAGTAGTCGTATGGGTTGTAACCTGCCGCTTGCGTGCGTTTTACACCTTCAACGTCTAGGCCGAAGATGTAGATGTTTTCATCACCTACTTCTTCACGGATCTCAACGTTCGCACCGTCCATCGTACCGATAGTCAACGCGCCGTTAAGAGCCATCTTCATGTTACCTGTACCTGATGCTTCTTTACCTGCCATAGAGATTTGCTGAGAAACGTCAGCGGCTGGAATCAACATTTCAGCCATGCTTACACGGTAATCAGGGATGAATACCACTTTCAGCTTACCGCCTAGGCGTGGATCGTTGTTTACTTTTTCAGCAACCTTGTTAATCGCAAAGATGATCTCTTTCGCTAGGTGGTAACCTGGTGCAGCTTTAGAGCCGAAGAAGACAACGCGTGGAGCCATATCAAATGTTGGGTCATTTAATAGGCGGTGGTATAGAGACAGTACGTGTAGCAAATCTAGTTGCTGACGCTTGTACTCGTGTAAACGCTTGATCATCACATCAAAGATGGCATTCGTGTCTAACTCAATACCCATGTTCTCTTGAACCCAATCAGCAAGGCGCTGTTTGTTTTCTTTCTTAACCGCCATGAATTCTTTTTGGAATTTCGCATCTGTCGCGTATTGAGAAATGCCTTCTAGCTGCTCTAGTTTCGCAGGCCATTCTGGGCCCACTTTTTCAGTGATCAGCTTAGAAAGACCTGGGTTACAGAACTTCAACCAACGACGTGGCGTGATACCGTTCGTTACGTTGTGTAGACGAGTTGGGTACATCTCGTGGAACTCAGGGAACAGGTCTGTTTTCACGAGTTGTGAGTGAAGTGCGGCTACACCGTTAACGGCGTATGAACCGATAACACATAGGTTAGCCATGCGAACCATGCGGTTGAAACCTTCTTGGATGATAGAAAGCTTAGCTTGCTTCTCACCGTCACCCGGCCACATTTTACGAACTTCTTGTAGGAAGCGGTGGTTGATTTCAAAGATAATTTCCATATGACGTGGAAGTAGACGCTGAATTAGCGACTCTGGCCATGTCTCTAGTGCTTCTGGAAGTAGTGTGTGGTTCGTGTATGCGAACGTGTTTGCACTGATTTCCCACGCTTTATCCCAAGATAGGTTTTTCTCATCGATTAGAATGCGCATCAGTTCAGGAATAGCGATGGTTGGGTGCGTATCGTTAAGCTGGATTGTCTCTTGCTTAGGCAGATCCGCGAGTGCGAAACCAGCCGCTTCGTGACGACGAAGAATATCGCGAACCGACGCTGCAGAGTGGAAGTACTGCTGCATTAGTCGAAGAGTCTTACCTTTCTCGTGGTTGTCGTTCGGGTATAGTACTTTGGTGATGTTACCGGCATCGATAAGGGCGTGCTGTGCTTCGAAGTAATCACCGTTGTTGAAGCTCTCTAGTGAGAATGGTGCGATTGCCTGACATTCCCATAGGCGTAGCGGATAAACGGTGTCTGATTCGTAACCTACGATTGGAAGATCCCAAGGCATGGCTTTAACCGTCATACCCGGAACCCATTTGCGAACTTCTTTACCGTTCACGTATTCCACTTCAACTTTTCCGTAGAAACCGATTTCTTGTGCAAGCTCAGGGCGAGCTACTTCCCAAGGGTAACCTTCAACACAGCGCCATGCATCTGGTGCCTCTTGCTGACGACCATCTTTGAATGACTGTTTGAATAGGCCATACTCGTAGTGTAGGCCATAACCTACCGTTGGGAATTCTTGCGCTGCACATGAATCCATGAAACAAGCGGCTAAACGGCCAAGACCACCGTTACCCAGTGATGGGTCACGCTCTTCTTCAAGAAGGTCAGTTAGGTTTTGACCCAACTCTTCCATCGCTTCTGTAATTTGCTCGTACAAACCTAGGCTGATTAGGTTGTTACCAGTAAGACGACCAATTAGGAATTCTAAAGATAGGTAGTTAACGCTTTTTGCGTTTTTGATCTTCTCATCTTGCTCTGTTGCAAGGAGATCGAAAGTCGTGATTTCTGCAAGTGCGCGGCCCATTGCTAGGTACCATGCACGGCTTCCTGCTGTTTCAACGGTTGTTGCGTAGGTAGCAGAGAGATGTTTCTTCACACTGTTTTGGAACGACACTTTGTCAAAAGCTTTTTGCTGCGTAGGTTTCATTTCGAAATCTCACTTGTTTTTCGTTTTAATCTGTCTAAGCCATATCCTGCATTGGCACTGTATTCAAAACATCCTCCCACCAAGGTGGAGGAGTAGGAGTAGAGCTCAGGGCGTAGAGGGTGGGAACAAAACAACCTCGTGATCAAACTCTCATTAACTTGGGCTGACGCCATTAAGACGAGTGAGAAAGATCACACCACCGCGGAATTTACCCTACCAACGGTGTATGAAACTTCTGTGTTAATAAAAACTGCTGATGAACAAATATGCATAATCGATCACATAAAATTTAAGGATATTCTGCAAATTTCATAGTTTTTCGTAGTCAGTGGGAATTTCAGACAGCCAAATGCCCACAAACAAAGTGATGAGCATCACATTTATAGGGCGTAGACTTACCCATTGTGTGAATTATCCGAAAATCTAGTGATAGAGACATCAACCCTTCCATTTCCATGGAGTAACATCCATGTCGTCAGATCAGATGAGCCATTATAAAAAAGCACTCTGCTCGACTGACCAACGTATAATGAACAGGGTTCGTGAGCTTTTCGGTGTAAGACACCGTAGAAGTTCAACAAACCTAATTATTGGGATGATTAATATGTGGATTCCTTCGAAACTCACTCGTCCAGGCCGCTTACATAATGCGATTGTTCGCCCACGTGTGTTGGACTTACTCCAACAAGCTCCGTGTTATAAGCTGATTTTATTTCGCTCGCCTGCCGGATATGGCAAAACGACAATGGCCGCACAATGGCTTTCAGACAAAGCTCATGTGGGCTGGTACAGCATTGATGAGAGCGATAACGATCCGTTTCGCTTCATCAACTACCTGCTTCAAGCACTCAACAAAGCCACAGATAACGCCTGTCCAAATGCACAAAAACTGGCTGAAAAGCGCCAATTTTCGTCGCTTCACACTCTGTTTAGCGAAGTGTTCGCCGAACTGAGTCATTTTGGTCAAGAAGGCTACTTGGTGCTGGATGATTATCACCTAATTCAAGATGATGAAATTCATGAAGCCATGCGCTTTTTTATCAAGCACATGCCAGACAACTTTACGCTGGTTGTTACCAGTCGCGCCGCACCACCATTGGGTACCGCAAACTTACGCGTACGCGACCTCATGATTGAGATCGGTAATGATTTACTGGCCTTCGATACCGAAGAGACACTCGCTTCTTTAACCAGCGCGTGACCGATGGCATCGATGATGACACTGCCGACAACCTGCGTAGCTACGTTGAAGGTTGGCCTTCCGCTTTGCAACTGATTGCCCTGCAAGCACAGCATCATAAACGCACATTGGCGCAATCGGCAGAGTCCGTTTCTCAATTTAACCATGCTCATTTATGGGACTACCTTGTCGAAGAAGTGTTTGACTTACTGGATCAAGAAACTCGCCAGTTCCTCATGCAATGCTCGGTGTTGGATCACTTCAATGATTCACTGGTAACCGCGCTCACCAAACGTGATGATGCATTAAGCATGATTGAATCACTCAACCGCTACGGTCTCTTCATTTATCCGCTTGAAGGAGAGCAAAACTGGTATCGCTTCCATAATCTGTTTGCCGATTTCTTGGAGCACGAGCGTAATGCGCGTATTCCACAGCAAGAAGCGATTTTGCACCAAGACGCAGCCAAAGCGTGGCTGCTAGAAGATGCGCCTCATCAAGCACTCAGTCATGCGCACAAAGCTCGCGATCCACAGTTGACGGCTGATATCTTGTCGCGTTTTGGGTGGAAGATGTTCAATAGTGGCGAGCTTAAAACCCTTGAGCAAGCATTAACCTTCTGAGCCCAGAACAGCTTTATAGCGAACCGAAACTGTGCATGTTGCAAGCTTGGCTAGCACAAAGCCAACACCGTTATAACGATGTCGGCGATCTGCTTGCCAAAGCCAAAGACGAAATGGCAAGGCTCAACGTACAACTCAGCAGTAAAGAGCAAGGCGAGTTCAATGCGCTCCGCGCACAGGTGGCGATCAACCAAAACGAACCGGAAAAAGCGCTTGAGTTGGCAGAGCTGTCACTGAGCCAGCCCGATGCCTCCATCTACCGCAGCCGCATTGTGGCAACATCGGTTGTTGGCGAGGTTAATCATGTCCTTGGCGATTTAAGTCGTGCTCTTCCTATGATGCAGCAAACTGAAAAGCTCGCAAGGCAATATCAGGTTTACCATCAAGCACTCTGGGCACTATTACAGCAAAGTGAAATCTTAATTGCTCAAGGCTATGTGCAAGCTGCGTTTGAGATCCAAGATAACGCATTCAAACTGGTCGAAGAGCATCAACTGCATCAACTGCCAATGCACGAATTCTTGCTCAGACTTCGCGCTCAACTGTTTTGGTGTTGGAACCGATTGGACGAAGCAGAAGAGTGCGCATACAAAGGATTAGACATCCTTGGTTCACACTCTGAAAGTAAGCACTTACATAGCTACTCTATGTTGGCTCGCATTGCCATTGGCCGTGGTGAGCTCGACAAAGCAGGCAAGTTTATCGATCAAATCGTCCACTTGCTTAAACAGTCGACCTATCACGTTGATTGGACAGCGAACGCTTCGCTGTCGTTGATCCTCTACTGGCAAGCCAAAGGCGACACTAAGTCAATTTCACACTGGTTAGACACCACCAGCCGACCAGAAGTGGCATGTAACCACTTCACTCAGCTGCAGTGGCGCAACATTGCTCGTGCGTACATTAATCTTGAAGAGTACGACAAGGCCCAAGAGACGTTGGACTTCTTGCAAGAGCAGGCTAAATCGCACAGCCTAGTCACCGATACCAATCGTAACTTGATTGTACAAGCTGTATTGCAAGTTAGCCGTGGCGACGAAGACCAAGCTTCAGCCTTGCTCAAAGAAGCCCTCGAGATGACCAACCAAACGGGCATCATCAGCAACTTCTTAATTGATGGCGCTAAGATTGGCCACCTACTGCAAGGGCTAACGAGTCAGTCTAAGCTTGGCGATTTAGAGCGACACCGTGCCCAGCAGTTGATGAAAGACATCTCAACCACGCAGCGCAGCCGCTCGGTGCATTTCGATGAAGACTTTGTCGAAAAACTGGTGAATCACCCGAACATTCCAGAGCTTGTGCGCACCAGTCCACTCACTCAACGTGAATGGCAGGTACTTGGGTTAATCTACTCAGGCTTTAGCAATGAGCAAATTGCCCAAGAGCTGGATGTAGCTGGCACCACCATCAAAACGCACATCCGCAATCTGTATCAAAAACTCAACATCGCGAATCGAAAAGAAGCGATTAAAACCGCAGAGAACCTACTGCAGTTGATGGGGTTTTGACGTTCTCTTTATCAAATTGACCATAGTAAAAGAGCTCTCATAATTGAGAGCTCTTTCTTTATCAATTTGCTGCAGCCTGCCCCATCGCCCATTCATTGAACACTTGGAACTTAGTGCGTGTCTCCATGCCCTTTGGACAAACAAGATCGTAACCCTTTCCTGAACTGATGGACGGAAATGGCGCAACCAAGCTACCGCTATCGATCATGGGTTTTACGAACTCTAATCGACCAAGCGCAACACCCATAGAGTGTATCGCCGCTTCCACTGCTAATAAGTTGTCGCTGTAGAGGTCACTGCGTTGTTCGCAGTCTGCCTTCATACCGACTTGATCCAGCCAGAAATGCCACGCCGACGTATCGCCACTATGAATAAAGTTCGCCTGAGCTAAGCTTTCGGGGTTGTTATCCAATTCCAACAACTTGGCGTAGTCTGGCGAGCAAACTGGTGTACGCGTCCCTTCAAACAAACGTTGACTGAAATGATTAGGGTATTGACCTGAACTATAGAAAATCGCGACGTCGTAAGGGTCGAACTGAAAGTCATTTTGATTCTGCTTTGTTTGCAGTTTGACGGCTAAATTAGGGTACTGGGCTCGAAAACTGGCAAGCCTAGGCATCAGCCATGCAGATGCAAAATACGGTGACGTCGCAATGTAGAGCTCACCACTGAGTTCACCGGTTTGAATATCCACAAGCTCTGAAAAGATAGAGTCGAAGGAACTGTTGAGCATCACCAACACGCGCTTACCTTCTGCAGTTAATTCAAGCTTGCGTGTTTTACGAATGAACAGATTGAAACGTAACAACCCTTCCAACTTTTTGATTCGATGGCTCACGCCACCTTGGGTTAAGAACAATTCGTCCGCCGCCAAGGTAAAACTCAGATGCTTCGCGGCCACGCTAAAGGTGTGCAAAAGAGAGAGCAGCTGCTGTTTATTGGACAGTAACGGCTTGTGAGAATGTAGAACCATGCATTAACCCCAGTAATTTATAGTGCACTCTAACTGGTTTGTAGCATACCCATTCTGGAAGTTAAATTAAATCACGTAATCCAATAGCACATAAGGTAACAAATATGACAAACCAAAAGAATCTTAAAGTCGTGGTCATCGGCAGTGGTTCAAGCTACACCCCAGAACTCGTCGAAGGCCTAATCAATCGCTACCACGAACTGCCGATCGGCGACCTTTGGTTAGTGGACATCGAAGAAGGGTTGGAAAAAGCCCAAATTATCGCAGACCTAACCAAACGTATGATTAAAAAAGCGGGCTGCAATATTCAGGTTCACCTCACCACAGATCGACAAACGGCTCTAAGAGATGCCGACTTCGTTTGTTCTCAGTTCCGCGCAGGCCGCATCGAAGCGCGCTTACGCGATGAGCGCATTGCTCTTAAATATCGCATGATCGGTCAAGAAACTAATGGCTTAGGCGGCTTCTCTAACGCGTGCCGAACCATTCCAATTGCACTTGAGATCGCAAAAGAGATGGAAGAACTGTGTCCAAACGCTTGGCTGCTCAACTTCACCAATCCATCAGGTATGGTGACAGAAGCCCTCACCAAATATTCAAGCATTAAAACCGTCGGCCTATGTAACGTGCCCGTGAACATGGAGCGTGGCGCGGCAGAGATGCTTGGCGTTGAGCGCAAAGACATCACGATGCAAATCGCAGGCTTAAACCATTTAGTGTGGGCAAGGAAAGTACTGCATGATGGTCAAGACAAACTGGCGGATTTAACCGAAGCGCTGCTGACTGGCGAAGACAAAATGACACCGAAAAACATCCCACCGTTTAAATGGGATGGCGACTTAATTCGTGACTTGGGTATGGTGCCGTGCGCTTACTTACGTTACTACTACCAATCTCGTGATATCTTGAGCAAAGAATTTGCGGCTTCAGAGAGCAAAACCAATCGCGCAGATTTGGTGGCAAAAGTGGAAGCGGAACTGCTCGAAATCTATAAAGACCCGACTCTAGATACTAAACCTCAACTATTGGAAGAGCGTGGCGGTGCGTATTACTCAGAGGCGGCTTGTGAACTCATGAGCAGTATTTACAACAACAAGCGAACCATCATGCACGTAAACACGCGAAACAACGGTGCCATCCAAGGGCTACCAAATGACTGTGCAGTGGAAGTGAGCTCTGTCATCACCAGTAGTGAAATCCTTCCGCTTCGAGTAGAGCCATTTGATACCGATACGTTGCGCCTCATTCAGTTAATGAAAGAGTTTGAAACTCTCACCGTCGAAGCGGCCATTAATGGTGATATTAATGCAGCAAAACGTGCACTGATTCTAAACCCAATTGTTGATAGTGGCAGCCATGTTGAAGAGGCCTTGCGCGAAACAATAAGAGAAAACCTAGACTTTATGCCTGCGTTTGCTCACTACGTTGAACAGTAAGCTAGACAGCAGTCTTAAACAGTAGCCGAGCGAAAGAGTAAGAATGAACAACAACCATCCACAAAGACGCACCAAGACGGAGGGCAACCTGAGATGAAATTGATCTTAAACGCAGATGACTTCGGCTTAACTGAAGCCGTCAACCTCGGAATTGTAGAATGCTTCAAGGCTGGCGTCGTCAAAGCAACCACATTAATGATGAACCAGCCGGGAACTCAGCACGCGATTGAACTCTACAAGCAAGGGTTGATTCCTGAAGTTGGGCTGCACTTTACAGTAACAGCGGGTAAGCCCTTAAGCGATCCAAAAGATGTCCCCAGCCTAGTGGACGAAGATGGCCATTTCTTAAGTAAACAGACGCTATTCAACAAATCGGATGTCTGTGTGAATGAGGTCGTATTAGAGCTGAAAGCACAATATCAAGCGGCCGTTGATGCAGGGCTTAAAATCAACCACATCGATAGCCACCACTTTGCGGGGGTTTACCGCCCACTTAAGCTAGGCTTCATCAAAGCGGCGAATGATATTGGGCTACCGGTCAGGCGTGTTGACAATATCATCCACGGTCAAGAGATGTTAAACGTCCCAACGCCCGATGCTTTTGATATGGGCTTTTTTGATGATGGTGTCAATATCGATCACCTCAAAGCCATGCTATTGGCTTACAAACAAAAAATGCCCAGTGGAACACTTGAGCTTATGTGCCATCCATCTCTGGCCAATACCGAAGAACTCAAACTGCTCAGTGGCTATGGTGACAAACGCATTGATGAAGTCAAAATTCTGACCTCACCAGAGCTAAAACAGTGGCTAATCGAGCAAAACATAGAGTGCGTGGGCTTCCAACACTTACACTAATACAATCAAAGAGAATGAGTCACAATCGTTAATAGTTAATGGTTAGAGATGGCTCATTCTCCCCTTCTCTTATCGTTTTTCACGTTGTGTTGTTGTGACATTTTCTTCGGGAAACTCTAAATTTTTTTAACCAACCTCTTGATTAAACCCCATTAAAGTTATGATTTATAATATTAAATACCCACAGTTATTATTATCTTAATTTCATTTCATTAGATTCTATATCTCAATTTACCGACACTATCAGCCAACACATAGAGTAGCTGAATAACGAGATGATTCTTATAGCTTCTCTGCGCTACCCGTTCTGTGAGGAAATTGGGGAAACGTGCTCAATGGATCGACCGAGTTCTCCCATTAATGAATTTCAGAGCTGATTCTGTCGATGATTTATTGAGGTATCTAATGAACAAATCCCTAGTCGCCATCCTTACCGCTTCATTGAGTGCGCCAACACTCGCGGTTCAGCACGACCATGAGCACATCAACTCCAATGAACTCCTAAGAGGCAATGGCAAAAAGGCGTCACAACATACCAAAGACGCCAACCACACGTTTGCCAAAACACTCAACTTTGACAATCAAGACGTGTTCACTAATAACGATCGCGGGCTGATAAAAGAGCTTGATGCGTCATCTCTAGGCCATTTACGTAACCGCTTTATGTACCTCCACTCAGGCCAGCAAGCTCACAATAGCGCACCAGATACCGTCAACCCATCACTATGGCGTCAAGCTCAAGCCAACTTTGCAGCCAATGGCTTGTATGAAGTGAAAGAGGGGATCTATCAGGTACGTGGTATGGACCTCGCCTCTACAACATTTATTCGCTCAGACAATGGTTGGATCGTCTACGACGTCATGTTGCATGACAAAGCCATGGACAATGCCATGAGTTTCTTCTTTGAGCACGTACCGGAAGGCGGCGATCTACCTGTTGTTGCGATGCTCTACTCTCACTCTCACATCGATCACTTTGGAGGATCTAGAGCCGTACTCGATCGCTTCCCTGAAGTGAAAGTTTATGCGCCACATGGTTTCATGAAAGAAGCCATTGACGAAAACGTGCTTGCAGGGAACGCAATGTCTCGCCGTGGCAACATCCAATATGGTGCAACACTTGGTCAAGCATCGGCCACCGGTGTAGTCGATGCAGCATTAGCAAACGGACTATCTACAGGCCCTGATCATATGATCACGCTTGTACCGCCTCACGAAACTTTTCCTGCTGGCGACGACGAGAAATTCCACGAGCGCACCATTGATGGTGTGAAGTTTGTTTTCATGGATACGGCTGGCACAGAGGCGCCGAGCGGTAACGTTGCTTATTTACCTGAACATCAAACGCTTTGGACAGGTGAGATGGTGTATCAAGGTATGCACAATGTTTACACGTTACGCGGTGCGAAAGTTCGCGATGCCCTAAAATGGTCCAAAGATCTTAATAAAATGATCAATGCTTGGGGCGGTGAAGTTGAATACTTGATGGGTTCCCACTCTGCACCGATTTGGGATAACGAAAACATCGTTGCTTACCTAGAAGCTCAGCGCGATAACTACGGCTTCGTGCACAATCAAACCCTGCGTTTGGCAAACAGCGGCATGGTGCTACAAGATATTGGGGCGAAGATCACCGATGAACTCCCAACCTCGCTGCAACAGCTTTGGCACACTAATGGTTATCATGGAACGTACTCTCACAATGCTCGTGCGGTGTACAACATGTACCTTGGTTACTTTGACATGAATCCTGCTAACCTAAACCGATTACCTGTGAATGAAGAAGCAGAGTTGTTCACTCAAGCTTACGGCGGGTGTGAAGCGGGTTATGAAACAGCTAAGTCGCACTTTGATGACGGTAACTACCGCTTCGCAGGCGTCATGCTTGATCACATTGTTCGTGCTTGTAGTGATTACTCTGAGGCTCGTCAGCTACTTGGCGACAACTGGGAGCAGCAAGGTTATCAAGCAGAGGGAGCTGGCTGGCGTAATACATTCCTAACAGGTGCACAGGAAGTACGAATCGGTACGGTGACTCAAGGTTCAGCTAAGGCAAACTCGGTGGACATCATCGCGAACATGACCATGGGACAAATCTTGGATTACACCGCCGTTCGAGTTGTCGCGAGCGAAGCTGATGGCCAAGACTTCTCAATCAATTTGCATCTGCCAGATATTGGTGAGAAATACCGCATCGATATGAAGCACGGCAACCTAAACAACCTATTGGTTGACGATTTCAGAGAGGCAGACACCACTATCACCATGAACCGCAAAGACATCACGCAAATCATGTTGGGAGAAGCCACATTAGAATCACTCTTTGCTGATCGCAAGGCGACGCTCAAAGGGGATAGCAAACCGCTGCAAATTCTAAAATCCGTCACAGTTGACTTCGATTCCTACTTCGAAGTTATGCCTAGACCGGCAGAAGGACAGGAAGTAGACGCTCACATCTACCGCTAAGTTGCGAGCACAATGGGAACCTGAATCCCAACCGAGGCGCATTTCGATGCGCCTTTTTTCGTGTTCACATTTTAGAATTTGAAACTCTACCCCATTCAAAATTGAGCTATCATAGGCACGTTTATCACCTCGAAAGTATTGCTCCTTATGCAGATCAACTCCTTCATCGCTCGCCAAATCGTAGAAAGAGCCAGTAAGATCATTCAGTTTCCCGTTAACGTTATGGATGAAACCGGTCAGATCATCGGTTCGAGTGATCCTTCTCGCTGCATAAAACCCATGAAGGTGCGCTGCTCGCCATTAACGATAATCGTACTGTTGAGATTAATGATGCTGTCGCCAATACCCTGAATGGTGTAAAAGAAGGCATCAATCTCCCTATCCTGTATCAAGAGAGTGTTATCGGTGTAGTCGGTGTGTCTGGCAAGCCAGAGAACGTTCGTCAATACGGTGAGCTGGTCAAAATGACAGCGGAGTTGATTGTTGAACAGGCCGCGTTAATGGCACAGGTGCAATGGAACAAGCGACACCGTGAAGAGCTGCTACTTCAGCTCATCAAAGGATCGGATCTCAACGAAAACCAGCTTCTCTCGATTGCAGAACGATTGGATCTGGATCTAGCCCAACCTCGCGTCGCGGCAGCAGTGCAAGTGGTACCTAAACAAGGGCAGCCACTTACCTTAGAGCACCTACAAAAACTGGTTCACCTGCTCGAATACCCGGAACGGGACAATATTGTGGGCATAGTGTCGGTGTCGATGAATGAAATTGTGGTGTTAAAACCTGTCACCATAATCGACGGAGAATGGGACAAAAAAGAAGAACAAAAACGCGTTAAGAAGCTGCTGTCACGCATCAAGCAAGTAGGTGAATTTTCAGTAAAAATTGCCTTGGGTGACTATTTTCCTCACTTATCCGGAATTGCTCGTTCCTACGAAACAGCCAAAGCCACACTCGATGCCAACTCAGACACAAAACCGTCAATATTATTCTACCAAGAGCATAAGTTATCGATTCTGATCAGTGTGTTAAAGAAAGACCAGTGGCGACATGATCAAATGCTCCAACCGCTTAATCGACTCCTAGAACAAGACACAAAAGGCGTGCTGATTAAGACGCTACGTGTCTTTTTTGAGCACAATTGCGACCTTGCTCACGCTTGTGAATCCTTACATATCCACCGAAATACCCTGCGCTATCGCCTCGATAAGATTGAAGAAATAACATCATTAAATATCAACAACTTAGATGAGAAGTTTCAGCTGTACTTGGCGTTAAAACTTATATAGACTGCATCAATAATTTGTGCAAGATTACAAATTTTAGGTAGTTCCATCATGATACATTTGGTTATTTGCATAAAGAAATCTCAAACACATCCTTTTATTCTGCTCGCAAATCACAATAACTAGCGGAAACAATAACCATGATAGAAGTCTCTACCTCGAGCCTTAACAGCCCTTGTTGTGGCCATTGGCCTAATCCTTAAAAAAGTCCCGCCAGCATACGGCATGATCATTGGTGCACTACTTGGTGGTGTGGTTGGCGGCGTATCGTTAACCGATACGGTGGCACTGATGATTGGCGGTGCGCAAGGCATCACCACTGCTGTACTGCGAATCCTAGCTGCCGGTGTTCTGGCTGGTGTGCTGATTGAATCTGGCGCCGCCACCTCAATCGCTGAAACCATCGTCAAAAAAGTCGGCGAAACCCGCGCACTACTTGCGCTAGCGGTTGCAACCATGATTCTTACCGCAGTAGCGTATTCGTCGACGTAGCCGTTATTACGGTTGCACCGATTGCCCTAGCGATTGCACGCCGTGCAGACCTATCGAAAACAGCGATTTTGCTAGCCATGGTTGGTGGTGGTAAAGCCGGTAACGTGATGTCACCAAACCCGAACGCAATTGCGGCAGCAGACGCTTTCGATGTGCCGTTAACCTCTGTAATGGCAGCTGGTGTCATTCCAGGTATCTGCGGCATGTTCTTCGCTTACTTCATCGCGAAAAAGCTCGTGAACAAAGGCACTAAAGTTCATGAAAGTGAAGTGGTTGAAGTTGACCACTCTAAGCTGCCAAGTTTTGGTGCAGCGATTGTCGCACCACTGGTCGCAATTGCCCTATTGTCACTTCGCCCAATTGCAGACATCAATGTTGATCCACTGATCGCACTTCCGCTAGGCGGCCTATTAGGTGCGGTTGTCATGGGTCGATTTAAAGACACGAACCACTTCGCTATTTCTGGCCTTAACCGCATGGCACCCGTTGCCGTAATGCTTCTGGGTACAGGTACGCTAGCGGGCATCATCGCCAACTCAGCACTGCGTGATGGCCTGATTGATGTTCTCGCTGCTTCAGGCATGCCTTCGTTCATTCTTGCACCAATCTCAGGCGCGATGATGGCACTGGCAACCGCTTCAACTACGGCTGGTACAGCAGTCGCAGCAAGTGTATTTAGCGGCACAATCTTAGAGCTAGGTGTTCCTGCACTGGCTGGCGCAGCAATGATTCACTCAGGTGCAACGGTTCTAGACCACATGCCACACGGCAGCTTCTTCCACGCAACAGGTGGTGCAGTGCACATGGATATCCGTGAGCGTCTGAAACTGATTCCCTACGAGTCAGCGGTTGGCCTGATGATCGCATTTGTCTCTGTGATGATATTCGGTGTATTTGGTCTTTTCGTTTAAGCACCAATACCCTATACACGATTCACCACCCGCTTTAATAAACACAATGTCGTAGGTGGCTAGCCTTTTAAAAGAGTAGCCGCCATATTGAAAAAATTAGTGTGCACTCGTTAAATAGCCCCCTCTATTGAACGCAGAGCAACGGAAGGTACAACGTTATGAAAATAGTAATTGCTCCAGACTCATACAAAGAAAGCTTGACCGCAATGGAAGTGGCGACAGCGATTGAAAATGGCTTCAAGGAAGTTATGCCGAACGCAGAATATGTAAAGCTACCCATGGCAGATGGCGGAGAAGGTACCGTTCAATCTCTCGTTGATGCAACCGGTGGTGACATCGTAAACGTCAGTGTCACTGGCCCATTAGGTGAGCCCGTGGAAGGCTTTTATGGCTTGATGGGTGATGGCTCAACAGCGGTCATTGAAATGGCCGCCGCGTCGGGTATTCATTTGGTCACGCAAGAACAGCGTAACCCGCTCATCACCACTACCTTTGGTACAGGGGAGCTGATCAAAGCCGCGCTCGACAAAGGTGTAAAACACATTATTGTCGGTATTGGTGGTAGCGCAACCAATGATGGCGGCATCGGCATGGCGCAAGCGTTAGGCGCTAAACTGCTAGATGCCAATGGCTCTGAGCTGGGCTTTGGCGGCGGCGCACTGGCAGAGCTTGCGCGCATCGACCTTTCTGGCATTGATCCAAGATTAAGTGATATTGCTTTGGAAGTGGCGTGTGACGTAGACAACCCACTGTGTGGTCCTAAAGGGGCATCCGCTGTTTTTGGCCCACAAAAAGGAGCAACGCCAGAGATGGTATCCACTTTAGACGCTAACCTCGCCCACTATGCTCAGGTCATTGAACAAACGACAGGTAAGGCAGTGAAAGACGTAGCTGGCGCTGGCGCAGCAGGTGGCTTAGGTGCAGCGCTTATTGGGCTTCTCAATGCAAACCTTCGCCAGGCATTAGCATTGTGATGGATGCGGTAAATCTTGCAGACATTATGAAAGACGCAGACCTTGTCGTTACAGGTGAAGGCAGAATCGATAGCCAAACCATCCATGGCAAGACCCCTATTGGCGTAGCACGCACTGCAAAACAGTTTGACTTACCAGTGATTGCGATAGCTGGCTCAACCGCAGCAGACTGCGCCGTAGTGTACGATCACGGCATTGATGCAGCCTACAGTGTTGTGTTAGGCGCAACAGATTTACCAACGGCGCTAAAAGAGGCCGCATTTAATGTTCAAATGACCTCTCGCAACGTTGCAAAAGCCCTCTCAATTACTCTGTAAACGTTCGCTCCACGACGTGACATAATCAAAACGCCTTACCATTGTAAGGCGCTTTTTTCTTACAAGCTCTACGGCCTATTCTTCTCTCAACCCCTCCCAATGAATGGGCCTTCATCTTTTATATCAAGTTCAATATATCACGCAGCTATCCACTCAATATAAAACTGCCGACAACCACAAAGACCCCAGATAACCAATTGAAATTAAAGATTAAAAACCTATGGTTATCAGCCTATTGAAATGCTTTCATTAGACTAAATTACCCAGTAATTAGACAATGATTTCGAAAAGAGAGAGAACAAAAGAGATATATCACTAACAAAAAATTTGCCAACTTACCCTTCTGGTTAACCTCAGAAACAAGGAGACATGAATGATGAATATTTCAAATATTTTAGCCTTTGTTTACTTAGTTTTGATTTTCGTAGCTGGATTAGCCGTTGGCGGATTCTTTTAAAGGAGAAACGCGTTGTGGAGATCCTAACCACACTTGTGAGTGGCGATTTTGATGCCATCCAAAGCTCAAAATACTTACTCATTATCTTAACCGTTATCCTTTTTCTCGAATCGGCATTCGTTTTTTTGCCACTACCGGGAGACAGCTTGGTTATCTTCGCAGGTGGAATGCTTGCCCTTGGTGTTCTGCCTATCGCTGAAACCATGTTGTATCTTGGCTCAGCAGCTAGCATTGGTGGATTAATTGCCTACTGGCAAGGCCGATACTTACGGGGCACTCGTTTTCACGATCACCTGGAAGCCATTCTTCCCGAGGGATCCTTAAACAGAGCCAAGGGGCTCCTGTTGAAATATGGCTTTTTGTCTCTGTTTGTATCTCGATTTATACCATTTGTGCGAGTGCTTACGCCTATGTTGATGGGGGTAAACAAACTGAGTGCAATCAAAATGTTTTTTTCGAACTTATCGAGCACCCTACTGTGGATGGCAACGCTACTCTTAGTTGGCAAATTCACCATGCTCAACCCAGTGCTTGAAAGCTATCAAGCAATACTGATCAAGGGACTGATAGGATTCAGCCTTACGCTCATGCTCATTGCAACGTTTGGCATCATCCTCCGCTATATTAATCGACGGTAAAGGTCTCCATACCTTTGTCATTTTTAAAAGCCACTTTGCAGAAAAGTCACTTTGAGGAAAATGATGAAAATCTCTAAAGACATCCAGATACTCGCTTTAGGCGTTATCACCGTATTCACTTTCTTATTTAAGGGTAACGAACTACTTACCCATGCACTCACGGCACCCATCGGCATACTCGCGACCCTGTTTCTATTAGTGGTCACAATAGTCATGATTTTTGCGGTAGTTAAACACGCCGATGCACTCGCGCACCGACTGGGCGAGCCCTACGGAACCTTAATACTAACTTTATCGGTAGTGCTGCTAGAAGTTGCAATGATTTCATCGGTCATGCTAACGGGCTCAGAAAACCCGGTCATGGCGCGAGACACCATGTTTGCGGTAGTCATGGGGGTAATGAATGGTCTTGTGGGTATCACGCTACTCATCGGCGGGCTTAAGTATCACTCTCAGCCTTACAATGTACACGGATTGAAGGCTTACATTGCTGCAATTATTCCAGTGGTCACCATCTGCTTAGTATTACCAAACTTTGTCTCACAAGATACGTCGGGTGGCATGTCAGGCATAATGATGTTTACCCTTATCGCTAGCTCAATATTGCTTTACAGTGTGTTCCTATTCGTTCAAACCAAGAGCCACACAGATTACTTCATTAACGATGCATGCAATGAGGAAGAAGAGCACCACGAGACACGATCAAACTGCTACCACGGCGCTTTTCTGGTGCTCAACCTAGCGGTAGTCATTGGCCTTGCAAAAAGCATCGCGATACCGATTGACAGCAGCATCAGTACCCTTGGCGCTCCGTCGGCACTAGGAGGTTTGATTGTGGCACTCATTATCCTATCGCCAGAAGGGGTGGGAGCGATTAAGGCGGCGTTAAACAACCAATTACAGCGAGCGATGAACCTCTTCTACGGTTCAGTGTTAGCCACTATATCCCTGACCGTACCCGCGGTACTGCTCATCGGGCTCTACATGAACGAAACGGTCATATTGGGCTTAGGCACAGCAGATATGGTACTGCTCACCGCGACGATTCTGGTGTCTATGGTCACCTTCAGCAGCGGGCGAACTAACCCACTTAATGGCGTGACGCACTTAGTTCTCTTTATGGCTTACATATTACTGATGTTCGACTAAACATCTCCTTGCAGCAACCACCGCTGCACAGCCAAAGAATGGTCCAAGGACAGTAATGACACGGATGTCACCCCTTTATCAACCAACGCTTATCTTTCTACAATCGATTTAGGAGTCACTATGTTTACTCGTACTATGAACACTCTATTTCGCCTCACCATTTTCGGTTCTCTCTTTATTGGGTTTGGCTTGCCTTTTTACGTTTACTTATAGGCCCCTAAGTCGCTGGACGGTCTCATAATCTGGCTTATCCTCATAAACCATAAAGATTGATATAGATTATTTTGTCATCAAGCCTTTATACTTCTTATTAGCTTTTACTTTTAATTCAATGGACACAAGTAAATGGCAAAAGACCTTTTTTCAAAATTAGATCTCAACCTACTACGTACCTTCTTGGTTTTAAATCAGGAGCGTAATATGCGCAAGGCAGCTGAGCGGCTGTATATCTCTCAACCTGCGGTCAGTAAAGCGCTCCAACGTTTAAGAGACTCTTTCGATGATGAGCTATTTGTTAAAACCTATCATGGTTTGAAGGCCACTGAGCTAGCAGAGGAGCTTGCTGAATCTCTAGAGCCAGTGATGACGGATCTTGCTCATGTGGTGAACTACTCCGGCGGGTTTGATCCAAGTGAAATAGATAGAACGCTGCGCATCGCTGTGTCACCTTTTTTACTCAAAGGTATTGCTCAACGCTTGTTTACTTTGATTAGAGAAGAAGCGCCAAACGCCCAAATCCAGTTTCTCAATTGGGGCAAATCGGCAGTGAAAGACATTGTAAACGGGAAAATTCACCTTGGTCTCAATTACACGATTGATCATCTGCCCAAAGAGCTCCTACACAAAACAATTGGACAGGACACATTCAAAGCCTATGTGAGGGAAGGTCACCCCTACAGAGAGCCCTCTGTCAGAGTTGAAGATGGACATTTGTTCGAGTTCTCTACGTTGATCTCAGCAGATTGGAACTACAAACAATCTGTTGCTGAAAAGCTACTCCACATACACGGTCACGAAGCAAAGGTAGGCTTTCGATCAGAACTCCCATCAGCGGTGATCGACATCACTAAAAGCACAGACATGTTGTTTCTTGGCTCCCGTTACTTAAGCCTTGATACTGATACTGGTCTAAGATCATTGGATATCTATTTTGGCGACACACCACTCAATACCGATATCAACGCCTACTACCACGATAAGTATAAGGCGAGCCAAACGATACTTTGGTTAAAGAAAAAGGTGGCGGAAGCACTTGCCCATAAATGATTCATTGATGTCGTGAGGTTGATTATCAACGATATAGAAAAACTATTTGTCGAATAAGCCGTATTATCTTCAATCAATTACGCGTATATGCTGTTCACTCAATGAATGAGAGGAATGATAATGAGCAAGACCATCTTACTAACTGGTGCCACTGACGGCATCGGCTTTGTTACCGCTGCCGAGCTAGTCCAGCAAGGGCATACCCTGCTCATTCACGGGCGCAATCAGCAAAAGCTCGACGATACCGTCTCTCGTTTAAAAGAAAAAACACCCGATGCTAACATTGAAACCTATTTGGCTGACATGGCTGACCTATCCCATGTCAGAGCCATGGCAGCTGCTGTAAAGAACAAACATCCACGCCTTGATGTTTTAATAAACAATGCAGGCGTATTTCGCGTGCCGATCACTCGAACTCCTGATGGACTCGATATCCGTTTTGTAGTCAACACACTCGCACCTTTCCTTCTAACTAGAGCACTGTTAGAAATCATGGATACAGGCTCGCGTGTCATTAACCTATCCTCTGCCGCACAAGCTCCGGTATCCATTGAAGCACTTAAAGGCAACCAATTATTGGACGATGGTCAGGCTTATGCTCAGAGTAAACTTGCGATTACCATGTGGTCGCGTCAAATGGGACATGATTTAAAAGGAACAGGGCCACTGGTTATGTCGGTCAACCCAGCGTCTTTTTTAGGGAGTAAAATGGTAAAAGAGGCCTACGGAATGGCAGGTAACGATCTCTCCATCGGTGCAGATATCTTAGTACGACTAGCTCTGTCTGATGAGTTCGCCAATAATCACGGCGACTACTTTGATAACGACGCGGGTGTTCTGAGCGATCCACACACTGACGCACTGGATGAAGCGAAAGTGGCTAAGGTTGTTGATACGATCAAAGCTTTGGCCCAATAGGTGGTGCTTATGCTTAATGCTTAGACTACAAACGTTTAAATCAATGCCGTCCTTGGTCAATTAATCCTGCTTATTCCCTAACCGAAAGGATTGATGTAAGTTGTAAAACAGGCATTAAGTGATAGGGATTATTTATGTTTTATTTCCAAAGTTGGTTAGTTGCAAGTATTAAGCTTGCGGTTGCCGCTTCTGTATTTTCTATCCTTCCCCTGTACTTAACGTCGTTGTCTGATTACCTGACGCTGTCAAAAATGCAACTTAACAGCGTCGCAACCGCAGAGCTTATGGGCTTCGCACTTGCTTGTGCAGTTAACTATCATGCGATCAAGCACGGCGTTCGTAGCAACGATAATCTGGCATTACTAAGCTTGTGCATTTGCAATTTACTCAGTGCCATGACCGCTGACTTCACCTTATTTTTCATGATCCGTACGATTGCCGGGGTGTTAGCGGGCCTAGTGGTGGTTCGCGCTTACGAAGTACTTAGCAATCAAGAAAATACTGATGCCGCTTTCGGTAAGGCCATCGCGATTCAAATGTTGTTCACCGCTGCGCTGTTTTTGATTCTGCCTTATTGGGTTCAAACCTATGGCCCGAGATCTATCTTATATGTCCTTAGCGCATTGGCGGCAGCTTGTTTATTACTCCCTCCTTTAAAAGCAGTAAAGGCAAGCGATTTTCAGCTATCTGAGCCGCTTGATTACTCGCTGATTTTTATCAGCTTAGGGGCGGTTGCCATGATCATGATGACCCACTCTGCAGTGTGGTCGACGCTCGGTTTCCATGCCAATGCACACGAAATCACTATGGAACAGCAAGGATATCTGTTTTCTATTGGTACCCTATTTAGCGTATTTGGGGCCATGTTGGCCACCCTTGACTGGGTACATGAAAAAAAGTCCAAGCTACTACCCATGGCTATCGGCCTACAATGTTTAATGGTTGGAGTGATCATTGCGGATGAATCAACAAATCGCTTTGTTGCCGCCACCTTCTTTTTCCAACTGCTTTGGAACTTCATGTTACCGCTAGTCCTTGGTTCCATTGCGTCGGGTAAACAGGCTCGAGTCATCATTGGCTTTGTTTTAGTGGCTCAAACCTTTGGCGCAGCACTAGGGCCAATGGTATTGATTTCGGGTTGGGTTCTACCGGAGGTCATTGTGATGTTGTTTATCACCTACTGGATGACGGCCTCTTTGATTAAGTCCAGTCAAACATAGAGGCATACGAACACAAAGTGGGTAAGCTCATTCTCCCTCTCAGTTGCCTCCCTCGGCTAGAACCTCTTACCTAAGCTACAGTTAACGGCACATCGATATTGGTAGCCTGACTGGAAAACCCAAACGTTTCACAACCTCGTTTTGTTTAAATTCCTAAGGTCATGCTTCACTATACATACATTGACTCTTGATCCATTAATTTGAGAACCGCCTCTGCTCGAAAGATCGTATTCCTCAAGAATGGCTTTTTACCTCTGTATACAAATGAACATCCTGCTGAGGAAATGGTATAGAAATACCCTCTTTATCAAAACGAACTTTCACTTGCTTCGTTATATCCCAGTAAACATCCCAATAATCTTCTGTGTCTACCCATGGTCTTACAATGAAATCAACGGACGATGTGTTCAACGTATGTACTTTAACAATAGGTTCAGGTGTCTCATGAACTGACGGGTGCGCTTGAACGATATCCTTCAGAACTGCTTCTGCATGGTCAATATCATCGCCATAACCAATCCCAAAGACCATATCTACACGTCTAGACCTTTCATGAGTCACATTCTTAATAACATCACCCCAAATTTTACCATTGGGAACAATAATGACTTGGTTATCAAAGGTACGAATCGTTGTACTCACGAGGCTCATGTGGCTTACCTTGCCGTCCACGCCACCAGCGAAAACAAAGTCGCCGACATCAAACGGTCGATAGATTAGGAGCATCATGCCAGCAGCAAAATTGGACAACGTATCTTGTAAAGCAAAACCGACAATGACACCTGCAACACCAAAGCCTGTAAGGATAGGCGCTAGATTGAGCCCTACTTGAGACAACCCAACTAAAATACCTACAACCCAGACAGCATTTCCCGAAACAGAAATAAAGAAATGCTGCATCAAATGAGACAAGTTAAGGTTTTGGCTTTTTACTGCTTTTGCCACGACCTTGCGAACAACTTTGACCGCTGAACGTGTAATCAATATAACGATGAAAAATACGCCAAGCTTAAACAACTGGTGGGGGCTTGCTCTACCAACCATTGAATAGCTTGTTCTGACCAATGGGCAAGTAATTCCAGTAACACTTGGCCTTCAAATATTTCGTGAGTAATGTTCCCAGATACTTCAAAAAGTTGTTTTTTGTAGATCGCTGTTTCTATATCGAGATTATCGGCTATGGTCACAAGGTAACGTAATCCTTCTAACTCGATCGAGAGCCGTTTATCAAGAATGATATCGTGCAACTGATGTCGTGTTTGTTCAGAATCGTTCTCATTAAGTAATTGAAAGGACGAGCTTGAAATCTGATTGCTATAATAATCAATAGCAGCAGATGCTAATTTTAACTGCTTCTCAACGTTATCTTGTAAGCGTAATTCTCCCACTTCGTCTTTTACACCTAACTGTTCAAGCCATTTGAAGTTGGTCAATCTTGCTTCATATACCCAGCCAAGATGGTCTTGCACCTCTTTGTAATCTTTTAACACCAATAATTTGGATTCTTCTGCTGCAGCCTCAAAACCTTTATTAAGGTCTGAAAGTCGCTCAATCAAGTACTCTTCCGCATCTAAAGTGTACAGTTGCTGCTGCCTTACTAAGGAGACTAGTTCTTTTTCAAATAACGACCGTTTCTTCATAAGACGCGCCAGAACAACCCTTAGTTCTTTGTTCTTATTAAAGATACTGAACTGAATCACATCTCTTTGCTCACCCTCAATACGGTTCAATGATTGTGATAGTTCTGATATTTCCTGGCTAATCGCTTCTATTTGGTCATTATAAATTTCATTCTTGCTATTTGTTTCTTCTGCCGTGATTAAACTCGACCACAAAGCCGTAAGCAGGAAACTGATGAACAATAATGATTTTGCGTAGATAGCCTTTTTATTTTCAAACAACATTACACATACCTGATACTAATCTAATTATTCTATGACCTTGTGGTAATTCTAAATCCCGCTATAACACCCACACGAATGCATCCCTTCAAGTTTGAACACCTTCCCTAGAAACGTTTGCCTAAGCTAAAACTGAATGGCACATCAATACCAGGATTAGGCAAAAACATATCCGCATTCGATAGGTGACGCCAAGACCAACTCACTTCCCATTCCTTGTTTTCACCCAGATAAGCACCAATCGTAATGTAGTCGTTAAACAGAAAGTGCGAGCCTTGTTCTTGATAACCGAGCTGATTTCCTGTCATGAGAGAAGGGCCTGCAGCTACGCCAATGTAGGTTTGAAAGCTTTCGTTTGGCTCGAAGTTATAGCGAATACTCGGTAATACCGTCACAACATGCAGCTCGCTGTTTTGTTCAATATTGGTAGTCAAAAAGCTGTAACCCACCCCATTCGAAATTCTACATTTGGGTTAGACTCGAATTGCTTCGAATGGAATGTGTAGTTAATATCGAGATTGCTATTCTTCTGAACATCAACGTATTTACCCGCCTGTGGACCATGTCCAATTCCTATATTCAGCTGACGCAAATCGTCTGACGCATTAACCTTGGATGCGAAGATACTAAACAGAAGTACGGACATAGCGTAGTAGGTGCACTCTTTAAGGGTTGTCATGATAAGTTCCTTAACATTGACTCTCGAACCCATGCACGTTCTTCAGGCGATGCGAACTGCCCTTAAAGCCATAAGCTAAGGTGATGCAGGGTTCAAAAAGGAAGTGGTTCCCCCTCCGAACGAAACCAGGATTTGGTTCACTTATAGAGGGGAATTGCTTAGAGAGGTTTATACTTTTTCGTTTTTCAGCAGGTCGTTAATTTTATCTACCATATCTAACAGGGCGTGTGCGTGGTTCTGAGTGACTGCCCCGCCTTCTGTATCAATCGAAGACATTTGGATGATAGTGACACCTGTGTCCTTGTTGCTGTAGAAGATCTGGCCACCGTAACCCATGTGTGCGAATCCGCCTTCGCCATTGAACACCATTTGGTGGCTGTATTTCCAATCAGACTCTGTACCAAACTGGTAGTTCGTTGCTTCTGAATCACCGTCGACCACATTTGCTATATAGCCTTTTGGAAGAATTCGCTTGCCGTTTATCGCGACACCGTCATTACCAATCGTTGAATAGATCTTCGCTGCGTCTCGCGCAGTAAAAGCAAGGTAACCCGATGCGTGGCCAAAGCCAGTTTGATCATTCAAGCCAATACCGTTGTGCTCAGCACCAACATGCTTATATAGGTAGTAGCTCACCGCCGAGTTGTAGTTCATTCCGGTGACCTCTTCAACAACCCAGCCCAGTACAGATGTCACTGCCGAGTTGTAGTGCGTCATATTACGTGGGTTGTTATGCGGGTCGTCAGATTTCAAGTCAGCCAAGAATCCGCGTGCGCCTCGTGGGTCTTTTTCACAGCCTTCACCCCAACACTCTGCAATGAAAATACGCTGACCTTCTGAGTTCGGATCTTGATAGTCTTCACTAAAGTGCATTGGGACGTCCATATTCAACGCTTGATGCACAGTCACACCATCAAACGCGCTACCTAACTCAGGAATGATGTCTTTGATCTTAGTTTTGAGTTTCAACTTACCTTCTTCAATTAAGTTCATGATCACCATAGCAACCATAGTTTTACTAGAGCTCATCATCGTGTGTTGATCGTCTGGGCCTAATTGACGTGGATAGGCTTCAAACACAATTTTGCCATCTTTCATGACCAACAATGCATCTGCACGTGTGTGGTACATGTAATCAGAAAGGTTGAGCTCTGGTAAATCACTCCACGGTTTGATGCGGAAGTCTTTAAGTAGCTCTTCGCCATTCTCAACGGTTTCTAACTCGACAGGCGCACCAAGCCTTTACTGATATACGCTGGATATGGGTGCACCTTATCAAAGTTCGCGTAGGTGTAATGTCTGTTCTCTGGGTTGTCCCATTGTGCTGTCGTAATCGACTCTGCGTCGTAGTTAAGTACCGGCTGAGAAGCAGGTGCATCCTGTAATGGACCTGCTACTGAATCTGGGCCTAAGTTATCCGCGCTTACAGAAAGACTACAAGTTAGTGCTAATGCCATTGCTAATACTGTCTTTTTCATAATGTTCTCTCCACTATTGAGTGATTTAATCTGTACTACTGAGTTGATGGGGTTATATTAAGTCGTGAACGATTACGAAATCTGAAAAGGACAATTAGGTCTTTTCATTAAATGGAATGGAGACACATCATGGCTGAGTTTGAAACACAAGGCTTTGAATTTTATGGAGAGTCTGAACAAGTTTTTCGGATGATGCTCATAGAAAGAATTGAAACCTTCATGGCACACGGAAAACTCAGCAAAAACACGTTAGCTGAAAAAGCTCATATTGCGAAAACGGCCTTTTATCAAAAGATGGATCGTGAAGCGACAAGTCAGTTCACTGTGATCGATCTTTTTCGCATTGCCAAAGTACTGGATGTTTCCATACTGCAATTAATGCCTGTTGATGAGATAGACCGTAAGCACGGTGGACAACTTCCAATTCCAGCTAGCTCTCTTCATTTTCTCGATCAAATGCTAGCAGCTCCTAAAGAAGAAATAGAATTAATGAGCAAACTTTACAACGTCTACTGTGAGCACAAAGACGAAAATAAGTCAGATTAATTAAGCTATTAACGCGAGCCTCATTGACTTACTTTTCTCTATCTATGCTGGGTACTTTTTCTACCTCCTAGCATCTATTCGTTCTCTCTATAGCTCCTACATTGTTGCTAATTCGACCTTTGAGTATGGTGCGGGTAACCACCCTCCACATCCATCAGAGGTCCATTATGTTTAAGATCTTTATTAACCGACCCAAGCTCGCCATTGTTCTTTCCATTTTTATATCCATAGCTGGCGTACTGTCTGCGCTTCAATCCCCGATGGGGCGATACCCAGACGTCGCTCCGCTGACGATTGCTGTAGACACATGGATGGATGGTGCGACAGCAGAAGTACTCACCAAGACAGTTGCACCTGAAATAGAAAAGCAGGTGAATGGCGTAGCGGGTATGCAGTACATGAAGTCCACCTCTAGTGCTGATGGCACCTATTCTTTGGAGATTGTGTTTGAGAATGGAACCGACGCTGATAATGCGGTGACATTAGTACAGAACAGGGTGAATCTCGCATTACCAGAACTGCCTGGTGATGTCATGCGAAATGGTGTGAAAGTAGAAAAGCTATCTAACGGTATGTTAATTGGCCTTTCAATCCAAGACCCTAACGGACAAGCCACCGACACAGAGATCAGTTCATTCGCAGGCGGTGAATTTAAAGAGGCGCTGCAACGTATTTCTGGTGTGTCAAAAGTGGATGTTTTAGGTGAGAAAAAATACGCAATGCGTATATGGTTAGATCCTAACAAAATGCGCCAATTTTCCGTTGATGTTGATGCCATTCAGCAAGCTATCGCGACTCAAAACAAGATCAGCCCTGCGGGTTCGTTGGTCGGTGACTTGCTTGAGTATCCTTTGACTGTCGATGGCGGCCTTACCACTCAAGAGCAGTTTGAAAACATCGTTGTTCGCGGTGGTGCTTTGCAGAGAAAAGTCTTCCTCAAAGATGTAGCAAAAATTGAATTAGGCGCAGAGGTTTATACTGCGAATGCATACTCAGGAGTGAACGATGGCTCGGTGGTATTCATTTATAAAACGCCAGATGCGAATGCGGTTGAGGTTGGCTCAGCGGTCGCAGAGCTATTGAAAGAGTTACCGACTGAGTATCAAATTGAGTATGTCTATGACGCGACAAGCTTTGTTCACGGTGCGATCGATAACGTATTAGAAACCTTGTTACTTGCCGTTTTGATCGTAGGCTCGGTGACACTGATCTTCATGCAATCGCTCCGTTTAACCATGATTACTGTCACTGCCATTCCTGTTTCTCTGATTGGTACCTTCACTTTCATGTACGCTTTGGGTATCGACATCAATATCATTTCTATGTTGGGCTTGGTCATGGCCATCGGTATTGTGGTTGATGCTGCCATCATTGTGATTGAAGCAGCAGAGCACGAGTTCCATAACAGCCCTAAAATCACAGTAAAAGAGGCGGTCGAATTGGCTCTTGATAAAGTTGTCGCACCGATCATCGCATCCGCTTTGGTACTCCTTTCTGTGTTTGCTCCTACGATCTTTATGAGTGGCATGACAGGTATTATTTACAGTGAGTTTGGCATCGTGCTGAGTGTTTCAGTGCTAGTGTCAACGGTTGTTGCTCTGAGTCTAACCCCAGCGCTTTGCGCTCTATTTATGAAGCCGCCGAAGAAAGGCAAATTGGCTCAAAGCGTCGAGAAGGTGATCGGCTACAAGATTTCTTCATTCACATTCTTAACCAAATGCTTTGTTCGCTTCCCTCTTATCTCGTTACTTCTATTGGGCGGTGGTGTTTGGTTGGCTGTTGAGCAGGGACAAGAGTTACCTCAAGGTATGTTGCCAGCAGAAGATACCAGTGCCGTGTTTGTGGTGGGTGGATTCGAGCCGGGTACCGCACTAAAAGTGACAGATCGTTATACCCTAGCCGCCGTTGAGGAGCTGCAAAAGATCGATGGAGTGAAAAACTCGATTGCAGCTTCTGGCTTCAACCTTCTCAATGGTAACGCGGATATGAGCAGCTTCTTGATTCTGCTTAACCTAGATTCCATTGATGAGCGTGAACTATCCGATGAAGAGATCACCGATAAAGCCAATGAAGTGCTTCAAGAGATGGAGGTCGAAGGTTTTGCGTTCAAGCCGCCAGTGATCCCTGAACTTGGCATGGTTGATGGTGTGAACATTGTTCTGGTTGATCAAAAAGGGCGTTCTCCTGAAGAGTTGAACCAAGATACTCAAACGATCTTGTCAAAGTTGAATGAGATGGAATCGGTATCCGTTGCGATGACACAGTTCGCTGTGAACAAACCTTCTGTCAAGCTAAACATTGACCGTAAGCGTATGCTGGAATATGGCATTAGCTACGCAGATTTAGTTGATGGTATGCAAGCTCACTTTGGTGGTCAGTATGTGAACACGTTCAACCTCAACGGTAGAAACTACAAGGTGATAATGCAAAACAGCCCAGAACATAGATTGAATGAAAAAGCACTGAACAATGTCTACATCAACTATGGAAATGGTCAAAGTCGCCCTGCTAATGAGCTGTTCTCAATCGAAGAAGTGAAGGTGCCGAACTTTATCAACCGATACAATGCGATGCAGTCGGTATCGATTGATGTTCTACCATCAAGCTCAACTGGCGCGGTGATTGCGGACTTGCAAGCGCTCGACCTTCCAGAAGGTTACTCGATTGAGTTCACTGGCACTGCCAAAGAGGAGATCGAGGCAGGCAGCCAAGCGGTGGTTATCCTCGCTCTAGCGTTGCTAATTACTTACTTAGTGCTTGCCGGACAATATGAGAGCTGGTTAATTCCGGCAGCAATCATGGCAATGGTCCCAACGGCGGTAATCGGCATTATCGGAGGAGTATCATTGCTTGGAGCTGAGGTGACGATATTCACTCAACTTTCGGCCGTACTCCTAGTCGGCATGGCGGTTCGAAATGCAATCTTGATTGTCGAGTACGCCAAAGAACTGCGTGAAGTTCAAGGCTTACCATTGAAGACCGCAGCCGTTGAAGCAATGCGCTTGCGTGCAAGAGCAGTATTTATGACTGCGTTCTCTTTCGCGGTAGGTCTGGTTCCATTGATGATGGCAGATGCAATTGGTAGCGGAGCACAACAAGCACTCGGCTGGGCATCGTTTGGCGGTATTGTTACCGCGACTTTCCTCGGGTGTATTGCTGCATGTATCTTCTTTGTGGTCTTCCAACTGATTCGAGAGCGTTTTAAATCACCACAGCTAGAGGTTTGTCCACAGTAATACCAACTTGTAAAAGCAACATGAACGCCTCCTGATACTCAGCCTAGTTTTCGAACTAGGCTGAGTTGTTTTATGAGTAGCTGAATGGGCCTATCAAACACACTTTTGGACAGAAACGTTTTATAGATTTTACTAAATTAGTAAATTACGGATAACTACAAGTAAGGAAAACCCCTGTGCTTGGTGCACAGTATTGATGAATAGTTATCACCGGTAGTTACCTTCTATATTTCTTAAATCGAACTAATTCTTTGGTCACATGCTCGAAGAAAGCTGTTAATACAACATTATCTTTCTTGTCACGATACAAAGCACATAAGTGGGCCGGTAGCTTTTCTCTGAGCTTGATAAAATGTACATTGCTCCAACGGTGATAGCTAAAACTGGTTGGAACGATAGACACCAGATTACTACTCGCTACAATCGAAACGAGAGTATTCGGTTCATACACTTCTTGAAAAATATTGATATAGTGTCCATGCGTTAAAAAAGTATCGACGATCAACTTTGACGATGCCGAATCTTGTCTTTGCATAAAGATAAATTGCTCATCTTTTAACTCTTCAATAGAGATCATCTTTCTGTCTTTGAAAGCATGATTGTTCGCGACCACTACGCACATTTCATCATCCACCATCTTTTCTGCGTTAAGCGGCGCGGTATTGATGGTGTCAGCAAATCGAACTAACCCAATATCGATCTTATGTTTACATAGGCTCGATTTCTGTTCCTCTGGCGTCATCTCAAAGATCTGAAAACCGAAATCAGGGTAAGCATCTTTAAAGCTTCTCAAGGCATCACCTAACCCTGCCCAAAAGAAAGAACTGATCAACCCAACATTCAACGATTTGTTTTCATTCCTACCTTGTTCAATCACCTTACGAACCGAAGTATCCAACACTCTGAAAATGGTTTGGCACTCTTCAAACAGTAATTGCCCCGTATTGGTTAGCTCGACAGTTCTTGTATCGCGGATAAACAGAGGGCTGCCAATGATTCGTTCCAGTTCTTTGATTTGTGCACTTAATGGCGAGTTGGAGATGTGAAGTTTTTTTGCCGCATTACCGAAATGCTTGTCTGTCGCGACTTGGTAAAAGTAGCGAAGCATCTTGAGAGTGATCTTTGATGAGTGATCTAGCATGGTTACCTCTGTGATCTTTATCACGTAAAGTGCACGATATGACGACTCTCTGATTCCGAAAACTAGTTGAGACGTCACAAAATTTAATCCATTGTTTAATAAGAACATTTATGTAAACAATAACAAACTGTTTGCTTAATAGCCTAAAATATCAAGTTTTGATGAGTTTATAATGGTTACATTATCCTGACAAACAGCATAATAAGTATTTATTTTGAGATATACCAGATGAAGTGAGTTCTAGATACTGCAACCAAGTAAGTAATCTTCAACAGGCGTTAATCATGGATATTTCATCAAACAATAAAGGTGTATTGGTCACAGGCTCTTACAACCTTGATATTGTCTCTCGAGTGGCATCATTTCCTCAAAAAGGAGAGACGGTTCGCGTCTTATCTAAAAAGTTTCTTTCTGGTGGTAAAGGCGCGAACCAAGCAACAGCATGTCGAAGAGTGACAGAAAATACTCACTTCTTTGCCAAAATTGGTCGTGATGATTTTGCCAAGCGAGCTAAGCAGCATTTGGAGGAGCAGCAGTTTGCTTCTCTCACGTTAGCCGAAACATACCATTCATCGACAGGTGTTGCGCTTATCACGGTTTCTGAACGTGAGAAAGACAACAACATTGTGTTGGATCTGGGTGCGAACCTGAAGGTAAGCGATGCAGATATTCAGGAAATCACCCCTCAAATTGAACAAGCATCCGTTGTGCTGGTACAGCTAGAAAACAATATTGAAGCGGTTTCCGCTGTGCTCCGTAAAGCGAAGGCACAGGCTAAAACCACGATTTTAAACCCTGCGCCTTACCATGATCAGGTCCACACCTTGCTATCACTGGTGGACGTTATTACCCCGAACGAAACCGAGGCTTCTGATCTAAGCGGCATTGCAATTCGTGATATTGAGACTGCCGAACAAGCGGCTTGTGTCATCCATCGTATGGGTGCTGCCAATGTCATTATTACTTTGGGAGGCAATGGCTGCCTTGCTTATGATGGCAGTGAATTTAAACGCTTTTTGGCATACCCAGCAGATGTTGTGGACACAAGTGGGGCAGGTGATGCGTTTAATGGTTCATTAGCAGCATTTTTATCACTTGGTAAAACCTTCTCGGAATCGATTAACTTCGCGACAGCCTTTGCATCGTGCTCTGTAGAGAATGAAGGCGCGGCAAACATGCCATCAATGGCTCAAGTTGAAGCTAAGTTAGCGACGGTAAGGAAGTAAAGATGCGCAACATTATTATTGATACCGACATCGGTGATGATGCAGACGATATTCTGGCACTAGGTCTAGCGCTATCGACCGATCAGCTAAACCTTATTGGCGTTACAACGGTATTCAAGAACACCCGACTAAGAGCAAAGATGGCAAAAAGTGTTCTTCAGTTAGCGAGTCGTGAAAACATCCCTGTGTATGCAGGGTGTGAGCATCGCATTAATGGCGAAGAAAACGACAACGAAGAGATCCCTTGCCAATACCAAGGGAAAATGGACAGTCAGTTGATTGAAACCGAGCATGCCGTTGACTTTATGGCTCACGCACTAATGCAGGAGAATCTCACGATTGTTGCGATAGGGCCGCTAACCAACGTTGCAACTCTTATCAAGGAGCATCCAGAGTTAATTAAAAATATTGATGAATTGGTTCTAATGGGTGGCTGTTATTATCGACACGTCAATGAGTGGAATATTATTTGCGACCCTGAAGCCGCCGATATTGTCTTTAACTCTGGCATTAATATTCGCGCTGTTGGTCTGGATGTTACAACCAAATGTCATTTCGATGGTGACTATCTTTCTCAGGCTCAAGATAACGCCAATACAGAGTTGAAGCAAATTCTAATTGAAAGCTGTGACGCTTGGTTTAATAAAACCGGATTCACTCCAATACTGCACGACCCTCTTACAGTATTTTCTCTTCTAGAAGAGAGTGATATTGAATATAACCAAGAAAAAGTTCGCGTTGAATTAAAGGGGCAGCACACCACAGGCATGACGGTGTGTACTGAAGACGGAATTTGGGGAAGAAAAACGAAAAACCCAAATTGCTTGGTTGCTAAAAATTTAAATTATTCACAGTTCGTTGAGTTTTTCCTAAATAGCGTGTTTCTAAAATAAAATATGAGGTCATTATGGCTATAAATAGAATGTCGGTCTTGGAGAAGATAGGCTTTGGTTCTGGTGATTCTGCAATCAACCTATCTATGATATCGGCGGGTATGCTGATTTATGCGTTTCACGTTCAAATTGTTGGTCTAACACCTGTTGATGCAGGTTGGCTACTTTTATTGGTTCGCATCATTGATGCGGTGACAGACCCTGCGATGGGCTGGGTAACCAATCGCTATAAGTCTCGTTGGGGACACTACCGTCATTGGATTGGTTTCGCTGCGATTCCAATGGGTATCTCAATGTACTTGATGTTCACCACAGTTGGTGATACTTACCAAGCGAAGCTATTGTGGGCATATGGCACGTATATCTTTAATACGTTGATGTTCACTATGGTTACCATCCCTTATATATCAATGATTGGTGTTGTTACTGACAACCCAGACGAGCGTATTACGGCGAACTCATGGCGTTTTACAATGGCGAAGACAGCAACACTACTATGTACGTCATTAGTGCCATTCTGGGTGACATCACAAGCGGATCAAGTGCAAGGCTATGCGACCTCCTTCGCTATTCTTGGTGCAATTGGTACAGCATGTCTATTGTTTTGTGCGTTCACAACTCGTGAGCACATTGATATTGAACCAAACAAAGTACCAGTTGTTGAGCAGCTAAAAAGTCTAGTGAAAAATGACCAATGGATCGTTCTTTGTTCAGCGTGTATCACGCTTATGCTTGCCTTCTTGGTGCGTGGCAACATCGCCTTTATCTATGGCACAGAATACGCAGGCGCAAGTTTTGGCGTTCAGATCTCTGTCTTCCTAGGCATGTGGTCGGTGGGTGGCATTCTTGCTGCCATCGTATCAAAAAAGCTAACCAAACGTTTTTGTAAGATTCAGGTGTTCCGCGTATCAATGTACGCATCCGCACTGATGGGTCTCTCAATCTACTTCTTGGTAGGGCAAGGTGAGTTTGTTGCGGCTGTTATTTGTTACTTCCTCTACTGCTTCTTAACAGACCTTAATACCCCAATCTTCTGGGCAATGATTTCTGAAGTGAGCGATTATGGTAAGAAGAAAACAGGCATTGATTCATCAGGTATTTCGATGGGAGCAATCTCATTCTGTCAGAAATTAGGTATGGGTCTTTCAGGTATTGTGACGGGTTACACTCTTCAATACTTTGGTTATTCATCGGAAGTTGAGAAAACACCAGAAGTATTAGCGGGCTTATCATTATCGCTTTCTGTCGCACCAGCAATCTTCTTCTTAATTACTGGCCTCATTATGCGAAAATATATCATCACAACTAATTACTACAACAAGATGATGGGTAAACCTGTAGATAAAAAAGATATTTCAGAAGCTCATCAAGAAATTACCGAATCAAATTATTAACCTAACTTTCTCACTAAATAAAAAACCTTAGTGAGCCAATAAAATATCAACAACAAAGACAAGAGACACTAGAATGAATAAAATATTGCCTCTATCTATGCTTGCAGCAAGCATGCTAATCCCTACTATTTCGATGGCGGAAGTAGCATTAGAAAATGAAGACGTGTTAGATAGTAACCCGGTATATTTGGAATTTTATACTCGCTATGAAGAAGAGCGTAATGTTGGTCTTCAAGGGCTTACTGGATGGATTACATTCTCAGATTTTTATGAAATTGAGTTTGGCGCTGAAGTAAATACCGACGGTTACTATGAATATAACTTGGGTAAATTTATTCCACTGACCGATAAGGCTTGGCTTCATACCTATGTCGGCTATACACAGTGGAACTATCGTTTATCTCTTCGCGGAGGATACAATTTTGATAATGGCTTAATGGTGAATGCGCGCGTTCGTCCTGAGTTCGGCTACGACGATTGGATCGGTATCGATGAAAGTGGCAATGAAGTTAACTACGGCACTAACCTGTCTGTTCGTACCGATCTATTTATTGGTTACAACTCCGATCGCTATGAGTTCTTCTACAACCGAGTTGATAACTTTGAAACAGATAAGGAAATTGCCGACACATTCCGTAATGGCACTCATATGGCGACAGACCACGAATTCCGTGTGACTTACACTGCAAATAAATGGCGACCATACTTCCAAACGACAGTCATGAAAGACGGTTTTTTTAATGGCACATCCTACGAAGACGATCTTCGTTGGCAAGTTGCTTTGCCTTACCTATGAACATTTGAAGAATTTCACTTTCAACATCTGATTATTAGAAGAAAACACCAAAGCCATTAGCGGCAGTCATTGTAAATGACTGCCGCGTTGATCGCATTTTTCTGTCTATGAACTTTATTGTAATTTTTTCTCATTTTTCCCTACTACTCTGCGCTGTAGGGAAACAATACCTAGCAAGTTACAAGTTATTAGAAAAAGTAGGTCAAACCCACATCCGCAAAGTTAAACGGATAAGAGTGCTAGCTTAAAAAAGGGCAAATTCTCGACAGAAGTGCTATCGATTGGTTTGAGCGCATTGATTTTTGGGGAAGCGGAGGAGCTTTGTTACGCTAATGAGGTGCAGAGCATTTCGTAAATGAGATCTGCTCGAACTGCATGAGTGTCAGAACGAACTGTTTTGCACTGAATATGGAATTGGAAACATCCGGTCATAAGCCAAGTTAAATCCCCAAGCATAGAACAGAGCGTAAACGACAAAGCCAATATCTAGGATGAACGCATCAATCAACGACAGACCCAGGCTCCAAGCTAAGATAGGGATCGTTATCAGGATCAAACCAAGCTCAAATAGCAGAGCATGGTTCAAGCGTTGACGCTTAGATTTTTGACAGTGTCCTTGAGTTTCAATCAAATACACATAGAACGCGTAGTTAAAGGCCATGTTCCACAACATCGCCAGCACAGACAGCGCCAACGCGACCAAACCAACCGTACTTTTATCTTGACTCATAAATAGGCTGCTAATTGGAACTAAGGTGCCTAACAACCCTAATTCAAAGAATAGCGTATGTCTGATGCGATCAAAATGAGTGCGGCCAATGGCTTGCTGATTCATGTCTTAACCCTCTTTTGTTTTGTTCTGTTTCGGCAATTATTAAGCTCAGATAGAAATAGATACAGTTAGAATCTATTGTCATTATGAATAGATAAGAAGATTCAATATTAGAGAGATATATCATTAGAACAATGTATCTAAAAGAGTAATAGAACCTATTTTGGGAATCTCGAACAACCCACGTAAATTTGACCACCTAGCCAGAGGAACTGGCGGTAAACATAGGGAGATCATTTAATATTCGAGGTAATCAAAATGAAAAAACTTATTCTAGCATCAACACTAGCCATTATTTCTGCATCATCATTCGCAGCGGATGACCACTCAGGTTTTCGCGTTGGCGCAGGTCTTGGTACGGACATTGGCAAATATCAACTTAAGAACCTAGGTGACAGCGGAAAGTTAAGCGCTGACCCTTCAGTGACGATTGAAGCGGGTTACGACTTCAACGAAATCTTTGCAGTAAACGTTAAAGGTTCAAGCATGGGTTTCACTGACTATGGTAAAAGCCGCAAAGGCAAAAGCGAGGGGACTGCCTACGAGCTAGCGGTGGAAGCAGAAGCAGGTTACACCTTTGACATTGATGGCCGAGTAGCCATCAAACCATACGTAGCCGTAGGCGCAGTAGGTTTCGACAAAGATACAAGTAATGTCTTTTTCGAAGAAGATAAAAGTGCAGTACGTGGCCGCGGTGCATTGGGCGCTCGTATGACACTGGACAGCGGTGTCTACATCGATGGCCGTATCCAAGCCACTGATTACACGACGAAAGGTGAAAAGTTTAGCGGTAAAGGCGACGAAATGCTCACTCAAGGCATGATTTCAGTCGGCTATAAGTTCTAAGAGACAAAAATTAAATAGAGTTAGAGGTAGTCGAGGCGATTACCTCATCCGCCCCCAAAAGGGGGCTTTTTTGTGCCTAAATTTCGACAAATTCGCTTCCTTCGGTTCAAAAATCGACAAGAAATCACTTTCAAAGGAACAAAAAACATTACACCCACACATATAACGGGGAGAACGATTATAACAAACACCACACTGATTGTGACAACCCTCCATATCTGCGCTATACCGATTTTCTATCCTACCCAATCAAACTTAGACACAAATACATTAGAACATCGAATAAATCAGACAAGTCAATCATTGACCGAACTACCATATCGACTACCTATCAGTTCTAACAATAGAACGTATTTTCTGATTTTAATTATTTAGACATATATTTCACCTCGTAGCTAGAGGAACTGGCGATAAGCATAGGGAGATTTTTTAATAATCGAGGTAATCAAACAAAATGAAAAAGCTTATTCTAGCATCAACACTAGCCATTATTTCTGCATCATCATTCGCAGCGGATGACCACTCAGGTTTTCGCGTAGGCGGTGGTTTTGGTACTGACATTGGCAAGTATCAACTTAAAAATATAGATGGCCACAAACTAAGTGCAGATCCTTCCGTCACGATTGAAGCGGGTTACGATTTCAATAAAATTTTTGCACTAAACGCTAAAGGTTCAAGTATGGGCTTTACCGATTACGCCAAAAGCAGCAAAGGTAAAAGCACAGTCTACGAGCTAGCAATTGAAGCAGAAGCAGGTTACAACTTTGACATCGGTGGGCGCTTATCAATAAAGCCATACATTACCGCTGGCGTCGTGACCTTTGATAAAGACACCAGTAATCTTTTCTTCGATGAGAATAATGCTCTTCGTGCTAGAAGCGCTTTAGGTGCTCGTATGACAATGGCCAACGGTGTCTACGTCGATGGTCGCATTCAAGGTACCGACTACACAGATAAAAACACTGAGTTCACAGGGAAGCCAGGACAAATGCTAACGCAAGGTATGGTCACCGTGGGTTATAAATTCTAAGTACTAACCATTTGATGGGAATTCGAGGTAATCGAGGCCGATTACCTCAGCCGCCCCCGAAAGGGGCATTTTAGTATCTAAATCTCAATAAACGACTCTATACATCAAAACCCAATTCCATATTGGAATCACTTGCGAGGATGATGACCTTACCATTCTCCTTCCTTCCCCAGATTAAGCCACTGCAGTTATATAGATTTACCTCACCAAAACGACAGGCATCGTGAATTTCCTAACTCAACACTTAGAAAATATGCATAGAACTGACGGTCATAATCAATGGGAAGCGAACGATTGTGACTCAAAAGCTCTACGTTGACGCACCAACAGCGACATTGTGGAGGAGCTTTTGCCGACATATCTCAATGATTAGTCGAGAAAAATACCACACCTATTCGATATGTATATATTTACCAACTTAATCTACCACCATTTCAGCGATATAAATACATTCATCAGCAGCGCAAATATAAACACTTCAAACAATTCAGACCTAAAAGAATGAATGCTTGAAACACCAAAACAAGGCGGTGTGACTCAGGTAGGCGACACAAAACGCCGAGTTTGAAGCAATAAGGTGGTCATTCAGATGAAAAAAACACTCCAAGCAACACTCATAGGGTTAACCCTGTGCTCAACAGCCAGCTACGCCGACAACGCTATAACTCAAACGGTTACTGACGATCACGTGGTGGCAGGTGACTTTATTCAAATCGCACTTCCAGCCACAGGTTTGTTTGCCGCCTGGCTAAACGACGATGCAGAAGGAGTAAAACAACTCACCTACTCACTCGCAACCACTGTCGGTATTGTACAGGCAGGCAAATTCGCTGTTGGGCGACTAAGACCTAACGCCTCTAACAATGCTTCGTTCCCATCTGGTCATACGGCTGCGGCGTTTTCTGGAGCCGCCTTTTTGCAGTCCCGCTATGGGGCAAAATGGGGAATTCCTGCTTACCTAGCCGCAAGCTATGTCGGTGTAAGCCGTATCCATGGCAACCGCCACTATGCCGATGATGTATTAGCCGGGGCTGGTATCGCGTTTCTCACCAATCAATTTTTTGTTTCTAGATACACACCCGAAGGGTCAGTGTAGGGGCAGCGCCGCTCAAAGACGGCATGATGTTGAATGTCAACATCACTAACGATGCACTTAATTACTCATCGAATCGAACGAGACCGGCACAAACAAGATACAAACCATCACGTCAGTCATTTACATTGGACATTGGTTTTAACCTACACGACTCGATTGGTGACCTAGGCGCAGGCGACATAATTGATAATCCAGATCCTGTTGACCGCTACCAGCCTTTTTCCAAAGCAGCGTACCAATATCAGCTCAACAAGACATCCTCTATTGAGGTTCAAGTCGCACCAAATGAAACACGTCGAAACGGGCTTGTAAAACAAAACTTCACGCTTGATGGACACACATACAACGAAGGTAATAAAGATAACGAAGGTGACGATGTCATCATTGCATTGCGCCAATGGAGTGCCGGTGCTTCATACCTAAAAGACTACACCGTAAGTGACCAAATCACCTTAACTGGAGGCATAGGTTTATACGCCTACTACGTCGAACTAGAAGCAGACTTATAAATGGTGGTGCGCACAGTAAAGTGAATTCCACACCAATTCTGCCTTCTTTAACAGGGAAAGTAGCTTATCAGTTCAATCCAAACTGGTCACTTAAAGGACGCGCAGACTATCAAGCCATTAACAAAAACCGAGTGTGGATGGCAGAAGCAGGTGTTCAGTATCAGCTCAACCCCGAGTGGGATATCGAACTGAAATATTCACATACCAACAACCGTTGGGAGAGTTCTTCCACGCAATACAAAGCCGACTCTGTCGTGTTTGCTGTTACTAATCATTTTTAAGAGGCCACCACCATGAAAACCAAACCATTTGCCATTGCGGCTCTCGCATCTGCCCTTTTTTCAACCTTCGGCCATGCGCAAGATTTTAATGCCATCAATCAAACTGTAAACGACGATTATGTGGTTGCCGGTGATTACTTGGCTATTGGGATACCTGCGGCTGGTTTTGTCGCTGCATGGATCCATGATGATTGGGAAGGTGCAAAGCAGCTAACCATTTCCGGATTAGGTACCCAAACAATTACAGAGCTAACCAAAAAAGCCATAGGACGGCACCGACCAAACACAAACCTAGGCAAAATCAGCACCAAGTCGTTCCCTTCAGGTCATGCCGCTGGTGCATTTTCTGGGGCGGCATTCCTACAAACTCGCTATGGCGCAGCATGGGGCATTCCAGCTTATGCGGGGGCGGCATTTGTTGCTGCCAGCCGCGTTCATGGTAATCGTCACCACGCGGATGATGTGCTCGCGGGTGCGAGTATTGCGTTCTTAGTGAACCAATTTGTCGTGTCGCCTTACGTGAATGAAGGCGTGGCTTTCAACCTTACGCCAAATAAAGACAACGGACTGACGTTTGGTGTGTCGATATCCAACCAAGCTCTTGAGTACGACCAAGGCCGTGAGCGGGGTGATGGCAAACTTAAACAGAGAAGTCGTCACAGATTCCAATTTGATATGGGCTTCAACACACTTGATTCAGTGTCGCAAATCGACGCTCATGGCCAATTGCAAAACAGCCAGTTGGTTGATGAACATCAACCTTTCGCCGCGGTTCAATATGATTATGCTTTGGACAAAGAAAGCTCGTTTGAAATCAATGTAGCACCGAATGAAACTCGACGATACGGTATCGCCAATAACGGGCTCACTATAGGAGACACCACTTATGAAGATGGCGATAAAGTTTACATGGCATTTAAACAATGGAGTTTGGGGGCTTCCTATCTAAAGCACTATCAGCTCACAGACCAGCTAAAAGTTTCCGGTGGTCTAGGACTCTATGCCCACTACTTAGAGGTGCAGTCTGACAAACTCCAAGGAGGGAAGCATGACAAAGACAACCTACTTGAAATCATGCCTGCGGGCTCTATTAAAGCGAAATACTCGATTATTGGTGGTTTATCCGCTTTGGCCTCTGCTCAATACCAATGGGCAAACAAAAACTCAGTAACCACTACCGAAGTAGGTTTAGTTTACGAAGTGAATCCAGAGTGGGAGTTCGGAATAAAATACACGACTTCGCGTAATCAATGGCGAAGTATCAATACCAAATATGACAGTGACTCCGTAGTGATGAGCTTTGCCAACCGTTTTTAATTTACTCGATAAAACTCATGAATAAGCACTTGGTAATCCAAGTGCTTTTTATTTTAAAACAAACCTTTAATCAGCGAATTACGATTGTTTTCGTTCTAGATATCAAGCGCCTCTATTCCTTTATCTGCTCCTTTATCTATTCAAAAATCGAATGGTAACTAACTTATAACTATCGGTGATTTGGCTAATAATAATCCCAACTTAAACGCAAATGAGACAACACTCATGAAAAAATCACTATTAGCTTTAATGCTCGCTAGCGTAAGTGTAGGAGCACTTGCAAACGACACACCAGCTCAGGAAGAGGTTAACTATGGTGATCCAACAGCAAGTTTTTCTACGGTAGGTATCAGTGGCGCACAAGATAAAGGCCAACTCAATTTGATGTACGGTGCAGGTTCAAACATTTTCCAGCTCGACCTTGGATTTGATAGAACTAAAGATGCAGAGGGTAAGCGCCCTGAATCTAAAGACGTATTTAACTACCGCGGTCGCTACTTCCATGTAACTGAAGGCTTAGGGTACTCAGTCGATGTACTTGGTGGTGCAGACAAAACAACCGTATTAGGTGGTGCCATCTACAAAATGCCGTTAACCGACAACATCACTGTATTCCCAATGCTATCAGCGGGTTACACTGCATCTAAAGATGGCAAAAACGCAGTGGGTCTAGAGAAAGACAGCGCACTTGCTCAAGCCGGTATCTACGGCATGTACGGTTTTGATGGAGGCCACTGGCTATACGCAAACCCGAAATCAACTTATCACGCAGAAGGTGAGACCTTCACAAACCAGATCGAAGTAGGCGGCGGCTACATGGTGGCTGATAGAATCTCTGTCGGCTTCAAGGTAGAACACACTGCTAAAATCAAAGGCAGTGAGAAAAATGGCCTAGGAATTGGCAACGATACTAAAGCCGATACCGTCACTTGGTTGCAAGCGAACTACTACTTCTAAGTCGCTGGTTCACAAAAACAGAAAGTGAATAAAATCGGAAAGTTTACAACGTCAGAAAGAGGCTCCTAATCCAGGAGCCTTTGTTTTTTGGAGAGCGCACGCTTTCAGTTAAGAGGCCTTCTTCTGTTTGCAGGTTTGGTCCCAATAGGTTGGCGTACCAAAGTACTCGGTAAAGAAATCGATAAACACGCGTACTTTAGGCGCGAGTAAACGGGTACTGGGATAAACGGCCCAAATCGCTGAGCTAGTCACCAATGGCGTGTGGTCCAAGATCGACACCAATTCACCACTTTTCAGATGCTCATACGCACACCATGTCGAGCTCACCGTGATACCTAAACCATGAACACTGGCATCGCGCACCGCCTCACCGCTGTCAGCTTTGAACTGGCCTTTTGGCTTAACCTGAATCTCCCCAGACTGTGTCTTGAAAGTGAATGATTCAAGCCCTGGCATGGAGATGAAAGAATGTTCTAGCAGATCTTCGGGATGTTGTGGTGTGCCATGCTTGGCGAGATAGTCAGGCGAGGCGACGACTAAACGCTTATCGTCCGCAATCTTTCTCGCCACCAGCGTCGAGTCTTGAAGTGGTGCATTTCGAATCGCAATATCGAAGCCACCTTCGACTAAATCGACAATCGAATCCGACAAACGAAAATCCACTTTAAGCTCTGGATATTCAGCCATAAACTGCTTAAAAGCGGGAATCAGATGCATTCGGCCAAAAGAGGCAGGTGCGGATACGCGAAGTGTCCCTGTTGGGCGAGCACTGCCCGCCCCTACCGAAGCGCGCGCCACTTCCACACTGGATAAGACTTCTTCAGCATGAGGCAGAAACGCCATACCTTCTTCGGTGAGCGAAACTTTACGCGTGGTTCGATGAATCAAGCGAATGCCCAAAGACTCTTCGAGCTTGTTAATGTACGAGCTCGACACCGCCGCTGACAGGCCGAACTCTTGCCCCGCGGCACTAATATTGTGTGTTGTCGCGACGCGTACGAACAACTTTAAATGATCAATGTTCATCTCTTTCCCTTCTCGTCAACGCTGGAGCTCTGCGCCAAGAATCTGTTTTATCACAGATAGTAGCACCAATCCTAATGTCTTCATTTAATATAAAAAAACTGCCAATGGCAGCTTTTTATTTCTTTATCCGTAGAGGGCTTAGTTCAAACCTTATTCTTCATGTATTTCATTAAACCGTTGTCACAACATCATCCATTGGTAGACGCGCTTTTGGTAGACCATGGTTATAGTCTTCACCTGATTTGTGGTAACCAATTGCAAGCGCCACTTCACAAACGTGACCATCAAGTTCATCTTTGAAGATCTCGCCAATTAAGCTTGAGTCCACCCCTTCCATCGGCGTTGAATCAATGCCAAGACGTGCGAGTGTGTGCAGAAGGTTACCCAGTGCAATGTACACCTGTGCTTTAGTCCAATGACCGTTGAAACCTTCTTCGTCGGTGTTCATTTCAGCGAATGCGTAAGCGCCCATAAACATGTCGTACATGTCTGCAGGTAAGTGACCAGACGCCACTTCTGCGTCCACACGTTTTGCGAATTTTTCTTTGGTAAACGCAGGGTCGTACGCAAGCAGAATTGTATGAGACGCTTCTTTCGCATGCGGCTGGTTAAACTGGTGCATGTTGGCAAATGAGTCATGGAAACGTTGCTTAGCTTCGTCACTTTCAACCACAATGAACTTCCAAGGCTGAGAGTTGATAGAAGAAGCCGACAAACGAATCGCTTCTTTAATTACGTTCATATCGTCAGCAGAAATGCGCTTGCTTTGATCGAATTTCTTCGCAGTGTAGCGGCGATTTAGATCTGAAATAATTGGATGACTCATGACTCTACCTATCTGTTTTTATTTAATAAATTGGGCAATAAAACACAGACCCTGTCTGCCAAAACCCATAAAGTGGCGCTATCATAGCCGTACGAACTATTATTGATAATACCTATGTATGAGTAATCACTTTTTAGATTTTGTTGATAATAGTAAATTCAAAGCTCTTCCCGTTGATCAGCATGCATAGACATAGAAAGGCAAACCAAAACCCACAAAAAAAGCGCCCATTGGCGCTTTTTAACTATTGAATACGGCGAGAATAAGAAAGGCTAACCGGTGAACTCTTCAGATTCAGGACGTTGAGTAAACTGCACACCGTTTAGGAAATTACACAGCAGTTCATCTTCGCACTCTTTAAAGTTCTTATTGTTTGGCTTACGAAAATAGGCACCAATCTCGTATTTACTCAGACTCACGCCAACCACTTCCAGCACATCCAATACATCATCGGCTTTCATGTTTAGAGCAATACGCAGCTTCATAAAGATCATGTTGTTGGTTAATGTCGCTTCCGGCTTAGGCTGCTCTCCGTCTTTCTTTCCACGTTTAAGGTTAATGAAACCATTTAGAAAAGTCGCTAGCTCTTTATCTTTCACCTTAACGCAAGATTTCTCGCTTTCATCTTTGAGCCAGTTGGCTACAAGATCATGAGCAACAGGTGCATCTGCTTGCTCAAAGGCTTTCATTATTTGGGAATTTTTAAGATTGAGAGCGTGCTGAATTCGACGCAGAATTTCGTTATTAGTCACTTAGGAATCCTAACAGAGTTAATAGGTAACGCGGGTGCTTTCCTAGACAACGACCTAATCAGGAACAATCACCCACATTTGTTAGGAGCGACTCTAACAGAGAATGAGCACTATCTATATAAATAACGTCATGGCATAAAGCTTGGTTTGGGGCTCGCACCCATCAGAGTTTAGCCTTCGCTATCGATGCAAATCTTTATCGCATTAGGTCGCCAATACTCGAACTCGCAGTCCATTAACTCGCCATCTTGATTGTAGTTAACGCGACATATCTTCATAACTGGTTGGCCTGCCGCTAAGTTAAGCGCCTTAGCTACATACGCTGGAGCCGAAGTTGGAATGACCTCAAAACGTGAGCGTTTAGTCTCGTAGCCATATTTATCTCGGTAAATACCTGTCAGAGAGCCAGCTAGGTTTTCCTCCAAGATCCCCTCAAATAATGACGATTTCAGTACATTTTCTACGAATAACACACCACGGCCATCAATCGTTCTCAGACGCTCAATCACATAAATTGGGGTGATTTCCGAGATATCTAATGCCTCGGCATACTCACCGACTGCCATTTCTTTACGAACATTAATTAGCTCAGTTTGAGCGGTACGTCGCTGCTCGGCAATCATCTGATGAAAGTGGCTGCGAGAGAGTGGATTGTAACGAATACGCGATGGGGAAACATACCAGCCCCTTCTCTCTTCACGATAAATAAGCCCTTCAGTTTCCAAAGAAACAAGGGCGTCTTTAATGGTTATTCGAGTCGTGGAAAATAACTCACTCAGTTCGCGTTCAGAGGGTAACTTCTGCCCTTCGTCCATGATTCCATTATTAATTTGTTCTCTTAGCGTCGTTTTAATTTTGCCTAATTGCGTTCCAAATTGGCTGATGCTGCCTGCTCTCATTTCTGATCTAGTCCATAGCACTTTATGACTAGCAAGATACGACTCACAGGTAACAGATTTATGACAAGGCCAAAACGAAGAACTGCAATACAACTGCCACATAACCGAAGGAAAACTGTCAATTAAGTCGAGCAAAAACGTCACATTGAGTCCCTAGCATAATCATTGAACTTACTGACCTAGTCCAGAAGGATAGAGACAATGAAAACTTTGCTAGCACCTGTGGCACTGATTGCCGCAACACTATCAGTACCAGCAATGGCAAAAGATGCCGACCTAGATTCACTGATTAAAGCGGCTCAAAAAGAGGGCGCGGTTTACAGTGTGGGCATGCCTGACAGTTGGGCAAACTGGAAGGATACGTGGGCAGACATCAAGTCGAACTACGGCCTAAAGCACCAAGATACAGACATGAGTTCGGCGCAAGAGATCGCTAAGTTCGAAGCAGAAAAGCGCAACGCGACGGCGGATATCGGTGATGTTGGTTTTGCCTTTGCCCGCGTTGCAGTGAAAAAGGGCGTGACTCAGCCATACAAGCCACAAACATGGAGCGATATTCCTGAGTGGGCAAAAGATGAAGACGGTCACTGGGCACTTGCTTATACTGGCACTATTTCATTCATTTCAAACAACAACCTAGTTAAGGATGCGCCAAAAACTTGGGATGACCTGCTAAAAGGTGATTACAAAGTAACGGTGGGTGATGTGGGCGTGGCAGCGCAAGCAAACAACGCAATCCTAGCCGCAGCCTTTGCCAAAGGCGGCAATGAGTCGAACCTAGATCCGGCCATCAACTTCTTTGCAGAATTGGCAAAGCAAGGCCGTTTGTCTTTCACGGATCCAAGTATTGCTAACCTTGAAAAAGGCGAAGTGGAAGTCGCTATTCTTTGGGATTTCAACGCGTTGAACTACCGTGACAGCATCGACCGTGAGCGTTTTACGGTTAACATTCCACAAGATGGTTCGGTAATCTCTGGCTACACGACCATCATCAACAAATACGCGAAAAACCCAAATGCAGCTAAGCTGGCTCGTGAGTACATCTTCAGCGACCAAGGCCAAATCAACCTAGCAGAAGGTTACGCACGCCCGATTCGCACGAACGTGACTCTGCCTCAATCGGTACAAGACAAGCTAATCTCGAACGACCAGTACAGCAATGTACACCCTGTGACGGATTTCTCTGCTTGGGAAAAATCAGCACGTCGCCTACCACGTCAGTGGCAGGAGAACGTACTTATCCACCAGCAATAAGAGTCAACCACTATGAGCAATAAGGTTATCCTTGTTGTTCTAGATGGACTCAACTATCAGGTAGCCCGTGATTGCATGGGCTACTGAATGGCCTTCTAGAGCAGCAACGCACATCCCTCTATCAACTGCAAAGTGAACTGCCGTCTTTATCTCGACCACTTTATGAATGCATCCTTACGGGTGTTCGGCCAGTCGACAGCGGCATTGTGAGCAATGACATTTCTCGTTTATCACATCACGACTCAATCTTCAGCTTGGCAAAATCCCAAGGCAAAGTGACCGCCGCTGCCGCCTATCATTGGGTAAGTGAACTCTATAATCGAGCGCCATACAACGCCGTGCGCGACCGCTTCACGGATGACGAATCCATGAATATTCAACACGGCTGTTTCTACCATTGGGACCACTACCCAGATGAAGCCTTGTTTCTAGATGCCGAGCATTTACGCCGCTCGCACCAGCCAGATTTTCTACTGCTTCACCCAATGAACATTGATGACATGGGGCACAAGCACGGTTTGGATTCTCATCAATACCGCAATTGTGCGCGCAAAGCGGATGCACTGTTGTCTCATTATATCGATGCCTGGCTAAGTGATGGTTACCAAATTATGGTGACTAGCGATCATGGGATGAACAACGACAAGTCTCACGGTGGCATTCTTGCCGAAGAGCGTGAAGTTCCGTTGTTTGTCATTGGCGATCAGTTTAGTCACCAAGCGTGCCAAGTGAAGCAAACCGAACTTTGTGGCTCTGTATGTCAGCTATTAAGGCTAGACCACACTAAGCCGTACACGCAGGAATTGTTAGCCCTATGAACAGTTCAACCCTTTCTCACAATGTCAAAAAAGCCAGTGCAAGCCAGCCCAAATATCAGACATGGTTAACACGGCTTAAGCCTGCGTTATGGCTTGCACCATTTGCGCTGTTTTTCTATCTGTTTCAGCTGGCCCCTATGATTTGGGTGCTGATCAACAGCTTCATCTATGATGGAGAATTCGCCCTAGAGAATTATATTGAAGTGCTCGACTCTGCCTTCATGATGCAAGCATTCAGTAACAGTTTATGGCTCTCTTTTTGGTCGAGTGTTATTGGGTTGGCTATCGCCACATTATTAGTGTCGTCTCTGCGTAGGGTCGATTGTAAAGTGCGTGATGGGGTGATTGCCTTTACCAATATGAGCAGCAATTTCTCTGGAGTGCCACTGGCGTTCGCTTTCATCATTATTCTCGGCACCAATGGCGCGATTACACTGCTGCTAAAGCAATATGGGCTGATTGGCGATTTTAACCTGTATGGCAAATGGGGCTTGCTCGCCATTTACATCTACTTCCAGATCCCGCTGGCAGTACTGCTGCTCTACCCTGCGTTTGATGCCCTGAGCGATGATTGGCAAGCCGCGGCCGCGCTGATTGGCGCAAGAACGTCACAATATTGGGCGAGAGTTGCCCTGCCTGTGTTGTCACCCGCCCTTTTGGGCACCTTTATCATTTTAATTGCCAACGCCATTGGGCTTATGCCAGCGTTTATGCCCTCACCAATGGAAACTACAACGTCATTACTGTACGTATCGCAAGTTTAGTCTCCGGAGATCTGTTCCTAGAGCCTAACCTAGCGGCGGCAATCTCAGTGATTCTCATGGCAATGCTTGCCTTTATCACCATCATCAACCAATGGTTGATCAGCAAAAGCTATACGGCAAAACACAGCGGAAAAAGAGAAGGGAAATAAGCGTATGCACAACATCAACTCCCGCTTTCAGCAAGCGACTTTCCATAAAGCGGTTGTCTATTCCATTGTGGGTATCATACTCATCCCGATACTGGCAACGTTTCTGTATTCCATTTCATCGAGTTGGGGCGCCACCGTCACACCCGATGGCTTCACGTTAGATTGGTATATTAGGCTGCTGACAGACACACGATTTTTGCAAGCCTTTGGCCGCTCATTGTTCATCTGCGTGGCCGCCCTGTTACTGAGCGTGGTTTTGGTTTTACCGGCTATTTTTGTGGTGTTCTACTACTTTCCAAAACTCGACAAGTTAATGAACATCCTCATTCTACTGCCGTTTGCGGTGCCGCCTGTGGTCTCATCGGTAGGCTTGCTTCAACTGTATGCCGACAGCCAAATATCGCTTATCGGCACACCGTGGATCTTGATTGGTACCTACTTCACCATCGCGCTGCCTTTCATGTATCGCGCCATTGCCAACAGTTTCGAAGCAATCAACTTACAAGACTTAATGGATGCGGCGCACCTGCTGGGCGCAAGTACCACCAAGGCGTTTCTACTCATCATTATTCCGAACCTGCGAAAAGGGTTATTGGCTTCGCTGTTTCTGTCCTTCTCATTCTTACTGGGAGAGTTTGTCTTTGCCAACATCCTTGTTGGTACGCGCTATGAAACCTTACAAATCTACTTGTACAACATGCGTCAAACTAGCGGCCATTTTACTTCGGCCCTAGTCATGACCTACTTCCTGTTCATCTTCTTACTGACTTGGCTAGCAAGTCGCTTTAGCCGAGGAGCCCAATCATGAGTTATGTAACCACCAGCCAATTAACCAAACGTTTTGGCGATAACACCGTTTTTGAAGCGATCGACTTTACCATTAAGAAGGGTGAGTTTGTCACGCTTTTAGGCCCAAGCGGCTGCGGTAAATCCACTCTCCTTCGTAGCCTAGCTGGGCTTAACCCCATTGATGGTGGACAAATCTCGGTCGATGGTGAAGACATCACCCACCTTGCGCCACAACAGCGTGGGATTGGCATGGTGTTTCAGTCCTACGCCCTGTTTCCTAACATGACGGTAGCAGGCAATATCGCTTTCGGCCTAAAGATGAAAAAGTTAGATGCGAAAAGCATAGAGCGCGAAGTGGCCAAAGTCATTGAGCTTGTGGACCTGAAAGGTAAAGAGAAGCACTACCCCCATGAGCTTTCTGGTGGTCAAAAGCAGCGCGTAGCTCTTGCCCGTGCACTGGTTGTTAAACCGCGTATTTTGCTACTGGATGAACCGCTTTCGGCGCTGGATGCCAAGATCCGCAAGCATTTACGTCAACAGATCCGCGATATTCAAAAAGAGATGGATCTGACCACTATTTTTGTCACCCACGATCAAGAAGAAGCGATGATCATGTCAGATCGCATCTTCCTGATGAACAAAGGCGAGATCGTACAGGCAGGCACACCTGAGCAGATCTATACCCATCCTGCCAATGAGTTCGTCGCCAGTTTCATGGGCCATTACAACTTAGTTGAAGCAAGCAAAGCCAAGCAGCTATTTAACATAGACACTGACTGGAAAGTCGCCATTCGCCCCGAATCTATCTACGTTAAAGAGCAAGGCCGTCAGTACGGTGAGCACATCTCCGCTCCGCAATCGGGCACGATTAAAAGCCACCAGCTACTTGGCAATGTGATTCGCTATCAAGTCAGTGTTGATGAATGCGACCTTACCGTCGATCTGCTCAACCGCTCTTCCGAGCGCTTGCTCGCTAATGGCAGCAAAATGGAACTACTCTTTAATCTAAACGAAATTCAACCTGTGAGAGCCTAAACATGTCCAACCCTTTGTATGTTTTTGATATGGACGAAACACTCATCAACGCCGACTGCTCAATGTTATGGAACGCATTCCTAGTTGAAAAAGGCATCGCCACTGATCCAAACTTCCTGGAAGAAGATCAGCGTTTAATGGGGCTTTACGCACAAGGCGAATTGGATATGGAAGACTACCTAGCCTTCGCTATGGCGCCGATAGCACATTTGCCTATCGCCGAAGTCCATCAACTGGTGGAAGAATGTTTGGATTCCCATGTGATGCCGACGCTGTTTCAATCGGTTAAGACGCTGCTTGAACAGCTAAAACGCGATGGCATCGATATTTTGATTATCTCAGCCAGCGTGTCATTTCTAGTGGAGGCAGTCGCTCGTCGGTTGGGGCTAACACAAGCGCTCGGCATTGATATGGTTGAAAAACTGGGCTGCTACAGCGCGCAGATCTCAGGGGTACCTAGCTATCGCGAAGGGAAAGTCACCCGCCTTGAAGCTTGGTTAGAACAGCAGCCCAAAAGCTACTCTGAGGTACACTTCTATACCGATTCAATCAACGATTTACCTCTGTGCGAATACGCCGATTACGCCTATCTGGTCAATCCATGCCCGCAGTTAGCTGAGTTCTCACATCGTGATAACTGGACGGTATTGAATTGGGATTAGGCTATTGAGCCAAACCCTAAAAACTAAAAAAGCGCCGTTTGGCGCTTTTTTATTGATTTGCTTGAGTTTAACCCAAGATTAAAACGTTTTTGGTGCGTAGCCCGTCATTACCGATAGGCGCAGCTCTTTACCAATTTTAGTCATTGGGTGAACCACAACTAGACCTTTCACAGACTTCTTCAGCTTACCCATATCCGCTTGTTCAGCTTTGGTAATTTCACGTGAGAAAGGCATGTCTAGCAAAGCTTTACGCTCTTTGTTCAAGTCGAAGCTCTGCTTGTGTTTTAGTTGATTTACTTTTTTGGTTAATTTCTCAATTTCATCCGTGAACTTGCTTACCATTTCGCTATCGCGACGAGATTTCGCAGCGTCGAGTTTACGACGACAAGTGTCCAAGCGGTTGTTTAATTGCTGGATTTCTTTTTTTACAGTCATGGTCTTTAACTCTTTCTATGTCAGGGATGAAAACAAGTGGGCGCGGAGTATATCATAGCAACTCACTTCGCCCTACCACCATTTTAGTAGGCTACAATAGATAAATTAACAAAGACTTATGGAAAAGCCTGATGAAAGGACTCTGCACTGCTGCCACCTTACTCTTAACCACTTTAACGATCTCATCGTTAAGTGCCGCCGAAAATAACATCAATATCACCTTTATAGAGCCGCAAGGTCAGCAAGAGGTTGACGCCAAGGCACTGATTCAAAGCAGTGGGGTAAACGATATTTTCCTTGAACTGGGCGCGGAGCATTTTCAGTTTAACAAACCTCTAGAGCTGCAATATGGCAGTGAAGATGGGCCTTTGTATGATCCAGAGGCGCACACCGTACACATGCCATACGAGTTTGTGACCAGTTCATTCAACTACTTCAGCAAAAACGATTACGAGAAGAACTTTGACCGCACAGCTCAAGATGGCACGGTCGACATTCTACTCCACACATTGTTACACGAAGCCGCACATGCTTACATTGCTGATCAGTCCATCCCTATTTTGGGCAAAGAGGAGGATGCGGCCGATAACTTTGCCGCCGTGCTGATGCTCAACTATTTGGAAGAGGGCGACACCATGACCATTAGCGCGGCAGACTTGTTCGCCTTTGAGTCCGACGATAAGCCCGATTACTACCAAGTCGACGAATACATAGGAGAGCATAGTTTCGATCTGCAGCGTTACTTCGCCACACTGTGCTTAGTGTACGGAAGCGACCCTGAAAAACACGCTAACTTGTTGGATGAAGTGGAAAAAGAGTATCGAATGGAGCGCAAAGACTTCTGCATTTATCAGTTTGACGTGATCAACGCTAACTGGCATCACTACTTTACCCCTGAGTGACTTCAAGAAAACTCTGACGCCATCAAAGCTACTACTTCTCTCCGAATCAGGTTAGGGCAAGCTGTTACAACGCGCTCCCCCACTATTTTTTCCTCACAACTTCTATCGCAAAAGCGCATAGCTCCAATCTTTCACTTTCCTCTTCAAACCGCCACACTCTCTTATGAATGGTAAGAAAGACTTTTTCTAACCTATACAGACTCAAATAGTGAGCGAGGACCGCCCAGCTATATCAATAAAACTGGAATCCCATTACGACTTAGCGTCGATTTAAGCAGGAAAAACAATGTTTAAAAAACGACTTCTTCCATTAATGCTATTGCTCACTGCTTGTAGTCAGCTGCCTGACAACTCTCACTTTCAGGCTAAAACAAGCGAAAGTTCTATGCAGAGCACGACTGCTTCACTATCTCAATCCCAAACTCATAACCAAACTGGCGTCACCTTGCTAGAAAACGGTTTAGATGCGCTCGCCACCCGCTTGCACCTTATTGATCAGGCCAAAATCTCGATAGATGTTCAATACTACCTCTATCATGCCGACATATCGGGGCACATGTTTACTTTAGCGCTCTGGCAAGCAGCTGAACGTGGGGTAAAGGTCCGCCTATTGCTTGATGACATCGCATTAGGTGGCAAAGACAACATCTTGTTGGCCATCAGCAGTCATCCCAACATTGACGTAAAGCTCTTCAATCCGTTCTATCGTTCTGAACCTAGGATTACTCAAATGCTCACTCGCTTTGGCGGCGTCACTCGGCGCATGCACAACAAATCCTTAGTCATCGATGACCGTATCGCTATTATTGGAGGCCGAAACATTGGCGACGTTTACTTTGATGCTAGCCCTAAAACCCAATTTAACGATTTGGATGTTCAACTTTGCGGACAGGTGGCCAATGAGTTACGCCTTGTATTCGATGAATACTGGAGCCATGAACTGGCCTACCCAACAGAGCTACTGTTCGGACAACGTGCAGAATCTAAAATATCGAAAGAGAGAGAACGATTACTTCAGCCAGAGTTCATCACCTTGCATGAAAAGCGCTACTTCGAACAGTTACTGTCAATTACACTAAAGAGAAAAAACGATGCCCCATGTTCTTCAAACCAGTATCAGGGCAAAGTACATATACTCGTCGATAAGCCCGTAAAAATTCTCAAACCCAAAGAGAGAAAGGAATTTCACCTTGCTCCAAAGCTGACTCCATTTCTAAGTGATCTCAAGCGGGAATTGATTATTGTCTCACCGTACTTTGTTCCAGAAAAAGATGATCTCGATTTCTTCGCAGCGCTTATTCAGCGTAACGTCAAAGTCACGATTTTGACCAACTCATTGAAGTCAAACGACGTCCCCCTTACCCATGCTGGTTATCTTAACCATCGTAAGAACCTGCTATCCATGGGGGTTGAACTGTACGAGTTCGACAGCAAATCAGCGTTACACCCACAAATCAAACTCAGTCTTCATTCGAAATATTTTATTGCAGACCGGGAGTCAGTGTTTATCGGTAGTATGAACCTTGATCCTCGCTCGATTAATGAAAACACAGAGATCGGTGCTGTAATCAAATCAGTCCCGCTTGCCGAAGATATGGCCCAAACTTTTGAGCACGTAATCGCGAGTTCAGCTTTTGCCGTCACATTAGAAGATGACCAAATCTCTTGGCACAAAAAAGCGGCTCATGAAGACGAATTCCATCATGAGCCGCACAGTAATTTTTGGGAGCGTTTTTTGCTGAATGCCGCGCGTTTTCTTCCGGGAGAATCTCAACTATAGGGTCTGTTGCTTCGCTGTCAGGAGATCTTTTAGGTAACTGACAACAGGGCCATCTTGTTTGTTTCCTTTCCAGATCAAATCTGCGCCATAGAACATCCCTGTGCGCTGGAACTCAGGTTGGAACTCGACCAATGTACCCATGGCTTGTCGTTCAATCGCCATTGATTTAGGTAAAAAGGCCCAACCTAATCCTTGCTCGACCAAACGCACCATGTCATCTTGATCAAATGCTTGCCAGATTTCTTGAGAAATTTTACCCGTTTTTTTCAGAACACTGTTCTCTAACATACTGGTACACACAATTTGACGCTCGGTAATCAGGGTTTCGTTATCTACCTCGTCCATATCTGAAAAACTCGAGTCGGGACTACACACACATACCCACTCGATCTGTTCAATGACCATGAACTCTAAGTAATCAGGCACCGCCTTGGAGGCAAGATTTAGCGCGAGATCCAACTCTCCATCTTGGACTGCAGTGACCAAAGACTCGCCGTACATTTTTTGTAGCTGCACCTGAGTAAATGGGAACTTCTGAGCCATCTTTTCCAATGCACTATCAATCACGGAAAGCGGAACCAAAGGGTCGATACCAATTCGAATAGTATCTTCCACCTCTTCCAAAGTGCCTTGCGCATAACTATGAATGCGCTCAGCTTGACGAATCAATACCTTAGACTGCTCATACAGGTGCTCACCCTGAACCGTTAACTTCGGGTATTTGGTTGAGCGATCAAACAATGTCACCCCTAAATCTAGTTCCAGATTGTTGACTCCAATACTCACTGAACTCTGACTTTTACCTAAGTGACGTGCGGCGGCAGAGAATGAGCCTTTTCGGCGGCGGCGATGAATGCCGTTAACTGTTCAAGATTAAGCATAGTAGACCTATTATTAATTCAGTTGGGTTTGTTGTTTACACATTAATAAAACATATAGGTTCAAGTCAACATAAACTCTTCGCTTCGTGATGTAAAATTACCTTTTTTTATTCGATTTTCGAATAGGTGTTAATTACAGGTATTCGATATTCAGCTCTAACATAGTCTCAACAGCACACAACTCAATTGAGCTGAAAGGAGCGCATTATGAACAGTACGACCACAATTTTAGTTGGACTAACGGCAGTAATGGGAACGTTCGCATTAGAGGTGTCTGCGAATGAAAGTATGGATATTAGCGCCATGTTGCCTATTGCTTTTAATGCTCAATCGGTGTTGGCGACCTCTCATGATTCAACACAACCTCTCAACGTGGAATACCAAGCACTGCTTGAAAACATTGAAGTAGGTGGTCACTACATCTCTTTGAAAGCCAGTGGAGAGGAAAAGAAAAGCGGCGTATCGACGTCCTCTGAACTCATCGTAAGCGATGTTTATCCAACAGCTCTTTACGATGGTCAGCGATTCCTAGAAAATCAAAACCAAAGTCCAAATAATCAAATGCAAAGGCCTGAGGAGTTTCATTACCCAAATCAGAACTACTTTTAAGCGCTACGACTATAGTTCAAGATAACAAACATCGCTTATAAGGAAGCCCTATCTTAGGGCTTTCCCCGATCCTGAACCATAGGTTGAAACCATGTTCGGCTACACTAAACATCAAGTTGCCAATTTAGTGTTAGCTCTCGCCAGTTGGTCATCTCAACATCGGCATATGAACTCAAACTGTGAAGACCAATAAAGGCTTGCTCACCAACTTCTTTCACTCTAGAGGTTAAATCGTCAATACAGCACTGAACAACTTCCACACCGTCTGCATTTTTTGATAGACAACTTGAAGGTTCAATCATGCGATCTATTTTCCCTCGCCAAACGGGGTGGCGGCGAAGATATGCGTATACGAGCCAAGTGGTATAAGCGGATCGCCGATAACCAAATCCAACCCACCCGTTATATGGCTCAGTCTTCACTTTTAGCTTATACAAGGCCTGCCAATTTTCGCATTCAAACCATTGACATACCGCTTCACGGGGCAACACTTGCCAACATTCATCGAAATTTTGGGTAATCTTTTGAACTCGGAATTCTGGCCCTTGCTCTTCCACCTTCCATAGCTGAGTCTTATCCTTTGGATCTAAAAAATGCATTAACATAATAAATTCCATCCAAATAAAAAGCGCCATACAGCGCTTTGTTAACTAAAATTCTGTTACTACCAAGCTGTCCCAAATTGGATGTAGAGCGTCCACTCTTCTGGGCCTTTGGCAATATCAACCCCTGTTTTCATTCCCAAATGGCGCGCCATGAGGTAACGGAAGCCCGCACCTTGCATAGCGAGTGTTGGGACATCATCAAAGCTCTGTTGCGCATCGGTTGCTTTTGCCACACCAGTAAAACCGAGTAACGTCCAACGCTCATTAAGGTGATAATTAAGCTCTACCTCAGCTAGCGCGGTTTCATCACCTTGGTATCGCATGGCGGGCATACCGCGCATGTCAACATAGGGGCGCGCATAGAAAGGCGCTTCACCATCCAACGCTTTCATATCAGCACGAATCGCGAGGCCCCAGTTATCAAACAATGGGTTGTAGTTATGCACGTAACCGTGAACCACTTTGTAATCGAAATCGCCACCGAATGCAGGGTTATGAAGCTTGTATGCCACACCAGCTTTAGTGCCTGCGCTTGGCGAAATTTGGTTGTTTCTATCATCGTAAGTCAGCTTTAAAGTGACATTAGCGTCTTTACTGTTGAAATTGAGTGAGTCGATACCCGGCAACACCTCTTGCACATCAAAACTTGTCTCACTGTTTATATAGGTGTAGCTGCCACCAACAAAAATGTTGGATTCTCCAATCCGCACATCCACGTCTTGCGTAAAATACAGGCCTTCCATATTAAACTTGGCGGGATCTAGCCCATCAGCCACGTGATAGTCCAAATTAAAAGAAGCCCCAAACAAACCACCAAAATAGCGCACTTTGTCATCAAACCAATTACCCGAGTGAAAGCCCCCTGCGACATAACTCCCGTTACTGGTTGCACCAGCGACAACACCAGAAACACTCAATGGCATATCACGAGCTGCCTCGGGATCGGCTTTACGTTGCGCTTTTTGCTCCTCCGTTTCATGGAAAAATAGTAAGGCTGCTCCACCACCAGCTCCCACCGCAGGTTCGGTAATCGCAAAAGGCAGTGGCATAAATCCATGGCTATTATTGAGTACCCATTGACTTGCATCGAGCTGGCCATCTTCTGGATCAACAAATTGTTCAAATAGGCTAGCTTGGGTAGAACTAGTCATTATTGCTATCGCTGTAACAAAGGCTGCTTTTTTAAAGGTCATAGTGAATGCTCTGAATTGTTGTCGTTAATGACATACTAAAAGCAAACATCTAATAGTGAGAGTTAGTAACTATGCGTTATTAAAATAGGTTGTTCAGGTTTAAGCTAGAATTTGTATGATGGCACTTCGATATGTAAAAAAGTCTCAGGTACACTCTTGCACTGTTTCGCCAGCAGTCGACTTTGATTGATAGCAGAAAATATCATCACTTCCATAGTTAGCGAACTTACATCAAGGCAAGCATGGTAGAGAAAAAAGTATGCAGTTAACACACTTATTTTCATCAAGATCAATAGGCCAATTTTCACGGTTAATTATATGTTTAAATTGCACATCAACCATCTGATAATCCAATAGAATCTAACTATTACCAATATAATGCATACGATAATATAAGCCGAACTAATGTAGGAGAACCATTAATGCCATTGGGGTTCAACTCGGTCTTCTTACATTAACATTACCAAGGCTAGCATGCCCATAGCTCTAACAGTTGTTTAGGCTTTAATTATATACCTAGCTCGAATTATATATTTCAACCTACTAATAAAATTTTAATAAAGTCGATAACAAAACTTATTCTTACCAGCTAATAAGACTTATTTATGACCACAAGAAAATACACCATAGTTAATGTGCATTTATATAGAAATATTTATGACAAGCACACGATTGGACTAGAGTATGACGGCACCATGTACCCAATACCAACAACACTTGCCACTCTAGAAACTGCTCGTGAAGTTGTGCTGAATTCAAATAAATTTAAGCCGACAAACAAACTAAATTCATTTGCTCTTACAGAACTAAAATATTCATTTAAAGTTATAAGAGAGGTCGTATGTTGTTAAATGAAAATCGTATCACTGACATTCCATATATTAATCACCTTGGAAAGCATGATTATTGTAGTTTACTCGAAATTCCAGAATATAAGCTTTACCATGTTGCCTGGATAGATAAAGGCAAAGCCAAAGGCATGCACTTTGCCTGGAGCCCCGAAGAAGAGATTATTATAGACCATGGAATGCTTCCTATCATGATTAGAGAAACCCTGACAGAAGCAATTAAGCATAGTAGGGCAAACTGATCCCCCTTAGTTTTTACTCCCTTTACAACGGAAACTACATATGGTTTCCGTTTTTTTTTGCCTGCCATTAGTGCTCCATAACAACAACTTATTTACCCCGACTAACTTTGATATCCCATGATGTCCTTATCAAAGGCGCTATTCGCCCATCCACGGGCTACTTCTAACAACACTAATACTCACTCATCACCGCTCATCCAGGTTCAATTCAGCAAAAGCTAGCCAAATAATAGAAAGGGTTGTTTATTCCATTGGCTGGATGAATCAAGGAGTCGGTACAAATCAAAAAGGCTTTCTAAGGAAGAGTTCCCTGACAAACACGGGGAATACTTTTTATACCACTGCTTCATAGTCTTGCGGATACAACAAAGCCTCTCCGCTTGAAGAGGCTTTGTTGATAAGTGAATGCAGGAGCGTCGAGGCTGCTACTGTTGATTAAACACAGAATTGAAAGCAGATACCTCTAATCTTTTAACAAGATTATCCGCCAAAGGGGAGCTCGGGGACACTTCATGACTTAGTATCTTATCAATATCAACCTTAGGGCCATACACTGCACGGTTCAACGTGTTATCTGGGGTTATTTGCACAGAGTCCATACTGCCGCCAAAGTAGGCACCTCGATTTTCGGAGATCATCAAGGCTGAAATACCTTCAGCTCCCGCAACCAATTTACCGCTAACTCCTTTGATGATGGTAAGATCAGCACTTGCACCCAATCGAAGTGGTTTCTTCATAATATCTTTCACCACATCATCACTTAGAATTACCCCTATACCTTGTACTTGTTGCATGCCAGCCAGCAAGCCGAACATCAAGCTGCTATATCGAACAAATACAGGCGCACTCCACTGATGGTTCTGACGGGTTAGCATGATTCCTCTCCCCCACTGAGCACCGACAATAAAACCAAGTTGATGACTGCTTGGGAAAATAACGACCGCTTTTGCAATGCCTGTAGTGGTTTTTACCGAATCCCAATACTCGTTTTCGTCAAAGCGCATGAACTGTGAATCGGCTTGCTGCAGAACATCAGTCGCTTTCTCATACATACGCTGTTGAGCAGAAGATAAATGTTTAGGTGGTTCAATTTGACTTGGCACCTCGCTAGCGAAACACGCTACGCTGCTCAATGAGCTCAATAGAAACATGGTCGCTAACTTAATGATTTTTAGAGTGTAATTTTTAGATTTAGACATACCATGCCCCTATTAAACATCATGTATTAAAAAGTCGAACTCATAGTCTTAAAGGAAAGCTGCAATATACTCTCGTTATTGCGACTCTGGACTTTCTACTCTGGTTTGACTATTTC
>NZ_JYJP01000022.1 GCF_001012815.1 Vibrio mexicanus
AAGAGACAGTCCTTAGTAGGAAGCCTTTTTGAGAGAGTGGGAGCAGCTCTAGCTTGCGATGTTAAGGTTTAATTGAAGATCCAACGGAACATTAGACAAGCGCTTTTGCAAAGTTTGGCGCGCCTTTTTTACGTCTGCAATGGGTAAGTGTTTATCTTCAGTTCTTAAATCAACATCGACCCTGAGCTCTTGACCGACTTTGGTTACGCCTGCCAGTTCTAGGTGTTGATCGAGTTCGTTGTCCACAGCTTGAATCGTTTGGTCCACTTTCTGGATGATCTCTTTGCTTGGTGACATCATTAGCAGCTCTCGCACCGCTTCTTTTAGCATGTCATAAGGAACCTTAATAAAGTAGAACGACATAAGGATCATCATTGCAGGGTCCGCATAAACGTTAAGCTCTGCATAAGGCGTAAGCGTCATGGCCCAAGCTACTACGAAGCCTACAGTCACCGCTAGGCTGAGAAGCGTATCCATTTGCCACTGTTTCGTCTCTGCGTTAATCAGGCCGGAAGAAAACTGCTTACTCTTCCTCGCTATGTACCACCACGCGTAGCTACAACCTAAAACGTTGATGATACCGAAAATGGTTGCAATCGAAGCGTTAACCTCGCGGCCTCCACTGAACATCGCGGTGACAGCCGAATAAAGAGAGTAACTTACAATCGCTAGAATCACGCTGGCTTTTACCACGATCACGATAGGCTCGATCATCGCTTTACCGAAAGGAAATCGACCAGCAGAGGGCGTTTGGATATATCGTGATGCGGCTAGCGACAATAAAGTTAGCAGTAGGCTGACTAAAGAATAAACACCATCAAAAACGATAACCAATGAACCAACCATCAAGCCTAGTACGAGCCCCATGACTGCAAACCCTGATGCAAAAAGGGCTGAGAAAGTGAGAATTCGTTTTTCATTTAAGCTTGTTCGAGCACACATAGAATATTACCGTTTAAAAACCTATCTCTATTCTTTGCAACCAGTGGTGAATTTACAAACAGAACTTGAATTTATAGAGCGGGAAATATGTGGGTAAAAAATTAAGTGTTTACAAATCAATTATTTATATCGAAACCTTGCCGCCATTAATTTTGACGGTCACTGATGGGGCGAAAAGTTAAACTGTGATATTGCGCAATAAATAGCCGACTGTGCAGTGGTTGGATGGATTTAATATTAGTGAATTTTTTGCTAATTGTATGAGTTACCAAGAAAGGTTTATTTTAGAAATCAAACAGATATTCGTTGAGCTTGTCGGCAAGCCATGTCATCCCCGGATGCTCAATCATGCCAGCAGCGGTAAACATGCAGTAGTCTTCTTGAGTTAAGCCGTAGGTATGTTTGATCACGGAGAGATCTTGCGCGCGCAAATGGTGGCGAATTAGGGGTTCCGGAAGTACGCCCCAAGCATCTTCGGTGAGAATGGTACTGAGCATGTAGTCGAAGCTCGAAAAACCAATATGGCGTAAAGAAAAAGGCTGAAGTTCAGGGTTGTCTTTCTCGTTTAGATAAACCATTACCGCTTGCATAGAATTTCGCAGCACTTCATCAGAGACTCGGCGTAGTTTGCTTAATGGGTGGGATTGCTTACACACCGACATCATACGAATCTTGCCAAGTGGCTGGAAGTTGATTCTAGGATCATCGGTTCGCTCATAATCAACGCCAAATGCGTAATCGACTTGTCCGGTTTCAACTAAATTGGCCAAGTCACCGCTAGATGCGAGCACCGTATTAAATGATGTTGCAGGGAAACGATTATTCAGTTTATGCGCCAAATCTTGCCAAAACTCATCGGGTAGGGAATCGTCGCGAGCAATCCAAACTTCGGCGTTAAACTCGCCAGAAGCCTGAGCGCAAGTCTGTTTGATTCTGGCGCTGGTAACAAGCAAGTTCTCGCAGTCTTTGTAGATTGCTTTGCCCGCTTCAGAGAGCGTCACGTTGTTACCGCTTCGTACAAACAGTTCGGTATTCAGCTCTTTTTCAAGGGCTTTGATGGCCATACTCAGCTTGGTTCTGTTGCAATCGAGTTGTCGTGCCGCTTCAGAAACAGAGCCTGTGTCGGCGACTAAACAGAAGGCTTCTACCTGAGATAAGTTCATACTTTGCTCGTTTGTGCTTGAGTCTATGAATCATATACAAATTTTTTCAAATTGTCTGTTTGAAAGATGTTCCCGAACGCCATTTTGGTTTACTCTAGAGACTGCTGCCAAATGAATGAAGTAACAGGGAGATCATGATGGCGAATGAATGGGATGAGTACGCAGAAAAGTGGGAACAGAATGAGTCTACGGCTGTATACGCGTCTAATGCTTTTTATCAGCTCAGCAATCTTATTGATTTAAAAGGCAAACATGTTCTGGATTTCGGGTGTGGAACGGGTCTACTCACTCAGCATATGTCACCGCTAGCAAAGGATATTGTAGCGTTAGACGGCTCTGAAGCGATGATTGAAAAGCTTGATGAGAAAGAGCTAGCCAACGTTGAGCCGGTCGTTGACTATTTAACACGTGGCTTGGTTGCGCAGCACCCTGCGTTTCGCAGTCAGTTTGATGCGGTCGTTGCCTCGTCTGTGTGTGGTTTTTTGCCAAGCTTCTCTGAAACGGCTGATATTATCTACTCTATCTTGGATAACGGTGGTTACTTTATCCATTGGGATTGGTTAGCTGAAGATGAAGCGCAAGGTTCTGGCCTGACTAAAAACAAGGTAGAGCAAGTGCTGACCAGTGTGGGTTTTGTCGATGTTTCAGTCAGCGTACCTTTTGAAATCACAACCGCTGACGGCTCACGAAAAGTCTTGATGGGTGTGGGTCGTAAGGCTTAGCTATGAGTCAGTTGGGGTCGCAAGTCTCGCATTTTTACTCCCCACTATGATATAGGCTTGTCACCTCAACAGTTTTAAGTTTCAAAACGCCCCCTCCAACTGGGGGCGTTTTTTGATCATCGCGACTATGTATTAGTGAAGAGCAGATGCCTTTTACCGAACGCTCTTTAGGTTTTAAACTCCGTATTGGCAATATCTTTAACTTGATCGAGTACTTCAGGGTTTGCGATGGCACCTAGGTTCTTGACCTCTTCGCCATGCAGTACTTGTTTTACCGCAAGTTCGACGAGTTTTCCTGACTTGGTTCTAGGGATCTCACTAAGGGTATAAATTTCGTGAGGAACATGTCTTGGAGAGCATTTTTCTTTGAGTAGCTGTTTAATATAGTCTTTCGCCTCATCACACAGTACTTTGCCTTCTAATAATTGCACGAACAAGATAACTCGTTCGTTTCCGTTGTCGTTGAATCCAACCGCAATCGAATCGACAATATGGTCGATTCGATTAACCTGCTGATAGATTTCGGCGGTACCGATTCGCACCCCTCCCGGGTTTAACGTAGCATCACTGCGGCCAAAGAACTGAATCCCGCCTTGCGTTGTCAACATAACATCATCTCCGTGATGCCAGCAGTTTTGATACTTACTCCAGTAGGCGTGATGATAGCGTTCACCATTGTCGTGCCAAAAACCAATTGGCTGATTAGGGAAGCTATTGCGGCAGACGAGTTCACCACGTTGCTCGGTGAGTGATTGGCCTTGGTCATCGAACACAGCGACATCCATTCCCAAGCCAGCTGCTTGACAGTAACCTCGGTAAACAGGAGATATCGGATTACCTAATACAAAGCATCCGCAAATATCAGTACCACCTGAAATCGAAGCCAAATGCAGATCGGCTTTGATATGTTCATAGACGTAGTCAAATTGCTCGGGGTAGAGCACAGAGCCTGTCGAGCAAAGTGTTTTCAACTTGGGTAATCGGAAGCTCGAACTTGGGGATAGCCCTTGTTTATCAATCGCTTCTAGATATTTAGCAGAGGTACCAAACAGGGAAACCTCTGCTTGCTCAGCGAGTTGCCAAAGACGGTCGGTTTGAGGGTAGACGGGGCTACCATCGTATACCACGAGTGTCGCGCCGCTTGCTAACGATGAAATGTGCCAGTTCCACATCATCCAACCGCAGGTGGTGTAGTAAAACACCTTGTCATTGGGCTGCACATCGCAATGAAGTTGGTGTTCTTTAAGATGGTTGAGGACGGTACCACCGATGGAATGAACAATGCATTTAGGCTTTCCAGTGGTCCCCGATGAGTAGAGGATAAATAGAGGATCATTAAATCCTGCGCGGGTATAACGTATGCCCCGAGGAATAAAGCTAGCCAGTACTGCTTGCCAATCCGAGAACTCAAACGAGTTGGTTGAGCTGAAACTTTGTTGCTCTAGATACTCGATTTGGCAGGTATTCGATAGGCTGGGTAGTTGCTCTACAATGGCGGCATTTTTGCTCGTCATGTCGTGAGTTTTGCCATTGAAGGTGTAACCATTACAACAGAAGAGAACTTTGGGCTGTACCTGACCAAAACGTTCAATCACGCTATCGACTCCAAAGTCAGGAGAAGTCGACGTCCAAATCGCGCCGAGGCTGGTGGTGGCAAGCATGGCTACCACGCTTTCAGGTATATAGGGGAGATATCCGGCGACAACATCGCCTTTTTGTACGCCATTATGATTAAGCCACTGCTGCACAATGGAAACTTGATCGCACAGTGCTTGCCAAGTCAGGCTGCGCTGTTGATTGTTTTCGTTGTCGAACCAAATAGCGGTTTGGTTCGGTTGTTGAAAAGCGTAAGAGAGCAGATTTTCTGCGTAGTTGAGCTGAGCTTGAGGAAACCAAATCGTGTCGCGATTCGATTGGAAGCTCTCCCATTTCGGACGTCCCTCACCCACTAGGCAATCTCCTTGATAGCCAATGACATCGCAAAACTGCCATACCTCTAACCAAAACTGCTTGGCTTCATTGATCGACCACTGATGCAATGTGTCATAGTTTTCAATCACTTCGCCTTGCATATTAATATGTTCAATAAATTGGTTCAGGTTGGATTGAGCCATTCTTTCTGGGGTAGGCGTCCAGATAGGGTGTTGAGCAGACATAACGACTTGTTCCATCAAATTGCGGGAGAAAACATCTTCAATAAGTTTGGTTTAAGATTGGGTAATGTCAAACCTGCCGACTAAATCAATTTCCTGATTCTTATACGAAAAAACCTCAAATGTAAAAATTATGTTACAGTGGTGTTTTGGGTTTGGTTGTGCTGAAGTTGGTCGCCAAAAAAGGAAAAGGTTAGGCTTAAATGAGTGACCTAACGAGAGGAGCGGAGTGATGAGTCAATATCATTCCAACCCTGTCAATGAACAAGGATTTGTTGACTGGAGTAAGCAGGAAGACGGTATTTGGCGTGATTTGGTCGAAAGACAATCGAGCTTAGTGCAGCAGCGGGCTTGCCAAGCCTACCTTGATGGGCTTGAGCTACTTAACTTACCTCAAGGTAGGGTGCCTCAGTTACCTGAAATCAACCAAGTACTAATGAATGAAACGGGTTGGCGGGTTGAACCTGTACCCGCATTAATCAACTTTGATCGTTTCTTCGATCTATTGGCAAACAAGCGCTTTCCTGTGGCGACGTTTTTGCGCACTAGGGAAGAGTTTGATTACCTGAAAGAGCCTGATTTTTTTCATGAAATATATGGCCATTGCGCCATGTTAACCAATCCAGATTTCGCGCACTTCACTCACCATTACGGACAACTTGGCAAGAGTGCAACGGCGCAAGAGCGTGTTTTTTTGGCGAGGCTCTATTGGTTTACCGTAGAGTTTGGCTTAGTGAAGCAAAATAGTGATCTAAAAGTCTATGGTGGGGGTATCTTGTCTTCGCCAGGGGAAACCGTCTACGCGCTAGAAAGTAACATAGCCAAGCGTGTGCCGTTTGATATAGAAACCGTACTAAGAACCCCTTATAGAATCGATATCATGCAGCCTATCTATTTCGTGCTGAATGATCTGAAACAGCTATATTTGTTGTGTCAGCGAGATTTGATAAGGGACGTCTACAAGGCGCAAAACAAAGGACTGTTAACCCCATTATTTGAACCTGTTAACTAAGTCTTTTTTACTGAATCATTCCATAATATAGAGGGAGCAAACTCATGCTTAACGAGCTCAAGTGTGAAGCGTGCAGTGGCGATGCCATCGCATTGGATAAAAATCAGCAGCAACAGCTACTCACAGAACTGACAGATTGGTCTGTGATTGAGCGAGGCGGTATCCCACAGCTTGAAAAAGTGTATAAGTTTAAGAATTACAAACTGGCGTGGGCCTTTTCTAACAAGGTGTCTGAAATAGCGGAAGAGGAATTTCACCATCCAGCTATTTTATTGGAATGGGGTAAAGTCACCGTGACTTGGTGGAGTCACGAGATTAAGGGGTTGCATCAAAATGATTTTATCTGCGCAGCCAAATGCGATAAGGCCCTGAACGACGCTTGAACAATGGTGCCCGATAGACTAGCGTATCGTCAAGCTAACGGGCAGTTAGATGACTTTACTTGGGCAATAATTCTGATTAAGCCAGCTTGGCGCACACTTGATGGGCGTGAATAATCCCTCTCACTTGCGACTCTGCCACTGGCTTCGATTTGAGGTATCCTTGCATAAAGTCACAGCCGTAGCTCGCCAGAATGTCGAGCTGCGCTTTCGTTTCAACCCCTTCTGCTACCACATCTAAATCGATGGTTTGCGCCATGTTGATCACTGCATGACACAAGCTGTCAGATTTGGGATTTTGTTGCCCAATACCACTAACGAAGCTTCGATCCATTTTCACCACATCAACTGGGTATTCATTGAGCACGCCAAGGGATGAATAGCCCGTACCAAAGTCATCGAGATAAATGGTGACCCCGAGGGACTTAATTTTCTCAAGCATAACGGCCGAGCATTCAGAGCTACTGAGTAAAAGTGACTCGGTGATTTCCACACCAATACATTGAGGTGGGAAGGAGTATCGAGAAACCGCCTTTTTGAGAGTCAGATAAATATGTTGAGACTCAAATTGCTTAGCAGAAACGTTAATGTTGATTCTAGGCATTAAGGTGATTGTCGAGTCTTTCCACAGCGATTCCAAGACTTCGCATGTTTTCTCGACCACCCAGTCTCCGATTTTTATGATATGACCGGTTTCTTCTGCAATCGGAATGAATTTGTCTGGCGGAATGAAGCCTCGTTCTGGATGCTGCCAGCGCAACAACGCTTCAAAACCGCTGACTTCATCGTTATGAATTGCGTAAATCGGTTGATACACAAGCTGCAATTCTTGCTGTTCTAACGCCACAGTGATGTCTTGCTCAAGAGCAAACCTTTGCTTCGCTTGTTGAAACATTTGTTCGTGGAAGAAAGCGATTTTCTCTTGACCGGATCCTTTCGCCTTATACATAGCAGTATCGGCTTCTCGAAGTATGGTGGCTAGGTCCTGAGAAGGGTCCGTGACGATCGAAACGCCAATACTCGCACCAATGTGGAAGGTTTGCCCGTCAATGGTGTAGGGTTCACTCAATACATGAGCATAACGCTTACAGATGCCCTCTAAGGTATGGCGGTTGATTTGCTCAGGAAGGCAGATCACAAATTCATCACCACCAAAACGAAAACTAATGTCTTGGTTACGGCAATTTTGAACTAAGCGCTTCGCGACTTGTTGTAGTAACTTATCACCATGGATATGCCCCATGGAGTCATTAATGTTTTTAAAACGGTCTAAATCGATGAAGAGAATCGAAAAGCCTTCACTCCGGCCTAATGCAACTGACGAATACGTTCGTTCACTTCACTCGTAAGGGCCTGACGGTTAAGCATGCCAGTAAGAGTGTCTTGAACTGCTTGTTTGGCTAGCGTCTTGGTTTTCTCTTCTATTACTTGGTCTGATACCTTGAGTCGCGTGGCATAGAAATCAATCGCGAGAGAGCCTGAAAAAGTCAGCAGCAATATCAGTGTCACCGCGCTTCCACCATATAGCAGTATGCTTGTAGAGTCGTCTAATACTGAAATCTCAAACTGCCATTGGCTATTGAATAACTCGATGTTGGCTCGGTTCTCATAGGTGGCAACGCGCTCAAGCCAATTGTTTTCCGAAAGCTCAGTGCTCACGTGTGTATGAAAGATGGTTTGATCATCTGTTGTCGTGACTTTGATACCAAACTGACGGGAATTAATTTGCTCCGACCACGTAATCCCCAAGAGTTCATGGATGACGATATTGCCTACCACGAAGCCTGCCAGTGAACCATCATTATTGAAAGAAGGAAGATAGAGTCGGAAACCAGGTTGCTCATCAATTTGCGTTGCCACGGAAGCAACGCGTTTTGTCTCATAGGCTCGTGCCATGGCTTGGGCTTCGCCTTCACTGAGCTCGAAGCGATGACCCAAATAATCGCTGCCTTCAAATCTTGGCGAAACATAAAGCACAGGCAAACTGGCTTGTGACAAAAAGTAGGGCAGGTCATCGTTAGCCTGTGGCGCTGGTGTCACTCGGTATCCAAGGAAACCGTTTTTGAGGGCTCGAACCTCGAGTTCGCGAGTGAGCGTATTTGGCGTTACAGGTAGCAGAGTAACGATTGGATGATGGAATCGATACCTGTACGATTCTTTAAATAGTTTTGAAACTGTAGCTGGTCGGCGGAATTACTGTTCTCTAGAAACAATCTAGTGGAAGTCATCAAAGACTCGACACTTTCAAGACTATGAGATAACGCCTTGAATTTCATATTGAACTGACTTTCTAACTGATGGTTTAGCTCTTTCTCTTCGTAGAGAAAAACCGCAGCAAAACCCGCCGCAGCAATGGTGAAGCCTACTAACCAAATAGTCGTCCATGTCTTAAGTGTTAGTGCAGATTTCAAAGCAAAACCGATATTCCATTCATTTTGTTGATGAATACTACGGGCAAATACATTTCTTGTAAATGATAATTGATGTCATTTACATCAATTAGGCTTGCTTTCTGTGAGGGTGCTTGCCTCAAATTTATAAATATCTTGTAAATGCGATAGTTTATCGATGAGCTCTAATATGTCTTCTATCAATTCAAGATTGATTGTTGAGTACCTGTCGGCAGCGATGCTATTGGAACGGAACTTGGCTTTTGCGCAGCGAGCACTCATTTGATGCCATTCTCTGCTCTGCTGTTTGACCCGTTTGGAGTATAGGCCGAGTTGCGCAATGTATTCATCTAAATGCTCAACCATGGTATTTGCGGTTTTGATTTGTAGATTCATCCTATCGTGGAGTGGGGTTTTATCGGGCCGCCAAAAAGACTCAAGTTCTTGCTCTGTGAACTCCTGATGCAGAAAAATTTGACGTCGATACATGGTCAGTAAGGTGTTGTAGGCTGTTGCGTGTTGGTTGAACTGCTGGTCGATCGCTTTCTGTTTATCAAGAGATCGGTTCCAATCTAATACGTCGCATTGCTGCCCAAAAGCAAGCAGGGGTAAAGTGAGGCCAACAAGTGCCGATAGCGTAAGTAAGACGTGGCGAATTGTTACAGCCATTCAATACTCTCTGAAGATGAAATCAAGTAAAGTATAGAGAGCATTCTCGAATTAGACCTAGAACTTAGGACAATAAATCATGAAAAAAGGCTTGATGTTTATACTGTTACTGCTCGGTTTAGCGTGCGCGGGTGGCGGTGTCTATATTTTCTACTTGAAGCCTCAAATGGATGCAGAGAAGGCCGCAATGGAGCAAGTTGAAGAGCCTGCACCGATGGTCGAAGAAGAAGAGATGGAGCCACTGGTGGAGGAAAAACCACCAGTGACGGAGTTTTATGTTAACCCACCACAACTAGGAATTCGCGAATACCCAGACTACGATGCGTTTGTTGATAGCGTGATCTACCAAGGCGACAAGGTGTTCATCCTTGAAGAGCGAGATGGCTGGGGGCGAATTTCGCCTTATTACGTGTATGAAGAAGGGGGAGAAGAGGTAGCAGAGTGGCTCCCTATGGAGGCTCTAGTCGAAGAGCCGCCGGTGGTGAGTAAAGAAGAGCGAACCGAGATCTTGACTGCGTTTATTGAAAAGTCCGATGATTTCAAAGAGCACCAAGAGATGTTCCTAGCCAAGACGGATGAGCTGCTTAAAGAGGGTACGTGCAAGCCGTTTGATTTTGAAGAGCTTGGCGGTTGGGTCAGATCGGTTCGATTCGGTGAGGATGTGTACTTTGTCTACTGTGGTGGGCTTAATCAAGCCAACAAGATTTATCTCAATATTCAAACCGGGAAAATCTTCTATTAGCTTGGTTTATTGTTGTTTTAACTCGAGAATCTGACTGAATGTAAAAGGCTAAAGAGACAATTAGATCTCTTTAGCCTTTTTTTGTTGCTTGTTGCGCGCCTTCACAGTAATGTCGCATCATCAAAGATTCTAGAGCCGTTTTTCTGGAGAGTGAGTTTCGTGTTAATGCTTCGTTTATTGCTGTGTGCGTTTATTGTGATGGCTATGCCCTCGCAAGCATTGGCATACTTAGCAAAGAGTGAAGCTGACGTCGTTAACCGTTTAACGGTCGACTTGCACCAGTCTCCAATTGACCTTGCGGCCTTGAGCTACAATGATGCTCAGCAACCTGCGTCGCCAGAATCATCAAGTCACGTTAAGCCAAGCTGTTCGGCTATTGTTAATTTAAGCCGCTGGAGCGTAAGTTCGCGAACGCTTGACCAAACGGATGACAGCAACAGCTTTGGTGCAGATACCTACGCTGCCAAACATCGCTTATCTTCTCTCTTTACCTTGCCAATCTACGATGTGGATTACTGGCAAGGTGATGTTTATGCCTCAAACTTCCGTCTTTCTGGTTGGAAGGAATCTAACGCTCTCTACGTCGCGCTCAATAGTCAGTTCTAATGGCTCACTAATGACCATTTAGGTCGTTAGACCTCAGTAATCACACCCATTAAAAATACATAGATTTTAGACTTGACCTCGTGGTCAAGGGATGAGCCGTAGATGAAAAACAGACACTCTAGAGTGATCAACCGTTACCCTGCGTGGAAGTACGTGGTGTTAGTGGTGACGCTCGTTATTTTGGCACTAAGTGCTATTCCGACATGGTATGGCGAGCAGCCTGCCATCCAAATTCGTTCAACTGAGAAAACTGGAACCTTTAGATCTATTGATTCGTTGAATCGCCTGCTGATTGGTAGCAGTATTGAAGCCCGACAGATCGATCAAAATGGTCAGCAGTACACCATCATTTTTGATAACGAACATGATCAATCCAAAGCGCGAGATGTGCTTGACGATGAGTTATCAGAAACCGATACCATCACATTCTCCTATGTATCCGTTGCACCTAAATGGCTAACCGATTTTGGCTTGCAGCCGATCAAACTTGGTTTGGACCTACGTGGTGGTGTTCAGTTCTTATTGAACGTGGACTTGGATACCGCATTTAATGAGCAGCGTGTTGCGATTGCTGACGAAGTGCGAGCCATGTTAGTGGGTGAGCGCATTCGCGGTGTTCGCGTAGAAACGCTAGGAACCGATAGCTTAGAAATCCGAGCGCAAACAGCAGAAGGGATGCAGTCGGTACGTGAATTTGTACGCACTAACTATCAAGGATGGGACGTAGAGAATCATTCTCGCCGTTTGGTGGTAAAACCGAGCGAGCAGTTCCGCAGTGAGTTTCGCAGTAACACCATTGCGCAGAACCTAAAGATTATGCGCGATAGGATCGAAGAGCTAGGCATTACCGAAGCACTCGTTCAAAGACAGGGTGAGAACAGCATTCGTATTGAATTGCCGGGTGTTCAAGATCCCGCTCAAGCGAAAAATGTGATTGGCGCAACTGCAAGTTTGGCCTTTCATCAAGTGAAGTCACCTTCAGAACGCGTAACACGCAGTGATTACGTTGTTGAAGACAACGACGGCAACGATGTTGTGTTGGTGAAACGTCCTGTGCTTACGGGAGAGCACATTGTCAATGCACGTGCGGGTGTGGGCGAAATGGGCATGGCAGAGGTTAACATCTCGTTGGATCATGCTGGTGGCCGTAAGATGAGTGATTTCTCTGGTGGTCATATAGGTGAGCCAATGGCAACGGTGTATCGTGAGTACACAACCAATGCGAAAGGCGATACCGAGCTAAATGAGAAAGTCATCAGTGTCGCAACCATTCAGTCTCAACTCGGTAGTCAATTTAGAATTACCGGTGCGGGCAACATGCGTGATGCGCAAGAGCTTGCGCTATTGCTGAGAGCGGGCTCGCTAACCGCTCCAGTTACCATTGTTGAAGAGCGGACAATTGGCGCTTCACTTGGTGCAGAGAACATCAGAAATGGCTTTGCTTCACTCGCTTTAGGCTTGGGATTAACGCTGACGTTTATGGCACTTTGGTATCGCCGTTTAGGTTGGGTAGCCAATGTTGCACTGATCTCAAACATGATCTGTCTGTTGGGCCTTATTGCTTTACTACCAGGTGCGGTTCTGACTTTACCAGGTATCGCGGGTTTGGTGCTGACTGTGGGTATGGCGGTGGATACCAACGTACTGATATTTGAGCGGATTAAAGACAAGATGGCGGAAGGGCGAACCTTTGCTCAATCCATTGATCAAGGCTTCGACAGTGCAATCAGCACGATTTTGGATGCGAACATCACCACAATGATTACTGCAGTGGTTCTTTACTCTATCGGTAATGGCCCGATTCAAGGCTTTGCTCTCACTCTAGGGTTGGGTTTGCTAACCAGCATGTTTACCGGTGTGTTTGCTTCTAGAGCAATCATTAACTTGGTATGGGGTAAAGATCGTCGTCGCGATGTAAGGGTGTAATCATGGTCAATTTCTGTAAAACAAATATTCGTCAAATTCGTTACTTCACCAGCGTCGTCTCTTTGGTTTTGATGGTGGTTTCGCTTGGTGCTTTGGCTATCAAAGGGCTTAACTTAGGATTAGACTTTACTGGCGGCATGGTGACAGAGGTTCAAGTGGACCGGAACCTAACCAGCAATCAGCTTCGTTCATTTGTGGTCGATGAACTGGGCGAGGGAGCAACGGTTACCCAATCAGGGGAAGAGGGCCGTTGGACCGTTCGTTACGCGCTTCCAGAAGAAGGACAAACAGCACCGGATGTGGCATCTGTTTTAAGTCAGGTTTCTAACGAAGTCAGCGTAGTCAGTAACAGCATGGTAGGCTCTCAAGTAGGAGAGGACCTCATTAACCAAGGCGGATTGGCGCTCTTGATCTCAATCTTGTCTATTCTGGGTTACTTGTGTTTCCGATTTGAATGGCGTTTAGCATCGGGTTCACTACTCGCCTTGGCGCACGATGTGGTTGTTGTGTTGGGTTTCTTCGCGCTGACCCAAATGGAGTTCAACCTAACCGTGTTCGCTGCCGTGTTGGCAATTCTCGGTTATTCCTTGAATGATTCCATCATCATTGCAGACCGTATTCGTGAGCTTTTGGTCGCGAAACAGAAAGAAGCGACAGAGGTCATCACTGACCAAGCGGTGATTGCGACTTTCTCACGTACGGTTGTCACGTCAGGTACCACACTCATCACGGTTGGTGCTCTGTGGTTAATGGGAGGAGACGCCCTACGCGGCTTCTCAACGCAATGTTCATTGGCATCTTGTTTGGTAGTTGGTCGTCGATTTCAGTGGGTACTGTGTTACCGGAATGGCTGAAACTTGAACCAAAACACTACTTACCTGTAGAAGTGGACTCCGCGCCATAAGTAGTAAGATTTTTTAAAAAAACCCCGCGCAAAGTGGGGTTTAACTTTTTGATTCTATAGGACTTTACTATTGTAAATAGGAGAGAGTTATCGCTAGTCCCACTATGCAGGTTCGTGTTCACGCCAACTCGCCGTCACATTGTCGCTGAGCTTGAATGGTGCGCAGCCTGTACCTTGGTGATACTTCATCTGCCAACTGCCGTTAGAGCAAACCCAAAGCGACGAACGTTTGGTGAAATGACCTATGTGCCCTAAGCCATCATTCCAAGCAGTTTTGTAAAGTAGTAGAACGACATTAGGCTCCATTTGCAGGCATTCGTAGTCTTGAGAGTGCAGCTGTCCTCGAGTGGGTTGTTCACTCTGCATCAAATTATTGATGGTGGTGAAATCATAGCTATTGCCTGATTCGCCGATTTGTCGAAAATCAGGATGAAGCAGTCTTTTTACCTTATCTGGGCATTGACGAACCTGATATTGATGAAGAGCGACTTCAAGCTCTATAAGTCGATCCATGTCTGACTTCCTATCGTGAATTATCACATTACTATAACGACCAAAGCGCTTTTGCTGTCAAGGGCTGGTTAGATCTCTGTCGGCTCTTGCTCATCGTTGGTGTCGTTTTCGGAAGCGCCATCACACTCATCTAAGATCATATCCATCGTCTCGTTTTCAAGAACTTCTGGATCGTCATAGTGACGGACTACAAATGGGGTTAACATAACGCTCGATGGTAGGAAATGTTTCATTACGACTCCTCGGAACTCTATACGGATGAACAATCATCTACTGGTTTCCTACCTTATAAGAAATACGGAGGTTGGCTGCTTTGCGCTGTGTCATGATGAGCCGCATAGAGTAATATGAAATACGATTCTGGGTAGATGATCACACTGGTCGTAAGCGAAAAGTTAGCGTAGTATCGCCCCCTAATCCTATAAAGTAGAGAAATAAAATAATGAAATACGATTGGATTTTCTTTGACGCCGACGAAACTCTATTCCACTTTGATGCGTTCAAAGGCATGCAGCTAATGTTCGAACGCAAAGGCGTTGATTTTACGCGTGATGATTTCGCAGAGTATCAAAAAGTGAACAAACCTTTGTGGGTGGATTATCAAGATGGAAAGATTACCGCAGGCGACATTAAGCATCTTCGTTTTGTGGATTGGGCAGAGCGCTTAAAGACCACTACACAAGAGCTCAACAGTGCTTTCTTGCAAGCCATGGCAGACACTTGTTCGATGATCCCGGGCGCGAAAGAGCTTTTGGAAGCCTTCATGGAAATGTAAAGCTAGGGATTATCACTAACGGCTTTACTGAGTTACAAGCGGTGCGTTTGGAAAAGATGGGGCTGAGCAATCACTTTGATCATGTCATTATTTCTGAGCAAGTGGGCGTGGCTAAACCAGATTTGGGTATTTTCTCTCACGCACATGACACCATTGGGCGGCCTTGTAAGTCTAGGGTGTTAATGGTGGGCGATAACCTACATTCGGACATTTTGGGTGGCGTGAACTTTGGATTTGATACCTGTTGGTTCAACGCTTCGGGGAGTGCAGCTCACCAAGAAATCAAGCCTAGTCTGACGGTTGAAAGTTTGGGTGAACTAAAACAGGTATTGGTTGCTTAGTTGGGCACCTTGCATATTGGCGATCACGCATCTGGGGGGCATAGAGCGCCAAAAAGTGAGGGAATGATTTAGTACTGTTCGTTTCGAAGGTTTCATCTAGCACTGACATTGATTGAATACGATCTAAGCGGAAATGGCGATAGTCATCTCTCAGCTCGCACCACGCGACTAGCGTCCAGTTTCTTCCCCAGAACATTTGGCCGAGCGGCTGCAACTTTCGCTCGGTTTTCGCACCTTTTTCATCGCTATAAAAGATAGATACCTTGTGCTTTGCATCTGTAGCATGGCGCAACAGCTTACCACGTTTCGCAGTTTCTGATTGAGTGTGGAAATCGGGAACCAAAATAGGAAAGGCTTCCACCTGCTGCTTTAACTTGTCTGGTAAAACGGATAAGATTTTGGTTGAAGCACTTCTAGATGCCTCGGCAAGCTCTTCATCTGACCAAGCTCTGACCATTCTCATGCCAAGCTCTAGTGCCATCATCTCTTTTTCAGTAAACATAAGCGGTGGTAGGTGAGAGCCAGCTTGTAAAACGTAGCCAACCCCCGCCTCTCCCAGAATAGGAACTCCAGAGTTAATCAATGACTGAATGTCGCGATAGATGGTTCGTTCGCTGACTTCCATCGTTCGAGCAAGCTCTGCGGCAGTGGTTGCATAGCGTTTCGAGCGTAGCAGTGTCAGTAGTTCGAACAATCGTTCTGATTTACTCATTGAAGTCCCTTAGAGTCTGTAAAATTAGTCAGTTTGGCATGAACTCATTTTAATCACTTCGTGCTTCATATCCAGTGATGCTGGATCAATCAGTGACATCAATGGTTTACAGTCTTCACTTGTTTCAAACTGTTCTCCGGCCGCTCTGGCTTCTTCTATTGAATTCCAATAGACAACATCGGTCCAAGTTCCCGTCTCTTCATGTTGGCTAAGAGAACGGTAAAGAAACCCTGGCAGTGAGGAAATGAATGTTTGGCTCTGTTTGGTTGCGGCAATAAGGTCTTGCTCAGTTGCGCCAGCGACGAGTGCGTATTTAACCGTTTCAATTACGTTGCTCATGGTATATCCCTTTCGATTTCATGTTGAATCACGCGTTATTGCGCTTGAGTACATAGTAGGGAGTGCAAGTGACAGATCCTGTCAGGAGTGTTTCAGCATTAGGCAGATTCCCATTTATTTTTGGGAAAGCGATAACTTGGCCCTGCTGGACTTTCGAGTTTTATCAATACTATTAGTGACTTGCTTTGGTTAGCTGGGCTGTTTCTACAGGGTAAATAAAAATGAATAAAGTTATAAAAAGTGACAAAAATACTAATCACGTTGATTGTCAATAAATCGGGTTTGAGGTGAGGGTATAACTGCATGCGTTAAAGACTTCTACTACAGGTAAGGGTAAGCAATGCGCAATCTTCTTAAATCAAAATTATGGCTAGTTGTTGCAGGAGCGTTTTTGGGAATTGTTGTTACAGCTAAGATTATCACTTTCAATGAGGAAGAGGCGCTCGCCGAAGACTTTCCTATCGGTAGTTTTGAAGTTCAAGTCTTTTTTGAACAGCAAAATGTTATGTAGCTTTTAAACCTCTTTGTTCCATCACTGAAGTGGCAATATCGATAATGATACTTCTAACAAATTGATGCGCAGGATCTCTGTGGCATCTTTGATGCCAAAAACAGTATGTTGGAATAGGTGCAATCTCATCAATTCTATGAATGGTGAACTGACTATTGTCGAGGTGATTTGCTGCACCCAAAGGGAACACCCCTATTTTATTCGAGCTGGCAATCACCCTAGATAATACGGAGTAGCTTGAGGCTGAAGCGGCTACTTTTCGCGTGCGTTTAAGTTCTTCGGCCAACCCATCAATCAATTCTTCCCCCAGCCCTGCGGGAAATGCTCGTACATGTTGATAATCGAATATTTCTTCGATAGTGAAATCCCGCTGTGCTAAAGGGTGGTCCTTAGCAGTAACAACACTTAGTGGCATTGCGCCTATCTGGTATCCATGCAATTGAGCATTCATATGGACAATGGAATTCAGTGCCATATCTATTTTGCCTTCATTAAGCCAGTGTTCAGTATTCTTTTGCCAATCAACGATCTTTATCGAGACATTGGGCGCTTCTGTACTTAGCTGTTTAACAAAGTAGGTAGCAATACTTCTGCGCCAATATTTTGTACCGCGATCTGAAACTCGCGATTGATGTTTTTAGGGTCAAATTCTGCCGATTGAAGAATACTTTCCACATTGGCGGCAAGTTCAGACAGTTTTGGCTCAAGGGCTCTTGCTCGTTCGGTAGGCTCCATTTTCTTTCCAACTTGAACAAGCAAAGGGTCATTAAGTGTTTGGCGTAATTTGTTTAAATGGTAAGTCACGCTCGAAGGTTGCATCGCCATTTTTTCTGCTACTTCAGTAATGCTAGGAAATTGAAGTAACAATGCCAGGACTCTCAGAGACTTAAGCTCTAGTTGAGATAACGGATCTTTCGCCATATCGGTTCTTTTCAAAAATTTGAATATAGCTTTAGTTTAATTCGAATTTAGTGAATTGACTATCGGAGATATGATCCGTTTTGAATTTAATCCTACATAAATGTGGAGCATCTAATGACAACACAACCATTCCTACAACCGGGCATTGAATATAATCAAGAAGCTGTACTGTACACAGGTAAGTTTATTACTGTGAATGAAAAACAGCCACGTGCAACTGCCGTAGTGGTTAAAGATGGAAAAATTCTGTTTACCGGCACTTTAGAACAAGCAGAAACATTTTTAGCCAATGAAAATATGGAATACCGTTTAGATACGCAGTTTGCTGATAAAACGATAGTGCCAGGCTTTATCGAAGCGCATATGCACCCAGTAGGCGCTGCGTTATTTACGGCGTTATTTGGCTACGTAGGACAAATTGAACGTATTGCGGGTGGCGGTGAAATTTTAACGGCTAGTCTGACTAAAGAAGCGCTACAAGAAAAAATTAAAGGCTTTGTTGACGCGCACAATGCAGCAGGTAAACAGGGTGAATGGCTTAACTTGTGGGGGCTAGATCCTCTGCTAATGTCTGACGGCACCATTGTTGATCGTGATTTCTTGGATGCGTTGTGCCCAGATTCTCCTATCTTGTTAATGCATGCTTCTTGTCACCTCAGTGTTCAAAACACAGCGGCAATTGAAAAAGTAGGTTACAGCCTAGATGATGATCCAGCTTTTGTATTCCGTAAAGAAGGTCGTTTGACTGGTGAAATTGCTGAAATGCCTTATGTGCTAAAGGCGATTGCTGCTGGTGCGTATAATATGGGTACGCCAGAAGATGCTGTTGGCGCAATGATTGGTTATGCAGACAGTGCAAGCCGACTTGGCGTAACGACATTATCTGATTGTGGTATGGGTGTCCCTTCTAATCCATACCCTCTGTTGCAAGCATTAGCAAAAATGCCAGCATTCCGAGCGCGTGTTGCTGCCTACCCACTTGTTCCTAACTTCAATATTGAACAAATTGAAGAGTTTAAAGAGCAAAGTAATGATCGCCTATGGGCCACGAAAGTAAAATACCTGAATACTGATGGTTCAATTCAAGGCTTCACAGCACTTCTGAAAAAAGGCGAGAAGTACTACAACGGCAGTGCAAATGGCCACTTGTCCTACACGCAGGACAAAATGTTTGAAGATGTATTCTATGCTCACCAACAAGGTTACAGCATTTCCTTCCACTGTAATGGCGAAGGGTGTACTGATGAGCTACTCGACTTGATTGAGCGTATGCAAACAGAGTGCCCTCAGCCTAATGTTCGTCACTGTCTGGAGCACAATCAGATGGTTACCCCTGAGCAAATGGATCGTATGTTGAAGCTGGGTGTGGTTCATAACTTATTCGGTACACATATTCCTTACTGGGGTGACGTGCATGCAACTCAAACGGTAGGTCCTGAGCGCGTAAAAACGCTGAACCCATTTCAAACTTCAGTTAAGAAGGGAGTCCCATTCTCTATTCACTGTGACGATGTTGTGACTCAGGTCAACCCGCTATTCATGATGTGGGGGCGATGAATCGCCAATGTGTGTTCTCTGGCAAGGTATACGGCGAAGAAGAATGCTTGACAGCTGAACAAGCTCTTCATGCAGTAACACTTGGCGCTGCTTACTTAATGGAAAAAGAGGACATGATTGGGTCGATTGAGGTTGGCAAGCTTGCAGACATGGCAGTTCTAGATGAGAGCCCGCTTGATGTAGACAAATTGTCGGTTAAGGATATCAATGTTCACGCAACGATGTTAGGTGGTGATGTTACTGTTCACCAAACCGCTAATTCTGAATCAAAGAACGCAGAAGCTGAAATGGTTTAGCACTTAGCGATAATCATCAACTCTAAAAGGCGCAATAGCGCCCTTTTACCTATTTTTAGAAGAGTACTGTGTTTAATGTCATTATAAGTTTATGAATAATACGCTTTTATTGGTTTGTTGTGTCTAGCTTCAATGGAGTGGATAGTCTGACTTTCAGGTTTTTTAGCTATTCCATATTTTGATGTTTGCACAATAATTTTATTTCATTTTTAAATATTCGAAAGCCAAAGTGGGTTGGTGCACTCTGAGGGGGAACAAAAGAATTAACTTTGTATCCTACTTATATCGGAGTTTCAAAATGACTACACAACCATTCCTAAACCCAGGTTTAGAATACAGCGCAGAAGCTGTTCTTTATACGGGTAACTTTATTACAGTGAATGAAAACCAGCCACGTGCAACGGCTGTTGTTGTTAAAGATGGCAAAATCCTGTTCACAGGTACACAAGACCAAGCAGAAACTTTCCTAGCAAACGAAAACATTGAGTACCGTCTAGACGCTCAATTTGCAGACAAAACAATTGTACCTGGCTTCATTGAAGCTCACATGCACGCACTATCAGCTGCACTATTCACTTCTCGTTTTGGCTATGCAGGTCAAATCGAGCGTACCGCAGAAGGTGGCCGTATACTTCCAGCTAGCCTTACAAAAGAAGCACTGATCGAAACAATTTCTCGCTACGTTGAAGAGCACAATGCGGCAGGTAAACAAGGTGAATGGCTAAACCTATGGGGCCTAGACCCATTGCTCCTTGAAGGCGATGTTGCTGTAGACCGTGATTTTCTAGATGCAATCTGTGCAGACAGCCCAATTTTCGTCATGCACACGTCTTGTCACGTGGCGGCTTTCAACTCGCTAGCGATTGAAAAAGCTGGCTTTAGCCTAGACGACAATCCAGCGTTCGTATTCCGTAAAGACGACCGCCTAACAGGTGAAGTTGCTGAACTTCCAGATATGATGCGCGCGGTTCACGCAGGTGCATTTGACATGGGTACGCCACAAGATGCAATCGCTGCAATGGTATCGTACTCAGATAGCTGCTCTCGCCTAGGTATTACAACTATGTCAGATTGTGGTATGGGTGTTCCTGCAAACCCTTACCCACTATTCCAAGCACTTTCTGCAATGCCTGCATTTAAAGCTCGTATGGCTGCTTACCCAGTACTGCCTAAGTTCAAAGTAGAAGAGCTAGAACAATTCAAGGCGCAAAGTAATGACCGCCTATTTGTTACTAAAACAAAGCACATCGCAACAGATGGTTCTATTCAAGGCTTTACAGCGGTACTAAAAGAAGGCGAAAAGTACTACAACGGTCGTGAAAATGGTCACTTCCAGTACAGTGCTGAAACAACATACGAAAGCGTATTCTACGCTCACAAAGCGGGCTACAGCATCTCTTTCCACTGTAATGGTGAAGGTTGTACAGAGGCACTCCTTGATCTTATCGAGCGTATGCAAACTGAGTGTCCGCAGCCAAATGTACGTCACTGTTTAGAGCACAACCAAATGGTAACGCCAGAGCAGATGGACCGCATGAACAAGCTTGGTGTCATTCACAACTTGTTTGCTACGCACATTCCATTCTGGGGTGATGTACACGCAACGCAAACGGTAGGCCCTGTTCGCGTAAACACGCTAAACCCATTCCAAACTTCGGTTAAGAAAGGTGTGCCTTTCTCAATCCACAGTGATGACCAAGTAACTCAAGCAAACCCGCTATTCATGATGTGGGGTGCAATGAACCGTCAGTGTGTATTCTCTGGCAAGGTTTATGGCGAAGATGAATGTCTAACGGCTGAACAAGCACTTCACGCGGTAACAATGGGCGCGGCATACCTGATGGAACAAGAGAACATGATCGGTTCTATTGAAGTCGGTAAGCTAGCGGACATGGCAATTCTCGATCAGAACCCTCTAGAAATCGCTAAGCAAGATGTGAAGGATATTAAAGTTCACGCAACGATGCTTGGTGGAGACCTAACAGTTCACAGTGCATCTGAAGAGAAAGCTGCGGAACTAGAAACCGCTTAACTTTAATATCAACTATGAAAGAGCACGTCTTCGTGCTCTTTTTCATGCTTAATAAGAGTTCTTATGAATAAAAGTACCTTAAACGAACTATTACTTTGTAGTGCAATCGGCACTGGAGCTATGCTTGGGTACGGTGCGGTATGGAATTGGGTCTCTGTTGACAGCCTTATTATGGCAATTGTTTCAGCAATAATAATGGCTCTAGTATTAAAAAGTTCTGTTGCTTTTGAAAAGTGGGCAGCCGACAAATGTCTAAGCCAGAAGGCACTCCCTAAGATTAAACGTTTCTTTTCTTCTTGGATGATCCTTATTGGCTCAAAAGTAATTGCGATGGGCGCTATTGTAATGCTATTTGGTGAACAAGTTCAGTTCTCCGGGCCGGCTGGCGGCGTTATTTCATTTTATATAACAATTATTTCAATTGTAATTATTGAGTCTTTGGTTCTGAAGTCATTCAATAAGACTAAATTAGCGGCCTCCTAAGTCAGCATAATTAAAAGTTCTGCTCTGAGCCTCTCATGTTGAGAGGCTTGTTTACAAGTTCGTTACATCTCTAGGTGATCTTACTTCAATTATGTCTGTTGTTAATTGTCGTTAAGTTGTTGCTATTTTCTTTAAATTCCCCATAAAACCCACCAAGTACACCTTGTTGTATATGAATTAATTTAATATTCAATGAGTTCCTTAGCATTGCTTGTGATGTAAATGTTATATTGATTCACCTTCTGAATGAATTAATTCTTACCATCAATAAAGTTGTGCAAATTAAGACTCGGTTAGCACCTTATACGTGACTTGAGCCGAATAAAATTAAGAATATTGGCAGTTTTGCCATTAAGTTTATCAAGAGGTGCTAACTTATTTTTAGATAATTATTTATCTAGACCTATAAAAAAAATGTATGCATAAAAGCGTGAATCAAATAGCTAAGTCTATTAATAAAAGGAACAATTATGTTTAGGATGAACAAGATAGCAGCCACTTTGGCGTGTGTTGTTTTAAGCGGTAACTTGTTTGCAGCTGAGCCCTATGATGCAACTAAGTCGTACTCTGGTGGTACTCAGGTAACCGTTGATGGTAATACTTATGAAGCAAAATGGTGGGTGAACGCTGGGCAAAGTCCAACAGACAGCTACGCTAATGAGTGGGATTCTCCATGGAAACTTGTGAGTGGAACTACCCCAGATCCAACACCGGACCCGACACCTGATCCAGACCCGACACCAGACCCTGACCCAACACCGGACCCAGATCCGACTCCTGACCCTACGCCGGATCCAACTCCTGACCCTGTACCTGGCGATCTTTGTGCTGACTTCAATGTTTACCCTAACTGGACACAAGGCACTCACGCGACAGCGGGTGATATCATGGTGGACAGCAACGTGGCGTATAAGGCTAACTGGTGGACAACGTCAATTCCAGGTAGTGATGGCAGCTGGTCATTGCATCTGAATTGTAGTGAAACGCCTCCAGGTGGCGGTGGTGGCACAGCACTGTCTCTACCAAACCCTCTAGATCCGGTTAGACTGGAAGTGGCAGGTTGGCCAAGCCATTTTGTTGCAGCAGGCCCGGCGACATTTGATGCGCCTTCAACACTCGCTGTCGACACCATTAACAGTGCAGATTTGGCGGATGTCACTGCATTAACCAACGCGTTTGTTAGTTTAATTGAAGCAGCTGATACCGCTGGCACAACCTCTATCATCATTAACAGTGATGTACTTGATGTCGCGACTGCAGACAAAGGCGCAGCGCTTGGTACTGTAGCAGTTAAGCAGGCGTTAAACGCAGCGGTGAGTGCAACAGCAGCACAAATTGATGCGGCAGATATCAACGCATTGACCGATGATGTTCAAGGTTGGGCACAAGCGTACAACTTAGTGATTTCTACTCTTGCTCCGCAAGCAACCTTTGGCTGGACGTTAAGCATCGGTGATTTCGCTTACGATGTTCATTCTGGTAAGCGTGCTGTATGGAATGCTGCTTCTGGTGCAACGGCTGATCTGCTAGCGACTTTCGAACTGTATAAAGCGGACTCGCTAACTAAAGCAGATTTTGTCTCTTTCACTAAGTCTGCAGCAACACCGGCACTAACGGCTGAACAGTGGCATTACGCGCTTGAATATGTCAAACAAGTGTCTGACCATATCAAGACGCCAGCGCTCCTTTCTTCCATTCCAACCTCTCAAGCAACATCGTACTTCTTGGGTAATACCTCTGGTGACCGCAACATCCGTAAAGCAGCTCACAGCAATGTGTTTGCGATTCTTTTCGATTCGGATAGCGTAAACCTAGATCAGAAAATATCTGAGTACCAAACCGCAACGGTTCCACTGTATTACGTCGGTGAGAGTGTTCAAAATGGCCCTCTAACACGGATTGCTTCGCTTAACTCAGAGCTTGCAGCGGCTGAGAACGCAATGAACAACCAAGCGTTCCTATACGAAGTTTCGCAAGGTAACTGGGCTCCTTCGACAGTGTATAAGTGGGCAGACTTTTTGGCTGGTCTTAACTCAATGCACAACGTAGGCGTTGCAGGTAACACTTTCTGGTTGTTGGATGAAACCGCGGATGATGCGACTAACGCTTTGTATGCTAAAGTGGCCATTGCAGCGTTCCTTGCTCAAAGTATGCAAGAGACGATTCGCTACAATGCTTGTGACGAGAACAACTGGTCAGAAGTTCGCTACGGAGCGCCAGTGAATTATCCAATGACAGCAAGTTGTGGTCAGCTAGGTCAGAAATACGCGGATTATGGTATGGACCCAGTGACTGGTGTGGATCATCCATATTCGTGTCCACGTGATCCTAAGATGGAAGTGACTGCTTTAACTAATGCGAAATGGTACGGTGCGCCAGCGCCAATCTTCGCCGCACCAGATTCTGTTCTTGAAGAGAAAGGTCTATTAGTAAACGGTAACGTTGGTCGTTGGACAAACGATGGCCACTGTATGGAAGTGCCTACTTCTGTAGACGAGTCTAAGCAAGTTTGGGAGCGTGAAGACTGTAAAGTTTATGAAGGTCAGAAAGCCGGTAAGTTTATTTGGGATGGTTCAGACACTACGGGCACAGTTGAAGGCTGTGGTTGGTGGGGACGTGGTGTAATCCAAACCACAGGTCGTCAGAACTTTGGTACTCTGAACCACTTCATGGGTCGTTCGCACGTTGATCCCGAAACAGTAGGCACAACAGTAAACGGCGTAGTGGTCGAATCTGCACCAGCTAATCCACTGTATGCTGACCTCGACTTCTGTTCTAACCCAGGGCTTATTTGTAGTTCAGAAGAGAACAGAGAGATCAAGTGGATTGCAGGTCTATTCTACTGGGTATCTTCAGTCCAAACTTACAATGATGAAGGCGGTCCTTACGCTTACTGGAACTATCACACAGAGCTAAAAGCTTACGTTGATGGTGGTTTGAAAGGCACAGCGTTTATCGATGCAGTATCGGGTATCGTTAACCGTGGTTGTCCAGATGACCACTGTCCAATCAGTGGTGAAGTTCACGCGATTAAAGAGCGTCAAGATAACTTCAAACTTGTACTTCAAACCTTAGGTTTGAACCCACAGTAATTAGCTAAGTTACTTCTGTAATAAAGCCCTGAGCCTAATATGCTCAGGGCTTTTTTTATTTTTCTTGACCAGCTGTATCCAAAGCACGAGAGGTCGGTGGAGATGTAGACATGTAAAAGCCGAATGTAGCGACCAAAATCATCAATATCATAGACATATTAAAACCACGCGCTCGTGAATGGGCATAGAGTGTCGTCAGATATCTTAGCTGATGAGAATCTAAACCAAAATCTTGTGCGACGGAAAGTGTTCGTTCGTTATTAAAGTAGGGTATCCTTGGCATTTCTTCAATGGCCTGAACGAAGTGTTGTGGGTAGTAGGTTCTTATTTCGTTATCTTTTCGAATGGATTGATCGAGGGTAATTTGATTGATACTGCCGAACAAAGTGATACCGACAACAACGCCAATATTACGCATGGTAGCTTGCAACCCCCCGACTGTTCTGCATCGCGTTCACCAAGTGCATTCGTTATCATCACTGGACATTGTGAAGCTAGTACCCCCATTACCGCACCAAGTAAGCACATGCCTATGTAAAAGGGGACAATGATTTGGGATTCCTGGCTAGACAGCATGAGTATCACACCTGAAATCCCCATTCCAATAAAGGCAAAGCGACTCAATGTCTGAGGAGAATGCTGTTTAAACAGCAGTGGAGTAATCACTGAAAAAGCAATCATGAATGCAGAGAAGAGTAAGATAATACTCCCGGAATGTGCGGTTGATAATGAGATTGCGACCTGTAGGTAGGTAATAGCCACAAAGCTTACTCCACCCAGCACCATGTACATTAGGGTTAGGATAATGAATCCTCGTCTAGCAGGTGCCTGTTTTAACCAACGCAAAGGCAGCAATGCATTGCCATATTTTGCTTCAAACCGACTTTGTTGAATGATGAAAATGACAAATAGGCTAATACCTACAACAAGGAGAGCGAGTGCAGGGCTTATCGGTGTTGTCAAGCTGAGCCAATTTGGAAATGATGCTGTTTCGATGGCGTACACAAAACCCCAGTGTGGCATTTTGATAAGGCCAAGGAAGATAGTGGTAATGCTTATTCCGCCAATCACCATGCTAGGATATCAAGTTTCTCTGGTTGATTAGTATGTATTGGGCTTATTCCGTAGATTGCTCCAATCAGAGTCACTAGGTAAAGACTAGCCACGAAAATAAAGGGCCAGTACCAGTTAAAATTGTCATGAACCCAACCACTAAATAGTGGCACAATTGCCGCTGCTAGACCGGTTGCTGCTGCCATTAGCCCGAAGCCTAGCGCTCTTTGCTTTCCTGGGAAATGAGCGACAACAAGCGCCAGTACTGCCGGAAGAATTAAAGCAGAACCAACTCCAGTTAGAGGCCTGACAACCAAAATTAAGAGGCGAACGTCATTGGAAAACAAAAAGCCAACTGTTGAGATTAACCCAATAGCCGTGCCAATGATTAATAGACGTCGCCAGCCAATGATGAGACCAATCATACTAGCAGAGAGCATGAGTGCCGCGCCAATGAGAGGTTGGATACTACCGAGTAGTTGAATTGATGAGATATTAGTATCAAAAGTGGATACTAATGTAGAAGTTGATATCGAAAGGTTGGCGATATCAGCCGATAGAGTGAATTGAGCTAGACATAATATCCATAGAATGAATCCTTTTTTGTTATCTAAGGCGTTAACCATAGTTGCCTCGCTGTAATTAGTTAGGATTAGTGAAGGGTGAAACCAAAAAAGCCTCGGCATGGCCGAGGCTTAGTCGCTGATTACTCAGCTTTCATCAATGATCGTTGTGGCAATTTACTACATAGAGCCAAACCACCGAACATCAAGATAATAAGTGCAAACAGTGCATATTGAACTGACTGAAGGCGAGAATCTGCCATCACATCAAGAACGATTTGTTGTTCTTCTTTGTCTGCAATCAGGTCTTCCATTAGTACCACTGCCATATCGTTAGAAACGAATGGTAGAGAAGGCTGCTCTAAAATAATTTGCTTAGTTTCAGCAGTCAGGCCTTCGTGCTCGGCAACGTTAGACTTGATAGCACCTGTTAGAGAGAACAGCATGATTGAACCTAGGATAGCAACACCAAATGCTTGACCTACGTTACGAGAAGTCGCTTGGATACCACCAGATTGCTGTGCTTCACGCTCGCTAAGAGCAGAAGTAACAACGATTGATGCTTGAGAAGCCAGTAGACCCGCACCGATACCGAAGATAGTCAGTGATACGTATTGCCATACAGTGATGCCTTCTGCTGTGAAGCCGAAGAACATTAGGCCAGTACCCGCAGCAGCAACAATGAAGCCAAGTTGACAAACACGTTGACAGCTAAGGTGAGACAGTTTCGCAGGTGCGCCTAGAGAGCCAATCATCATACCTAGAGCGAAAGCACACAGAGCCATACCAGAAGCGAACGCGCTCATACCTGCAACAAGCTGCATGTAAGATACGTTGATGAAGCCAGTTGCGCCGAATAGTAGGAAGATAACAGCACAAAGAACAAGACCAACAACAACTTGTGGGTTCTTAACGTAAGATGATGGAAGTAGTGGAGTACCACCGTTCTCTTCAAAGCGACGTTCCCAAACCATTAGACATTTCAGTACAGCAGCACCAAGAAGAACCGTTGGAATAGCTGGTGAAATACCTGCGATAGTGAAGTCAGTCAATGGTGCAACTAGGCCCCACTCAGAGATTTTTAGTAGACCAGTAACAAACAGCAGTAGACCAGCACCCGCAAGCGCGATACCAACTGTGTCCAATTTACCTTTGAAAGGAGAAGAGTCTAGTGTAGGAAGCTTCATACTACCGAACATAACAAGAAGACAGTATACACCTAGGCCCATGAACGCTACTTGGAAGCTTGCAACATCAAGAATAAAACCAAATAAAAGAGGTGTGATTGCACTTGCAAGGCCAACTAACGCAGCGATAGCTGAGAATGCAATCGCTTGGTCTTTACCTTTGTAAATACCAGCAACGTTTGCCAGTACCGCAGGGATAAGTAAACAAGCACCAAGGCCAGCACCTACACGCGCACCGTAGTTAAGGACTTCCATGTTTGGAGCAAAAGCAGCACCGAAAGATGCAGCAGCTAGCATACCTGCGCCGATAACCATTTGGCGTTTCCAGCCAATGATAAGGCCGATAAGACCACCGGCAATCATACCTGCACCAGCGATCAGCGGGTACATTGCGTTTGCCATTTGAATTTGAGGCATGGTTGCGCCGTGAAGAGCAATCAGTGCATCAGTAGAAATTGCTAAGCCAGAGTTGTCTGCCATAGTAGAAAACTGTGCGGCTAGAAGAACAATCAGAGGGAACCATTTGGCTAGTCCTGATTTTTCTTCTGGTGTAGGAACAGAAGGAGCGGATACCGTCATTTTTGATACCTTAGTTAGTTGGTGAGCATAACGCCCAAGAAGGTTTAGTTCTAGAAACGTATAACGTTCTTGGGAGTATTAAACGACGTTATGCTGAGTTCTCTCCAACTAAAAAAAGTATCTTTGAAGCAAAAAAAATAATCAATATAAAAAGACAGGATAAAAAAAGATAAATTTTATTTAACCTGCTGTTTTTTCAAGGATATAAATAGCATTCTGTTGGTTGGTTAACTTCATTTTTAGAATCAGTTTACCCTCTTCTAAACGCCAAATATTGCCGTGTAATAGTGTTCCTTGATTGGGTACCAAAATATTGCTATTGGCTATGAAAGTATCTAAGCCATTGACGGTGCGATTGGTGACTTCAAGGTGGGTCAACTCATGTTCGTAGCGCCTAAGCAGTAGTTCTGCATCATAGGTATAATTGTGTTCGTTGAAACTATTTACAATTGAAAGCCGTGCTAAACCAGGCTCAATAATTAAGGTTGCTTCACTTTTTAAAGGGTGCCCACCAATATTTAAATGACCCAGCCCTTCCCATACCCCTTGGTAGACGCGTGTGGGTTCATTGTTATATTGATAGACTTTGTTTCCAAGTAAGGCACAGGATACAAAGAGAGTTATAATGACAGCTACTCGCTTAATTAACGTTGCACGCATGTTAGCTGCTCCTCTACCTTGGTACATATGAGGTAAATATCCCCATCTTTTAGCGCAAATTGTTGTTGTTCAATATCTCTGAATGGAATGGGTTCACCGTTTTCTTCGGAGTGTTCAAACATGACCCAATTATTCCCATGTTGGTGACTGGTTCGCTGATACTTTTTTGCGCCAAGCCCTAAACTGGTCGCTACAAACAGTGCTATGGAGACACCACCCAATATGGCCCACTGGGTTGCGTTAAATAGAGTCGTCACTTTCTCGGTATTTTCTTGGTGTTGTTTTTGAGCTACATCGTTTTCTATAGTAGGGCTTGCAACTTCTGTGCTTGTCACCGGAACGGTGGGTTCTGTGGTTTCAGCTTGATAAAGGTGTGGCTTAGTAGACAGCACGTAGCCTTGTTTGGGAATCGTGCGGATGAGTGTACGTTGATCGTCTTTAAGCGAAAACCTAAGCGCTTTCACTGTTTGATTGATGGTTGCATTGGTTGCGTACGAGTCTTTCCAAAGCTGCTTTTCAATATCGGTACGTGATAGAACTTCTGGAAAACTCTGGATTAGTGCGTGAAATAGGTTGGCTTCTCTTGCCCTAAGTTGGCTACGCTCTTCATTCCACTCAATGACCCCGGATGTTGGGGAATAGAGAATACCTCCTACGTTATAGATAGGTGGCTCAAGGGAGAGGGTTGTCATTGGCAGACCTTTTTATTCTTGTTTTGTAGTGATACTTAAATAATTGTAGCAATTTATCACTCGCTAGGTGTTTGATCGCGAGCAAGTTACTAACAAAACGGTTGTTAAGTAAGCGGCTGGTCACGCTGTGAATATTTAATGACAATTTTTTTTCATTTTTAGTTTTTTTATTTGGTTATCTCTTTATACCTGCTTTTTATAAGGTTGTTTGGAATTTGATTTATGAATCAATTATCCAACGACTATATAAAGGTTTGTACCATGGCAGTATTGAAACAACTAACCACATGCAGTGCCCTACTACTTTCTTCTTCAATCGTGTTTGCTGATGAGGCTGTTGAGCAAGAAAATGCTCCGGATCCAGGCGATCACACAAAAGTATCAACAGTGGTTCATGCAACATATGGTATTCAAAGTCTAGGTGAGCAAGACAATAACTTTGTACAATTACAAGGCCAAATGTCTGGTGCAAAACAAAATGGAAATTTGTTTTTGGGCCAATTAACGCTTCAAGGCCAAGAAAATGCGAATACATTCCCGGCAGATGATAGCTTCGATCTTTCTCAAGTACGTGCTCGTTACTTTGAAGTAAAAAGAACGGAATGGGAAAATGCTCCAATGTTAGGTGTATCACTCGATTACATTGAAACGAGCTTTGTTGATGGCGCACTAACCGATCGCTTGTTTGCTGTTGGTGGTTTAATCCGCATGAACACACCATTTGAAAACTGGTTGTCATTCCCAATCGTAGCGGCAGCTTACGGTCAAAATAGCGATTTCGCAAAAGATTTAGTAGGTACAAAGAGCTCAACTTATGGTGTTCAGTTCAACTTTTTGAACTCTATCTATCTACATAAAAATGGCACTCATGTTCAAGTGAATCCTCAATACAGCATGCTAGACTTCGGTGGTGCTGTAGGTACGGTTAACTCTTTGCAGCTAGACCTTGCTGTTCAGGCTCCGCTTACAGAAAACCGTAAGCACTGGGGTAAGCTGACTTACACAGAGTACTTTGACGATGCGGGCCAAAGTTTTGGCCACAACGATCAAAATACAGAGTTGAAGTTTACTTATAGCTACTACCTCTAATGATTGCGTTCGCCTAAATTAGGTGCGTCTATTGTAGAGCGTCGTATGAACCGGATTTCGACGTCGCTCTACAGAAATATGCTCCATAAACCTGCGTCTTCCCCCTTAAGAATTCGTAGGTTTAATTACTTTTTGAAGAACGCATCGCGACTACTTGCTCTTCATCATCACTGCACTTTCGCTTAATGTTTCGCTTATGGATATACATATCTTTATCTGCCAAACGGAGCGTGTCTTTAATACTTAAATAATCGTCAGGCCCAGATTGTGCGATACCAATACTTAATGAAACATCATTGCGAACGGATAAGATTTCGTTAGTGAGTCTTGGCACAAAATGTTTGAGGACAAGGTCTTTGCTGCAGCTTGGCATAATGATGACGAACTCGTCACCCCCAAAGCGGTAACAGTAGTCAACGTTTCGGGATGCAGAACGTATGCAATCGGCTACGAGTACAAGAATCGCGTCCCCTTCATCATGGCCGAGTTCATCGTTACATTGCTTAAAGTCATCGATGTCTATATAGACAAGAGAAATAGGTTCATTTTTAATCTGCACAGATTCAAATGCGCTGGATGAAGTGGATTGGAAGGTACGTTTGTTGAACAGGTTGGTGAGCGGGTCTAAACGTGAGACTTGCTGTAAATTGTGAGTTCTCTCGTGGATGAGGTTTTCAAGGTCGCCGATATGGCGCTCAGAACGTGTTCGCTCGGCTTCTAGCTCCGTCATCATACTGCGAATGTAAGCATCAAAAACGAAAGAGATATCAAAGTCGATTAACCGATGTATTACGCTAACCATACTTTTGGCATACACTTGGTCATTGAGATTGGTTTCGATAGTGCGAGTGAGGATCCCTTTAAGATAACCGATGGCTGAGAGGTAGAGTTTTGGCGCCACCCCTAGCCGCTTATGAATCAGCCCTATGCGAAGTCTATTTTCAACATAGGCGAGATCAACATCTCGGCTAATCAGTTCAACAATGTATGTTTTTTGCGCGGCGATGAGGCGAGTGAGCGTGCCTGAGTCACCGATTAATGTGGCTATTTCAGTATTGTCGGTTTGGTTCTCGTAGAATATGCCGACCATCATGTCCAAGTTACGCTCTACAATACCTTTGAGAGCAGTTCGGCTGTTCAGATCTTCTTGAGATAAGCGAAAAAGCTCCAGACGTGACTTTAGTTCAATCTCGGTAATGTTTTGTTGCTCAACTAGAGAGCACTCGGTGATTTTCATTCCATGACCACAACAATAAATACGCCCATAAGTTAATATAGAACATAGATCTAATTTGTGTTCTTCGCATTCGTTTGGAAGCACATTCGTGTTACTAGATTAGAATAAAGACTTCGCGAATGGTCTTCCCAAAGTGCCTCGTCTCGCTGGCATATTAGTCGTTTAGGCCGGAATAGTAGGCCGCAACGTCACGTAGGTCTTGATCATTCAAGTGCTGAAGTTGAGCCTTCATCATGTCGGCCATTGCGCCTCCTCTTAAACCATTCTGATAATCTTTCATCGAGTTGAATAAGTAGAGCTCGTTTTGTGATTTTAAGTTTGGATACGCAGGGTTAGACTCGGGGCCAGAGACAGAGTGACAGAAAACACAGCTAGGTGATTTCATCTTTCCAGCAATAGGATCGCCCGTACTTGCCGTGGCTTGAAAGGAAAGGGCAGAGACCAAACACAGTGCCGATGTGATTTGTGAGGTACTAAGAATGTTCATAGGATTAGAAAAAGTCGCTTTTATTTTTCAATGGCATGAAAGCTTAAAGCTTCCCCTAAGGGGAAGCTCAAGTGATTATGCGTATTGAGCGAGCTTTTCGAGAAGCAGTGCAATATCTTGCTGGTTAACATCTTTATGAGTGACAAAACGGACGGGGTTTCCAGGTGAAATGGTGATTCCGTCTTGCGCAAGCTTGTCAGCGACATCCTGTATTTTTACGTTTGGCGCAACTTTGGCAAACACAATGTTGGTTTGGACCAAGTCAGGTTTCACATCGAATCCATCGATGGCCGCTAACCCTATTGCTAATCGTTTTGCATTGTCATGGTCGACTTTTAATTGCGCTACCTGCTCGGTCAGCGCCAATTTACCTGCGGCTGCCAAAATCCCAGCTTGGCGCATGCCACCACCCACCATTTTCCTTAAGCGGCGAGCTCGGCCAATGTACTCTGAAGAACCTAGCAAAAGGGAGCCAATAGGCGCACTTAATCCTTTTGAGAGGCAGATTGTCATTGAATCGAAGTATTTGGCGATCTCTTTTACATCGATATCAAGTGCAACGGCCGCGTTGTAAACACGTGCGCCATCAAGATGCAGAGACAAATTGTGCTGATCAACAAACTCACGAGCCTCGGCCAAATATTCCATTGGAAGCACTTTGCCATTGATGGTGTTCTCTAGGCTAAGAAGTGTTGTTCGCGCAAAGTGGCTGTCATCTGGCTTAATTGCTGCTCTTAACTTGTCAAAGTCCAAAGTACCGTCTGGATTGTTTTCAATCGGTTGAGGCTGTATTGAGCCTAAGACCGCCGCGCCACCGGCTTCATACTTATAGTTATGGGCTTGTTGACCACACAAATACTCATCACCACGCTGACAGTGCGCCATCAAACCGAGTAAGTTTGCTTGAGTCCCTGAGCTGGTAAACAGAGCCGCTTCAAAGCCGTGACGCTGCGCAGCCCAAACTTCAAGATCATTGACGGTTGGGTCATCGCCATAAACGTCGTCACCAACGTCTGCATTAGCCATTGCTTCGCGCATAGCCGGTGTAGGGCGCGTCACTGTGTCTGAACGAAAGTCCATATAGTCTCCTAGATATAGTTGCAAAGCTTGGCTTTGCTTAGACAAGCGATGGTTTTGGCATCCGTAATGGTGCCTGCGATTATACGAGCTTCTAGCTCGTCCATTGATAATGTTATGACTTCAATAACTTCATCGTCATCACAGTCGAATCGGTTGGTGTTCAACAGGTCTTTAGCAACGAAAAGGTATTGGATTTCATCGCAGAATCCCGCTAAAGGTGTGACTTGGCCTAATGAGATGAATTCGTCGGCACTAAATCCAGTCTCTTCTTCAAGTTCTCTCTTGGCGCAGTCTAGTGGCAGTTCATCTTGTTCAATGGTGCCAGCTGGCAGCTCCAGTAACCATTTCTTTAAAGAAGGTCGAAATTGATTGATCAGGACAATTTTACCATCAGACGTAACAGGCAAAATGACTGATGCTCCGGGATGTTTGATGGTGGTGTGGGTAACGGTTTTGTTATTGGGTAGCGCAACTTGTTCTTCGAGTAGCGAGATGTTTTTCCAAGTGTGGATCGTATTGCTCATGCATTCATCATTGTTGCTTTAGTTCTATTGTCACGATAACGATATTTACAGACTAAAGAAAGCGCTAATAAACGTGTCAGCTAGGCTGGAAGCCAATAGGAGTGATGAACCTCTCAAAAATGGAAACAATGATTTCATGCAAAGTCGGGATGATTGCATCTGATATAAGTGGGGCTATCAATTGGAAATAAATCCACTTGTAACAAGATGATAACAACTGTATAAAAGTATATATACACAGAAAAAGTCCCAACCCGAGGTTTGTTGTAATGTTTACTCCCCAAAAAGCTTCTCATGCGCAAAAAGCATTGCTCTCGGAACGAATAAATAAGCTGACAAAAGCACTCTCAGATGGTGTTTATGAACGTGAAGATACCATTAAATTATGTCTGCTTGCAGCCCTTGCTGGTGAAAGTGTTTTCTTATTAGGCCCTCCTGGTATTGCGAAAAGTTTGATCGCAAAACGCCTCATTCAAGCGTTTGATAATTCCAGTTATTTTGAATATTTAATGACTCGATTTTCAACACCGGAGGAAGTGTTTGGCCCCTTGAGTATCCAAGAACTAAAAGATAACGGTCGTTACCTTCGATTAACAGAAGGCTACCTACCTACGGCTCAGGTCGTATTTTTGGATGAAATCTGGAAAGCGGGCCCTGCAATCCTTAACACTCTATTAACTGTCGTCAATGAAAAAACCTTTAAGAACGGTAGCGATGTAGAACGCGTGCCAATGAGGCTGCTTGTTTCTGCTTCCAATGAGCTTCCTGATGACGACAGTGGCCTAGATGCCCTGTACGATCGTATGCTAGTGCGCGTATTCGTCAATCGAATCCAAAATAAGCAGAACTTCAAGTCGATGCTGACTGTTGGTACACCTCAAGAGGCGGTTATTCCAGAAGGTTTAGCGATTACCGATCAGGAATACCATGATTGGCAGCAGCAACTTGACAAGCTTGAGTTGTCCGACACGGTGTTTAACAAGCTCTATGAGTTGAAAACTCTTTTGGAAGAAACGGTTGAGTCTCAAGGTCTTGATATTGCCGATACTGACATGTATGTGTCTGACCGTCGATGGAAAAAGGCGGTAAAACTTCTTAAAGCGAGTGCGTTCTTTAATGGTCGCGATTCGATAAATCCTTTGGATCTTTTGCTGCTTCAAGACTGCTTATGGAATAGTCCAGAATCGCGTGATGTCGTACGTTCGGTTATTAAGAAGTTTGCCTCTGAGCATGCTTTCGATCAGGCTGAAGTTGAAACACAAATTAACCTTTGTAAAGAAGAACTTGATGATATTCAAGAGGCCTTAGAGTCTGAATACGGTGTCCAGCTGCTTGAAGGCGGTACATCTGGCTTACTTAAAAAGCAAACAACGCACTCTTACGACGTTTCAGATGCCAAAAGCTACAAAGTGAACGTGACGAGTGGCATGGTCAAGCTTGTTTTGCTGCAAAGCAATATGTCCGTGAGCGAAACGGAGAAGGGCGATACTTGGTATGTGTATGTGCCTAAATCTGAACTAGAGAAAATCATTAAAGAAGGCCAAGGCGACATCAATGGCTTTGTAAATAAGAGTACGGACATAAGCCGCCTGCACTTTGATGTGGATGGCTCGAACCAACTTGTCGTTAAAGACATCGCTAATCGTAGCGTTGTGGTGGCGATTGTGACTAACAAAGGTATAGATACTGAGTTGTATCAGCAATGGCTAGCTAAAACAGAGCATGCTATTCAACAGCTTGATAAAGCCGACCATTTGCTGAGAAAAGCAAAATCAGATTTCCATGGTGCATTGCCACACAGCTTTGTTGAGCGTGAACTGCCGAGAGTCATGGAGGAAGGGCTGCAAAGTTTACAACGTCGCTTAGAAGCGGTTCGAGGTGAGTGTGAGCGTTCGGCTCAACGTATCAAGAATATGGATAAGTACTTTGCTTAAGGGCAAAGGCTTAAAAATAAGTGCATATTTTAAAAATTAGGGGCGCGATATGCTAGGTGCTGATGGATTAAATCTTGCTTTGATGGTCGCTGAATCAGGCATTATTGATACAGCGGTAAATGACCTTATGGCGCGCTCTCAAATGATGGCGGTCACCGAAAATCCGGGTGTGAAATCTTCAATGAAGAATCACCTGATGAAATGGCGTGGCAATGTTAAGAAGCGTATTACAAAAGTTTGTGAAACCGAGCGCTTTGTTCAAGAGATCAACCTTTACCAGGAAGTGATCCACTGGGATGAAGCGACGTTTTTCGTCAAGATTAACGACGTGATCAAAAAGCTTGAGTGGCACTCTGCGTTCTACCTTCAAGCGCGTAGATTGATGGAAAAGAACAAAGGTGTGAACAACCCTATGTTCCCGCACTACTTTTGTGACCAGTGGTATAAAAGTTTAAGCGAAGCGATCAAGCAGGCTCAAGTAAGCGAACTTGAAGCCAACAAAGAGAAAGTACTAAAGGATTTGTATCAACGCATCGAAACCATAAGCACGATGGATGATGTTGCGATGTCAGGCGATGAAGCCCAAGTTGGCCGTCTGTGGGATATGGCTTCAGCCAAGTTAAGTAAAACCGATCTAACGGTGATGCACCGCTTAGCGGACTTCCTGAAGAAGAATAAAGGTCTGCAAGAAATCGCAGAAAAGCTAGGTCGTATGGCAAGCCAAGTGGATGACCCTGATTTCCTTCATCAACGTGAAGATCTGCTCGAGATGGTTGAAGAACTATCCGATGAAGCCACTGACGATATTGTGGGTGTGCACGAAGGTGACGATCTTAATAAACTGCTACCAAACGAAACCATGTTCTTGGCTTACCCAGAGCTTGAAGTTGTTTTCTACAAACACTTAGTCGATAAGCGTTTGATGAACTACCGTACTAAAGGCAAAGCGCGCACTTTGCGTAAAGTCCGTGCTCAGAAACCTGATAACTCGGATATGGAAATCGAGAAGGGGCCATTTGTCATCTGTGTCGATGCATCGGGCTCAATGAAAGGTTTCCCAGAGACCTGTGCTAAGGCGATGGCGTATGCATTGATGCAAATTGCGCTGGCAGAAGGTCGAGACTGTTACGTGATGCTGTTTTCAACTGAGCAGATCACTTACGAGCTTACCAGGCAAGACGGTCTTCGTGAGGCGAGTGATTTCCTCTCTTATACTTTCCATGGCGGTACTGATTTCGAGAAAGCAATTCACAACTCAATTGATATGATGAATCAAGAGAAGTATCGCAATGCCGATTTGATTGTCCTTTCAGACTTTATCGCGCCAAAACAGTCGGGTGAAATGGTGGCTAAAGTTGAAGAACTTAAGAAAACCAAAAACCGTTTTCATGCGGTTAGCGTATCCAAATATGGTAATCCGCAGCTCATGGAAATGTTCGATCATTGTTGGTCTTACCATTCAAACTTCATGGGACGCTTAATGAAAAAGTGGTAACACTGCCTGAAACGGTGTGTTCCTTGGACAATTTGCTTTAAATGTCAGCAAGTGAATTGTTTTTTTCGTTTTTTGTTTGACTCTCAATCCTTAATCATTAAAGTATGCATCGAACGCGGCGGGGGTGACCTAAAGCGTTGATGAAAAAAGGCGTGTTGGCAGAGTGGCTATGCAGCGGATTGCAAATCCGTGGACCTCGGTTCGACTCCGGGACGCGCCTCCATTTGCGACACTAGCTCAGTTGGTAGAGCGCAACCTTGCCAAGGTTGAGGTCACGAGTTCGAACCTCGTGTGTCGCTCCAATTTCTTTACGAAGAAAGCGGAATAGTCTTCATCGTACTTAACGGTGACAAAAAACGACACTAGCTCAATTAGTTGAGCGCAACCTTGCCAAGGTTGAGGTCACGCTTAAGTTTAAGAGAAAGTGAACCTCGTGTGTCGCTCCAATTTCTTTACGAAGAAAGCGGAATAGTCTTCATCGTACTTAACGGTGACAAAAAACGACACTAGCTTAATTGATTGAGTACAACCTTACCAAGGTTGAGGTCACGCTTAAGTTTAAGAGAAAGCGAACCTCGTGTGTCGCTCCATATTTTGAAGTATGGAGCTTAGGTACTTAGAAGTATTAAGTTCGATACTAAAGATGGTGTTTGACCCATCGCAATAAAGAATTGCGT
>NZ_JYJP01000023.1 GCF_001012815.1 Vibrio mexicanus
TCAAATCGAATTAGTGTTCGCACTCCTTCGAACGTGTTTCTCATCGCTTAATGAATAAGTGTTTATGCCTAGTAAAACGAGCAAATGAAAACTTAAATATTCGATAAAATAGTTTGATACTGGTCTAAAAATATCAAGCAATGAGATATCACAGCAAGCCACAAGAATCGAATTCTATTACTCGTGCAATCGAAGCTTTTAACGAGCACCTCAGTGACAAGAAAGAGGAGGGTGAATTTCAATATAACGTTGAACTTGTTTGCTCTCCTGAAGAAGTGCAGAGCTTTGGGTTAAAGAGTTTTGCACTTATGGCGACAGAGCAGGAAGGGTCGATAAGTTCCTCTTGGTCACTCTCAAGTAATGCAGAGCGTAATCGGGTCTTGTTGTCTACTTCTGTTGGAATCAATGAGCCCAAAACGCTCTGTTTTCAGTTTCCAGGCACAAAGTCGACCGCATTAGAACTTGAAAATGTTGGCCCAGTCAAACATGGCAGCACCTCTGTAAGTGAATCTTTCGTACCAGTAAAATTATCAGTCCAGATTGGTGAGCGTTTGGGGTGGCCTACACAAGGCTATTTCTACCATTTCATCGATGATGAGCTTGCGCATGAATATCAAATTCAGGATGGAGGAAAGTGGACTTTTTCAGCCACCACATCAACCAATGAACAGCTGAGTGATGAAGTCGTCGATGGTCATGAAGCGTCAGTGATTGTTTTGCCGTGTAAGATTGGTAACACTAAAGTCAGCAGGCAGCACTTGCTCTATGTTCGAAACAAGCTTTCAGCTGAATTCATGCAATCAACATTGTCGGCCGAATGGTTAGATGAAAACGCCTGCATAGTTGATCTTGATGAGGTCATTGAAACTCGAACAGCGAAGCTAATAGAGAAACCGAAGCAGATTGGTGAAGAGGTCATCTATACCATTCAAGCTGGGGATTCGTTGTCCGCTATTGCTCATCGACAAGGTTTATCATTAGAGGCCTTACTGGCGTTGAATCCACAACATGAAGAGAATCCGCATCAGATAAATGTTGGCGATAAGCTTGTTCTAGAGCGTAAGTCGAAAGCGACGCAAGAGATTGAGTTCCACACTTGCCAGCTCGATCCAGAAACCAATCAACGTGAAACATGGGATGGCATTGCGGCGCTTTACAACTTGTTGCCAAGATTTCTGCTTGAGCTCAACCCTCTCTATCTTGATGACCCACTAAGCTAAAAGTCGGCGATAAGTTAGTTGTAACACCTTCTGAACAAACAGCAGAGGCATGCCCGCGCCAGCCTCTCCCTCCTGAGAATATTACCACCGACAAAACCGCGTTTGCGTATGCCAATGTTCAGTGCCCGCAAGCGGAATCATCGCATGACTTTGTTGAGCCTATCACTGATAGAGTTGATGCAGACAAGCGAACACCCGTCATTAAGGTAGAGCAGATTTTCCTTCACTCTCAGCTACTGTCATCTGTCGATGAGTTAGAAGCCCTAGCGCGAGGTAATGGGGAAAGCATAGGAAAGGGTGCAGAAGGAGAACTAGTTAAAACACTCCAAACGGCATTGCTTGAAATGAAGTTTGATATTGGTCCAAGCCGAAATGACGGTGATTTCGGCCCAAGCACAGAGAATGCTATAAAGCAGTTTCAAGAGCATTATGCTCCGCAGTATATTTTCCATAGTGACTATCGAATGGAAGTGAGTGGTGTTGTAGATACGGGAACGCTGCTGGCGATAGATGAGGCTTTGAAGCTTTTTTGGAACTATTCCACAAATGATGATATGGATTTGAAATGGTTAAAAGTGCCTAATGGACAAGTTACTTTTAATGCTGAGGGCAGTGATAATAGTGCGTCAACTAACTTCTCTAGAGTAATACATTGGCCAGGAAATGATGAATCTGGTGTTACTGTCGGTCGTGGTTATGATTGTGGAAATAGATCTGAAGATGAAATATTCGAGCATATGCAAAGCGCATTAGTTCCTGAGTCTATAGCAAGATTGATTGCTCGATCTGCAGGATTAAAAGGAGAGCAAGCAAAACTCTTCATAGCTTCTTACAAAGAGCAGGTTGGAGAGATAACTAGAAAATCTCAACACCTTCTTTTTGTTGAGATATACCCGACTTATGTCGCTCGTGCAGAGAGAAACTATTTGAGGTGGACGGCTGGTATGAATGCGACTAACTGGGAAGAGCTTGATTCAAAAATTAGAGATATTGCTGTGGATTTTGTTTATCAGGGCTTTACCAAAGGCGAGAGACCGATGGTGATGTGTATGTCAAATGATAGAGAAACTTTGATTAACTATATTGAGACAAATCCGGTGTTGCGTAGATATGACGTTGGGCGACAAAGAGCTAATTATTTGAGAGGTCATTAGGATGAAATATTTATTGGTTTTATTAGTTATTTTTTCAAGTTGTGCAATAGCTAGTGATTCATGTTATGAAAATAAGTTTTCTTCTGATGTTTTGAGTTGCCAAAAACAACTATATGAGTTTGAGAAAAAAAACTATGAGAAGAGAATTGGTTCGATTTTAGAAGGTAAAATTCAGAATGAACTTAAAAGTTCTTTAATAGTAACTGAAAAAAACTGGATTGAGTTGGCAGAAAATGATTGCAAAAACTATTCATTCTACGTCGAAGAAACAACGGTAACTTATGAAATTATGAACCTTGAGTGTGTAACAAGTAAGTATATTGAGAGAACAGAATTTTTGAGTGGTTTGAAAGAAATGATAGATAGTTTTGAGTGATATTGATGATATAGCAGAGTGCATTCAATGAAATGGCTAATTGTATTTTGTATGTTGTTGCCCAGCGTTTCTATAGCTAGCCTCCTAGAACTAAAAGCAAGCTGTGATAGAGATAATGCTCAAAATATTAACTTCTTTTCGATAGTTTTTATTGGTGATGGGGGAGCTCGGGTTGAGGTTAATACTAATCAGATTTACGTGGTAGCTAAAGAGGTTAAAGTTTCAAAGGAAAGTAGTGACTTCTTCTTTGATAAGACAGACAGCATCGGATTAGCTGGGGCCAATATTAATTGGGGAGATGTCAGTAAGCAGAACCCAATGTTTACCTTGCATAAGCTAAATGACAGAGATTATGTGATTCACTGGTATGGTTTTTTCGATGAGAAAAAAGGCGAGTATCTGTGGTCCAATGCGGGAGAGAAAGGTGCTGACTTGTATTCACAGCGGAGTATCATACAAAACTGCCAACACTATTAGTTGTTTTGGTCCTTCTAACGTCGCTAGCTTGATGCGAAGTTATAAACAGTTGGATTGCGGGTGACTATATGTTGATTTTCAGTTGGTTAAATAAAGGAGTTTGAATTGAGAATCTTGCTAGGCATTGGTGTAGGTTTGTTAGTTACATTTAGCACTTTAGCGAACATAGATGAGCTGATCGCACGAGAAGGGGTTGCTGAGGTATTCATTGAAAGCTTACAGCATCAATATGCAATTGGCCCTAACTTTAATCATACCGAATATGTTTTCAGTTACCCATGTGGCGGTGGTGCTATCTGTGGTGCTATTTACTCGAAAGAGTCTACCCAACTGATTCATTTCCCAACTGAGTTTCAAATTGATTCTGAAATGATCGCCTACGAGACAAGTTATTCACTAGGTTCAAACGAAATTTGTTTTTCAGGGCAAAGCGCTTACGACAGCACTGTTTATGACAATGTTTGCTTTGCTCTTCAAGATGGCGTTTTAAAGCGTATAACACCACATAATATCAATTCTGATACGTACGTTCTTACAAATGATCGTATACATAAAGTCCCTTCGGATGAAATTTGGGTTTCTAAAGATGTGCCAATTGCTCAGTGCAAGGTTTGCACAGCAGATGTCTATGTTGAAAGCGGGATAGTAGAAGTTGATGGTATGACTGTAGAGGGTAAGTTTAACCTTGCACTAAGGAAATCGGAGACCTTGGTTTTTCATTCTGGGACGGAGTTTGTCTTAGGTGACGTAAGGCCATTGCTAGACATAAAAGTCGTTATCCAACCAAGCAACAATGAATAGTAAATGCAGCCGATGTGGCAATAGAGGGGGGGGAGATCAATGGAGCTGTTTTGGTCTAAAGCTAATAGGAACCGAGTCTTAGTTACTTGTTTGTGTGTCATACCTTTTGAGGTTTTATCAGCTCCTTCTTTTTATCAAACTCTTACTTCCAATATTCAATGCATGGATGAAAATTATGCTGGGGCAAAAGAGAAAGATAAAGTGCAGCAAGAACGGTTCTTGGATTGCTTTCCTAAAACTTTTCGTCATTTCAGTGCCACGTTTGGGTATGGGGTGGTGCATTTTCTAATAGGTCATTAGTGTCTCAACATACATTGATATATGAGTATGTCGATTTGTATTTTGAACTGAGTAGGGATAGAAAGAAGTATTATCCACTAACTAGTATCGCATTGAATGGGCACTGGGAAGTGGATGGTGTCAATTACTATCGCTATCGATTAATAGAGTTATTGAAGCTAGAGCCTGAGCATATTGCTAAGACGTTGGACTCTATTGGAACGGAAGATCTAGACAGCTTCTGGTTCTTTTACTTCGATGGCCCACACCTCGCCAAAGATATGCCGGATGAAGTGCTAGCGTTAGATCGGATATCAAAGCGTGTGTTTGCATCCGCTAAGGGCGTTTATGAGTATTATAGAGAAGTACACATTAAGGATTAAAAGGCTCATGCGGTTCATGTTGGTGTTATGTTCACTTCTGCTCTCAATCAATGCCTTCTCCAACAGCTACATCCACCTCCCAGTAGACAGAGATGTTCGTTGTTTGAACGATTCCTACCAAGGTGCAGTAAAAGGAAATGCTGATGATGTTACCGCTTTTCTTCAATGCTTTCCCAAAACCTTCTATCTGTTTAGTGCTACTTTCGCTTCGGGCGGTGCTTACCATCATCGCTCAGCAATCTATGATTCTGAAATAGCTTACGCCTATATCCAACTCTTCTTTTCATTGAATACCAAACAAAGCAACTACTTACCGCTCTTTAAAATCGCATTGAATGGGCACTGGGAAGTGGATGCGGTAAGCTATTACAAACAAGCGTTGGTCACTTTCATTGAGCAAGGCCCTGAGTTGACAGTAGAAACATTGAAGAAACTGGATCAAGAACAGCGCTCAAGCTTTTGGTTTTTCTACTTTGATGGGCCAGAGTTCTCAAACTCAATACCGAAAGAAGTGAAGACACTAGAAGTGTTTTCACAAGACATTTTCGATGAAGCAAAGAGCGTCTATGTCTATTTTCAAGAGACGTTTAATAGCGATGCGCTCAGGTAAGTTTGTTAATAACTGCTTTCCCTACTCATGCACTCTACTTGAACGATATCAACCTCCATTCACAGCGAACAATCGGGAATATTTGGGTCTAAGCCGAAGTTGAGGTAGAATCCCCGGCTCAAAAACTCACGTGATAATTGACGTGAACTGATTACAGACGATGCCAGTCTAGGCATGAGTAGGGCCGTACAATGCAAGATAACACTATGCTGATTAACGAAGGAACTGAAGTGGAAGGGAAAAAGCCACATTTTTACCATTCTCGATTTTCCATCGCGCCAATGCTCGACTGGACTGATCGCCATTGTCGTTACTTCCATCGTTTGATGACCAAAGATACGCTGTTATACACTGAGATGGTCACAACGGGTGCCATTATTCATGGTAAAGGCGACTTCTTAGCGTACAACGAAGAAGAGCACCCAGTCGCACTTCAGCTTGGTGGCTCCAATCCAGCAGATTTGGCAACGTGCGCCAAGCTGGCTCAAGAGCGTGGCTACGATGAAGTGAACTTGAATGTCGGTTGCCCGTCAGATCGCGTTCAAAATGGTCGCTTTGGTGCTTGTTTGATGGCAGAGCCTCAGCTGGTGGCAGATTGTGTCTCTGCGATGCGCGATGTGGTGGATATTCCAGTCACCGTAAAAACTCGAATCGGCATTGACGATCAAGACTCTTACGAGTTCCTAACGGATTTCGTCTCAACGGTTTCAGAGAAAGCGGGCTGTGAGCAGCTTACCATCCATGCTCGAAAAGCGTGGTTGAGTGGTTTAAGCCCTAAAGAGAACCGCGAGATCCCGCCGCTTGATTACCCAAGAGCTTATCAATTGAAGAAAGACTTTCCTCATTTGGTTATCGCGCTAAATGGTGGTATCAAAACTTTGGAAGATTCACTGGAGCATCTTAACCATCTTGATGGCGTGATGGTCGGTCGTGAAGCCTACCAAAGCCCATACTTATTGGCTCAAGTGGATAACATCATCTTCGGTAAAGACACGCCAATCAAAAAGCGCAGTGAGATCGTTGAAGAAATGTATCCATATATTGAACGCCAGCTTTCGCAAGGTGCTTACTTAGGGCACATCACTCGTCATATGTTAGGACTTTTCCAAAATATGCCAGGCGCGCGTCAATGGCGTCGTTACATTAGTGAAAATGCGCATAAGCCAGGTTCTGGTATCGAAGTATTGGAAGCGGCACTAGCGAAGATTCCAAAAGAACTGAATGTGTAAAATTTACCATGTAGATTGGTGATATTTACCAAGTTGTTGTGGGGCAAATCTGCCATTGGTAGGCTTGCCCTTTTTATTTTTATTAAAACAATGGGTTAGTGATTTTTCTTAACTTGGCATGGTATCTGTATAGGTAAACATATCGAGAAAGGAGACAATCATGTTTGAACTTATCTTTGTACTTGTTTTTATTGCGACACTTTTGGTCACTGGTATCACGATGGTGACAGTGTTGGCGGCGACAGGTATTGCTCTAGCCGTAATGATGCTACTTGGTATGATTGGCGTTGTACTTAAGCTGTTGCCGTGGCTTATTGTTATCGCAGTCGGGATCTGGTTCTTCAAAAACCATGTGGCGCAGGCGCGTTAATCGAGAAGTCATTCCGCTTATGACCACGCGCTCTAGGCTAAGCCAGAGAAATGTGTAATGGTGTTTATGCAGATTATGGTACTATTTTCTCAAGTAACCGATACTTTAGACACAAAACTCGTCTTGGAGCGTATTTTTCATGATTAACAAAGCATCCATTGCTGCTGCGTCTATCGCAATGATGGCCTCTTTTGGCACTTATGCGGAATCTGTTGTAAAAGTTGGTGCCGATTACTGGTGGACGGATACCAAAGTTAACGAAGTCAATCGTGACTCAGATAGCGCCCCAAGTATCTATGTTGCGCTAGAGCACGATGTAAAGTACGTCCCTGATGTCAGACTGCGCCACTCTAGTGTTGATGCAGACTACATGGCGTTCGACAAATTTGATGCTACGCTCTACTACCGTATTTATGAGCATGACTTAATGCACTTCGATGCCGGTGTCACGCTTACCGATCTGAGCGACACGCTTTACCGTAATGCGCTTACTAATGAAAGAGTCAGCTTTGATGGCTTTATCTGGGCATGGTATGCCTATGCTGAACTAACCGTTCCAAACTCGAATTTTGATATCATCGGCGAGATGAATTTCGGCGATAACAACGACATTAAGAGCACCGACTTAATGGCAGGGGTACAATATCGAGTGCCTATGCAAGGTGGCCAATTGGCCCTAAAAGGCGGCTACCGAGTGATTGATTTAGAATCGAATATGTTTGAGATCGATTCTGAAGATTTTGGTAAGGAGTTCATCTTTGCTAACGGTTGGTTTGTAGGCGCAGAATACGCGTTCTAATCAGTCGAAACTAAGAAGTTTTCTTAAAGCCTCTCTTTATTAAGAGAGGCTTTTTTATACCTAAAAGAAATAACCCATACAAAATTTAGTACTTTCGAGATTGTTGAGCCATGCTTTAAAAGCGTAGTTGTCGTAAAAGCCATGGATGAACAATGACGATTAATGAACTCAGAACGTTGTACAGAGACAATCAGTTGATTGAAGCGATTATTGAGCCGTCAGTACAAGAGGGTACTTGGATTGTCGAGTTCAGACACCAGCGTGGTGGCTTTGTCCTTTTAACGGATGCGCATGGAGAAGAGTGCCATTATGGTGACCTAAACTTAGCGTCAAAGTCTGCGATGGCCGTTGGATTCAAGCAAGTTCGTATCGAGGCCAAGTAGCGCGCTTATAACCCCTTCCAGTTCCCCTCGTTCCAAAAAGTTATAAAACATTCACTTCTATTCTTTCTTGTTATTACTCTGAGTGGTTAATCTATCGTCACGCAATGAATAGGGATGTCGTGACTATGTCTTCTCAAAAGAAAGTGTCATCAGGAAACACTACACCACCAGAGCTTGCTGGACTAGCAAGCCCTTTAAATGATCAACAGTTTGGTGCATTAGCTCAAACCGTATCTGAACTTTCTCCTCAGCAGCTCGCTTGGGCAAGCGGCTACTTTTGGGGCTTAAGCCAGAATCAAGCAGTCGGCGCACAAACGCCTGTAGCTCAAGCCACCGCAGTGGTTAGTACAAAACCTGCTGGCAAGCTTTCTATTATTTTCGCTTCACAAACGGGTAATGCTAAAGGCGTTGCAGAAGCGTTGGAGCAAGAAGCGAAAGCACAAGGCATCGCTGTCGAGTTGTTTGACGCAAGCGATTATAAAGGTAAGAACCTTGCGAAAGAGACGCACGTTATTATCGTTGCCTCGACAAATGGTGAAGGCGAAGCGCCAGACAACGCCATTGAGCTGCACGAGTTTTTGCAATCTAAGAAAGCGCCAAAACTGCCAAACTTAAGCTACGGTGTCATTGGTCTTGGTGATTCGAGTTATGAATTCTTCTGCCAAACAGGTAAAGATTTCGATGCTTATCTTTCGAAGCTAGGCGCAACATCATTTATTGATCGTATTGACTGTGATGTTGACTATGATGCGCCTGCAGCCGAATGGCGTGCAAAAGCATTAGAGCAAGTTAAAGAAGCACTGTCTTCAGCAAGCGAAGCAGAAGTGGTTCAGCTTCCAGTTGGTGCAGCTTCTGCACACTCTGAGTACACAAAGCAAAACCCATACACAGCAACACTGCTAGCAAGCCAGAAAATCACCGGTCGTGATTCTGGTAAAGATGTGCGCCACGTTGAAATTGATTTAGATGGCTCAGGTATTAGCTACCAGCCAGGTGACGCGCTAGGTGTTTGGTTTGAAAATAGTTCAGACCTTGCTAATGAAGTCTTGGCGAAAGTCGGTCTATCTGGCGTAGAAAGTGTTGAAGTCGATGGTGAAAGCCTATCTATTCATAGCGCATTGGTCAGCAAGTTCGAGATCACTGCCGCGAATCCTCAACTCGTGACTAAGTTTGCTGAGCTATCTGGTAGTAAGAAACTTCAGAAGCTGGTGGATGACAAAGACAAACTGCGTGAATACGCAGGCAACACACAGATCGTTGATGTGCTTGCAGAGAAGAAAACCAAACTTTCAGCGGAAGAGCTTATTGGGTTACTGCGTCGATTGACACCTCGCCTATATTCTATTGCTTCTGCGCAAAGTGAAGTGGATGAAGAAGTGCATCTAACGGTAGGTCTTGTTGAATACCAAAAAGGTGACGCAACTCGTTACGGTGGTGCATCAAGCTACTTAGCACAGCGCTTGGAAGAAGGTGGTGAAGTTAAAGTGTTTGTTGAGAACAACAATAACTTCAAGCTGCCACAAGATGATAACGCACCAGTTATTATGATTGGTCCGGGGACAGGTATCGCCCCATTCCGCAGCTTCGTTCAAGAGCGCGACAACCGTGATGCAGAAGGCAAAAACTGGCTGTTCTTTGGCGATCGCACCTTTACTCAAGATTTCTTATATCAAGTTGAGTGGCAGAAGTACCTGAAGTCTGGCTTAGTGACTCAACTGGACGTGGCATTCAGTCGCGACCAACACGAAAAAGTATACGTTCAACATCGTTTACTCGAGCATGCTGCACAAGTATGGCAATGGCTAGAAGAAGGCGCTTATGTTTACGTTTGTGGTGATGCAACTCGCATGGCAAAAGACGTTCATGATGCATTAATTACGATTGCCGAGCAGCAAGGTGGTTTCAGCAGAGAGAAAGCTGAAGAGTTTGTAAATGATTTACGCAAAGCGAAGCGTTACCAAAGGGATGTGTACTAATGACTTTTTCTACTGAAAATAACAAGCAAGTGGTATTAGGCGAAGAGTTAGGAAAGCTGGCTGATAACGAACGTCTAAAGCGTGAAAGTAACTTCCTGCGCGGCACGATTGAAAGCGATTTACAAGACCGTATCACAGGTGGTTTCACCGCGGACAACTTCCAGCTAATTCGTTTCCACGGCATGTATCAACAAGATGACCGTGATATTCGTAACGAGCGTGCGAAACAGAAACTTGAGCCGCTGCATAATGTGATGCTTCGTGCTCGTATGCCGGGCGGTATTATTACGCCAAAACAGTGGCTGGCTATCGACAAGTTTGCAACCGAGCACTCTCTATATGGAAGTATTCGTTTAACAACACGTCAAACGTTCCAGTTCCACGGTGTACTAAAGCCAAACATCAAGCTTATGCACCAAACTTTGAACAGTATTGGCATTGACTCAATCGCCACTGCGGGTGACGTAAACCGTAACGTACTATGTACGACGAACCCAGTAGAATCTGAGCTTCATCAAGAAGCTTACGAGTGGGCGAAAAAGATCAGTGAGCACCTTCTACCAAAAACCAAAGCGTATGCTGAAATTTGGTTAGACGGCGAAAAGGTAGAAACAACGGAAGAGCCAATTCTAGGTAGCAACTACTTACCGCGTAAATTTAAAACAACAGTTGTTATCCCACCACAGAATGATGTGGATGTGCACGCGAATGACCTGAACTTTGTCGCGATTGCGGAAGATGGCAAGCTAGTTGGTTTCAACGTACTCGTCGGTGGTGGCCTGGCGATGACTCATGGTGACACCTCGACTTACCCACGTCGTGCGGATGATTTTGGTTTCGTTCCTCTAGATAAAACACTGGATGTTGCCGCTGCAGTTGTCACAACACAGCGTGACTGGGGTAACCGTTCAAATCGTAAGAATGCGAAAACTAAGTACACGCTAGATCGTGTAGGTACAGACGTATTTAAAGCGGAAGTCGAAAAGCGTGCGGGTATTAAGTTCGCTGATAGCCGCCCATATGAGTTCACAGACCGTGGTGATCGCATTGGTTGGGTAGAAGGTATCGATGGTAAGCATCACCTTGCGCTGTTCATCGAAAATGGTCGTCTGCTCGATTTCCCAGGCAAACCTCTGAAAAGTGGTGTGGCTGAAATCGCTAAGATTCACAAAGGCGATTTCCGTATGACAGCGAACCAGAACTTAATTGTTGCTGGTGTACCTAAGAGCCAGAAAGCCAAGATCGAAAAGATCGCTCGTGAATATGGGTTGATGGATGACGGTGTCAGTGAGCAGCGTAAGAGCTCGATGGCGTGTGTTGCATTCCCTACGTGTCCGTTAGCGATGGCAGAAGCTGAACGATTCCTACCTGAATTCGTAACAGATATAGAGGGAATCCTCGAAAAACACCAAGTGCCGAAAGAAGACAGCATTATTACTCGTATTACTGGCTGTCCGAACGGATGTGGTCGAGCGATGCTGGCAGAAATTGGTCTAGTAGGTAAAGCACCAGGTCGATACAACCTGCACTTAGGCGGTAATAAAGCGGGTACTCGTGTTCCTAAGATGTATAAAGAGAACATTACCGATAAACAAATTTTAGAAGAGATAGATGGCTTAGTCGCGCGCTGGTCGAAAGAGCGCGAACAGAATGAAGCATTTGGCGACTTTGTCATTCGCGCAGGCATCATTGCAGAAGTTGTCGTCTCCAAGAGGGATTTCTATGCTTGATACAGTAACTTCTCCTTTGAAGTTAGCTGATCTCCTCTCTATGACTAAGGTGGAGCAAATACTCCGCCTTGCAGAAGTTAACGCAGAGCTAGAAAAGCTAACAGCGCAAGAGCGAGTAGCTTGGGCGTTGGAAAACTTAGAGGGAACACACGCAGTGTCTTCCAGCTTTGGTGTCCAAGCTGCATTAATGCTTCACCTTGTTACGCAAGTGAAGCCTGACGTTCCGGTTATTTTGACCGACACTGGCTATTTGTTCCCAGAGACATACCAGTTTATTGATGACTTAAGTGAGCAGCTCACCTTAAACTTGAAAGTCTACAGAGCCCATCAAAGCGCAAACTGGCAAGAAGCTCGTTACGGTAAATTGTGGGAGCAGGGCGTTGAAGGTATAAGTAAGTACAACAAGATCAACAAAGTTGAACCAATGCGCCGTGCTTTGGATGAACTTGAAGTTGGAACTTGGTTCTCAGGCCTTCGCAGAGAACAGTCGTCTAGTCGAGCTAACTTACCGATTTTGTCTATTCAAAATGGTGTATTCAAGTTCTTACCCGTGATTGATTGGTCAAACAAAGATGTGCACTACTACCTAGAGAAGCACAATCTTCCTTATCACCCATTAAGAGACAAAGGTTACTTGTCGGTTGGTGATACTCACACTACTAAAAAGTGGGAGCCGGGAATGTCTGAAGAAGAAACACGTTTCTTTGGTTTAAAAAGAGAATGTGGATTGCATGAAGATGATGGTGAACAATACGGTTCGGGTATTTAATACTTCACTTTAGATATAAAAGGTCGCATTCGCGGCCTTTTTTGTTGGCTGACATATGTGGTTGTGGATAACTTTGGGGGTAATTTGTAGTTATAACTAGGATAAAGTTGAATAAATTAGCCTTTGGATGAAAATGCGTCGCTTAAGCGTTATTTTTGCAATTTTTTCAAAATAACGCTTGCCAATGTGATGCCGATCTCTATAATGCCACCTCATCGACAGGGGCTGAGCTCACAAGGGTTTGAGAACGGTCGGTAAGGCTAGAAAGCAAAAACAAGATAGTTAATTGCCTTTACTTGAAAAAGTAAAATAAAAAG
>NZ_JYJP01000024.1 GCF_001012815.1 Vibrio mexicanus
CAACAACACCAGCACCTACTGTACGGCCACCTTCACGGATAGCGAAACGTAGACCTTCGTCCATTGCGATTGGAGCGATTAGTTCAACAGTCATTTGAACGTTGTCGCCTGGCATTACCATCTCTACGCCTTCTGGAAGCTGGATGTCACCAGTTACGTCCGTTGTACGGAAGTAGAACTGTGGACGGTAGCCCTTGAAGAATGGAGTGTGACGGCCGCCTTCGTCTTTAGAAAGTACGTATACTTCTGACTCAAACTTAGTGTGTGGGTTGATTGACTTAGGAGCTGCTAGTACTTGACCACGCTCTACTTCGTCACGCTTAGTACCACGTAGAAGTGCACCAACGTTCTCACCCGCACGACCTTCGTCTAGAAGCTTACGGAACATTTCAACACCAGTACAAGTCGTTACTGTAGTATCTTTGATACCAACGATTTCTACTTCGTCACCTACTGTTAGGATACCACGCTCGATACGACCAGTTACAACTGTACCACGACCTTGGATTGAGAATACGTCTTCAATCGGTAGTAGGAACGGTTGGTCTACTGCACGCTCTGGCTCTGGGATGTAAGAATCTAGTGCTTCTGCAAGCTCAACGATCTTGTCTTCCCACTGCTTCTCGCCATTTAGTGCGCCAAGAGCTGAACCTTGGATTACTGGTAGGTCATCACCTGGGAATTCGTACTCAGAAAGAAGTTCACGAACTTCCATTTCTACTAGCTCTAGAAGCTCTTCATCATCTACCATGTCACACTTGTTCATGAATACGATGATGTAAGGGATACCAACCTGACGGCCTAGTAGGATGTGCTCACGAGTTTGAGGCATTGGGCCATCTGTCGCAGCAACAACTAGGATACCACCGTCCATCTGTGCAGCACCTGTGATCATGTTCTTAACATAATCCGCGTGTCCTGGACAGTCTACGTGTGCGTAGTGACGAGTTGGAGTGTCGTACTCAACGTGAGACGTTGCGATTGTGATACCGCGCTCACGCTCTTCTGGAGCGTTATCGATAGATGCGAAGTCTTTCGCTTCACCGCCGTATACTTTAGCTAAAGTAGTACAGATTGCAGCAGTTAGAGTTGTTTTACCGTGGTCAACGTGGCCGATAGTACCAACGTTTACGTGCGGTTTCGTACGTTCAAATTTTTCTTTAGACA
>NZ_JYJP01000025.1 GCF_001012815.1 Vibrio mexicanus
GCATCCACAAAGCGACTGGTTTTTCCCGAGATGGTCACTGCCGTGATGGTATCGCTGTTTACATCGTCAATGGCATTGATCTCAATGCTCGGCGTAAGCGGTAGCTGTGTATCGGTATGCGCACTGCCAGAATTACCCACTTCGTCTTTAAAACCTGCAATGGTCATTGGCATGTGAAGCTCACCTTGTGTTGAAGCAGGGACTACCACGCTGCCTGTCCATTGGTTTTGCGCATCGCTACCACTCCAAACAATGGCGTTGCCGCCTAAATCTGACGTTTTAGGCTCGGTCACCGCGCGGCTGAAATCAGCGGTGATACTGATGGTATCGCCCGCATCACCGTAGATTGGAGATAAGGTCACATTTTCAACAACCGGATTATTGATGTCGACGGTAAAGGTCGTTTGTTTTGATTGAGCCACCGCGTTGTGG
>NZ_JYJP01000026.1 GCF_001012815.1 Vibrio mexicanus
GGCGTAATGCGGCCTTTTTTGTGTCTGCGTGTTTGCTGTTCAATAATTACTAATGCAGTTTGAATACAAAAAAGGCTTCCCGAGGGAAGCCTTTCTAATTCATATAACGCTTATAGCTTGTCAGTTAGCTCAATTGCTTGGCCAATGTAGTTTGCTGGCGTCATCTCTTTCAAGCGTGCTTTTTCAGCTTCTGGAAGCTCTAGGCCATCGATGAAGTTACGCATTGCTTCACCGTCAACTCGCTTACCACGAGTTAGCTCTTTTAGCTTCTCGTATGGCTTCTCGATGCCGTAGCGACGCATGACTGTTTGTACAGGTTCTGCAAGAACTTCCCAGTTTTGGTCTAGTTCTGCTAGAAGCGCTTCACGGTTAACTTCTAGCTTGCTGATACCTTTCAGAGTAGAAGTGTACGCAATGATTGCATAGCCAACACCCACACCTAGGTTACGAAGAACTGTAGAGTCAGTTAGGTCACGCTGCCAGCGAGAGATAGGCAGTTTTTGAGCTAGGTGGCCGAATACTGCGTTCGCAAGACCTAGGTTACCTTCAGAGTTTTCAAAGTCGATTGGGTTAACTTTGTGAGGCATCGTTGATGAACCGATCTCACCAGCAATAGTCTTCTGCTTAAAGTGACCTAGCGCAATGTAGCCCCAAACGTCACGATCGAAGTCGATTAGGATAGTGTTGAAACGTGCAACCGCATCGAATAGCTCAGCGATGTAATCGTGTGGTTCGATCTGAGTTGTGTATGGGTTCCAAGTTACGCCTAGAGACTCAGTGATGAACTGTTCAGAGAACTGGTGCCAATCAACTTCTGGGTAAGCAGACAGGTGAGCGTTGTAGTTACCTACAGCACCGTTGATCTTACCAAGGATTTCAACGTTAGCGATTTGCTTGTATTGACGCTCCATACGGTACGCCACGTTTGCCATCTCTTTACCCATAGTAGAAGGAGACGCTGGCTGACCGTGTGTACGAGATAGAAGAGGGATATCGCGGTATTCAACAGCAAGTGCTTTGATAGCATCGATGATGTTTTGGATTTCAGGAAGAATAACTTCGTCACGTGCTTCTTTTAGCATTAGCGCGTGAGACGTGTTGTTGATGTCTTCTGAAGTACAAGCGAAGTGGATAAATTCGTTTACTGCGTGAAGTTCAGGAACACCCGCTACTTTCTCTTTTAGGAAGTACTCCACTGCTTTAACGTCGTGGTTAGTCGTGCGCTCGATCTCTTTGATGCGTGCTGCGTCTTCTTCGTTGAAGTTAGCTGCTAGCTCGTCTAGAAATGCGTTCGCTTCTGCACTGAAAGCTGGTACTTCTGTGATCGCATCAGTTGCTGCTAGTTTTTGTAGCCAACGAATTTCAACGATAGAGCGGTACTTAAGTAGACCGAACTCACTAAAGATGCTGCGTAATGCAATAGTTTTACTTCCGTAACGGCCGTCTACTGGTGAAACAGCAGTCAATGCTGACAGTTCCATGGGGTCTCCTGAATCAAATTTCAAAATTTCGAGAGCTTTATACCAATAACTTTGACAATTGTCACGAACATTGCGCAAACGTTTGCGTTTGGCTTGTTCTGTAATAGAAGGAATCGGTAACCAGCTATGAAAAAGGGCGTTATAAAAAATAAGCTCGCGACATGCGCGAGCTAAAAATTCTGTGTTTGGTGTTACATGCGAGCAAGAAGAATCTTTGCTTGCTCAACCATTTTTTTGCGTCCAAAGATTAGGTGGCGTCGTTTGCCGCCTACTTGGCGCCAAAGTACAGCGCTTCTGATGCCAGATAGTAACAGCGCTCTTACCTTGTGTTGATTCGACGTTTGTTGCAGCACGGAAGGCGTACCCGCTACTTGAATGCGCGGTCCAATCGGACTAATCACGTCAAGGTATACACTGGCTAGATTGCTGATCATTTGCTCATCAAGGAGTTCAAAATGATCAAGCTGTCTTTCAAGCATTTGTAAGCGATCGCCAAGCTGAGCCATCGCATCGTTGCGGCTATAAAGCTTACGCTCAAGCGCCATCAAGCTGATGATATAGCGTGTTACTTCACTGCCCGCTGGTGTGCTGTCAATGCCTTTCACTAGGCACTCTAAACCTAGCTTTAAGTCTGACTCTTTCCCAAACACGTTTAATGTGCTGTTTGGATTGGTGTTGAGTACCGCGTTTAATGAGGTTGCAAGTGCGTCTCGGTCGCAATGACCATTCTTCGCTACCTCTTGAACAAGAGCTACGGCCTGACAGATCCCTGCGAATGCGATAGTGCGGTCGTAAATGGTGTTCGCCACGTTGGTGATACTCCTAAAATTTAAATGCGTTGCTCAATGATACCACCACCTAGGCAAGCATCACCTTTATAGAAAACAGCTGACTGACCTGGCGTTACTGCAACTTGAGGTTCGTCAAAGATAACTTTAATGTTTTCATCATCAATAGGGATGATTGTACATGGGATATCTGTTTGACGGTAACGTGTTTTTACTGTGCAGCTCATTGGCTCTTTGATGACTTCGCGGTCAACCCAATGAAGTTGGGATGCGATCAAACCTTGAGACTTCAGCAGTGGGTGATCTGCACCTTGAACAGCAATTAGAACATTGCGTTTGAGATCTTTGTCCGCAACATACCATGGCTCTTCATTACCGCCACCGCCTTTTTGGCCACCGATGTGTAAGCCTTTACGTTGGCCTAGTGTATGGTACATAAGGCCTTGGTGTTCACCAATCTCTTTGCCTTCTGGAGTTTCAATTTTGCCTGGTTGAGCAGGTAGGTAACGGCCTAAGAAGTCAGTAAACTTACGCTCACCGATGAAGCAGATGCCCGTTGAGTCTTTCTTCTTCGCAGTGATGAGTCCTTGCTCCTCGGCGATACGACGAACTTCAGGCTTTTCTAAATCGCCTACAGGGAATAAGCTGCGTGCTACTTGGTCGTGGCTTAGCGTATATAGGAAGTAACTTTGGTCTTTATTGCCGTCTAAGCCACGCAACATTTTTGGTTTCTCATCGCCCTCTGGAAATGAACGACGAACGTAGTGGCCCATTGCAATGTAATCCGCATCCAAGACTTCGTCGGCAAACTCCAAGAACGCTTTAAATTTGATTTCTTTATTACAAAGAATATCAGGGTTAGGAGTGCGGCCCGCTTTATACTCGGCAAGGAAGTACTCGAATACGTTGTCCCAGTATTCCGCTGCAAAGTTAATGGTGTGAAGGTGGATGCCTAACTTATCACATACGGCTTGAGCATCGGCGAGGTCTTCAGCTGCCGTGCAGTACTCTTCGTTGTCGTCTTCTTCCCAGTTCTTCATAAACAGGCCTTCCACTTGGTAGCCTTGTTGTTTTAAAAGATAGGCAGAAACGGATGAATCAACACCACCGGACATACCGACGATGACTTTCTTTTGGCTGTTATCAGAACAGGTGTTAGGCATGATTTAGTACCACTCAATTTAACTGGACGCAGATTCTATCAGAAAGGGAGGTTAGGGGACAGATCCGAGACCAAAATCACACTTCCTATGTGGCTAATCTTCTTTCTATTTAAGTCATATATATGGCATAGTCTAGCGAAAACAAGTGTGAGATGAATAATGACTGTTGAAAACGAATTTATGCAAGAGGCTGAGCTGATCGAAGTTGTCGAAAATCAGCTGGAAGATGGCAATCCAGTTAAAGCCAAAGAAACGTTAATGCGTTTAATGATGACAGGTACTCCCCGTGATGAGGCGATAGCAATGATGGCTTGTGCTGTGGCAATTGAAATCTTTGATGTAATGAAGAATGAAGGCGAATTCAATCTAAAACGATACAGTGAACATCTAGATATGTTGCCGGATTTGAGCTTCATGGAAGGCGAGTAACTAGGGCGTGAATACTGCGAACACGTTACCATCTAAATAGGTGCGTGCACCTGAACCAAGAGCGGCTATTTAGAGCTGCTCTTTTTGTAATTGACCCAATTAAAGAGCCTTATCTGAAGCACATCATTCTGAATTGCGTTCGCAAACGTTTGCTATAATGAGTCATATTGCCGCTTGAAGATCTGCGCGGTAGAATCGCCGTCCCTTGTCCCTCTAGTTCAGAATTTATACTATGAAATTTCCTGGTCAACGTAAGTCGAAGCATTATTTTCCTGTGGATGCTCGTGATCCGCTTGTTAGCCAAGCTCAAGAAAGTAAAACAATGTCCTCTACCCATATCATTGGGATTGACCAAACTTTGGTTGATATAGAAGCGACGGTGACCTCAGAGTTAATTGAAAAGTACAAATTGAGTAAAGGACATTCATTAGTTATTGATGACGAAACGGCCGAATCTCTCTACAACGAACTAAAAGACAAAGAACTCATTACTAACGAGTATGCTGGTGGCACTATCGGTAATACGCTTCATAACTATTCTGTTCTCGCCGATGACCGGTCAACGTTACTCGGTGTTATGAGTCAGGATATTAAAATTGGCAGCTACGGATACCGTTATCTGTGTAATACCTCTAGCCGTATGGATCTTAATTACTTGCAGGGTGTTGACGGTGCAATTGGTCGCTGTTTCGCATTAATTACCGAAGATGGCGAACGCACCTTTGCAATTAGCGAAGGCCAAATGAACAAACTCAGCCCAGAGAATATCCCTGAAGAAATATTTGAAGATGCGTCTGCATTGGTTCTGACGGCTTATCTAGTTCGTTGTAAAGAAGGCGACCCAATGCCAGAAGCAACAATGAAAGCCATTGAGTATGCGAAGAAATATGATGTGCCAGTAGTATTAACTCTAGGGACTAAATTCGTTATTCAAGATGATCCTAAGTTCTGGCAAGATTTTCTAAATGATCACGTTGCTGTGGTTGCAATGAATGAAGATGAGGCAGAAGCCTTAACCGGTGAGTCTGATCCACTTGCTGCTTCAGATAAAGCTTTGGATTGGGTCGACTTAGTATTATGTACTGCAGGCCCAGTTGGCTTGTTTATGGCGGGTTATACCGAAAACAGTGCAAAGCGTGAGACGTCATTGCCGTTATTACCGGGCTCAATTGCAGAGTTTAATCGATTTGAATTTAGTCGCCCTGCTTCGAAGTCATTATGCGAAGAGCCGCTTAAAGTTTATTCTCATATTGCACCCTATATGGGCGGACCAGAGAAAATTAAAAATACCAACGGTGCCGGTGATGCCGCGTTATCTGCTCTGCTTCATGATATGGCAGCGAATAAATACCATAAAGAGAATGTGCCTAATTCAAGCAAGCATGCGCATACATTCTTAACTTACTCGTCGTTTTCACAAGTATGTAAATATTCTAACCGAGCAAGTTATGAGGTATTAGTTCAACACTCTCCAAGACTTTCTCGTGGGCTTCCAGAGCGTGAAGATAGCTTGGAAGAAGCATACTGGGAAAGATAATAAAATAAAAAAAGCTCCTAATTAGGAGCCTTTTTTTAATCTGCAATTTGAAAATGCAAACTTTTCAGAAGGTTAGATAGCGAAGTCTTCTAACGATTTACCTGCATCAAGCTCTGCTTGAATAACAGAAGGCGTACGGCCTTGACCTGTCCAAGTTTTTTCTGCGCCTGAAGCATCTACATATTTGTATTTAGCAGGGCGAGGTGCACGCTTAGATTTGCCTTTCGTTGCTTCCCCAGATAGCGCAGAAATAAGGGCATCAACATCGATACCATCTTTAGCAATTTGATCAGCAATAGCAGCAAGTTTAGCTTCTTGTTCAGCTTTAGCTTCGCGTTCTGCTGCTTCTGATTCTTGACGCTCAGTAACAACAATCGTTAATTTCTCCAGAGCTTCTTCTAGTTGCTCTAGAGTTAAATCACGAGAAAACGCACGCAAGCTGCGAATATTTGTTAGTGTTTTTGTTAATTCCGACATGACTATTCCTATGGATTAAATTTCGCCGACAAACCAATATTAAACCGCATTTTTAATTTAGACAATATTATTTGCGTAAATTAAGTATAACTACTTAGCTACGTAATATTTTGGTCAATTTTTTATGCAAAATATGATGTTTACTGTGTAAAAACATGTGATTTAACTAATGAGAGTCACACTCAGCTAAGAAGTTCATTTATGAATCTAGATTATTTTAATTGAACCAAAGTATTAGTTTTAAATTCCATATATGTGCGTTGATGAGTAAAAATAAACACGAGAAAATAAGACTAGTATATTTTTAAGTGCTTAGTTTCATAAATTGAATACATGTGATCTCCATCCAAGTCTAATCAAGAGTGATATCGAGAATAATTGATGTTTTATTAAGTTAAAGATATTGCAATTGGGCTCTATGTAAGTAGAATGGCCGCCACCTAATGCTCTGTATGGTTAAATTGTTGTTAAAGTGAAGTTTCAACAGTTTTTCATGTTATCAGGGCGGTAGAGGAGCGAAAGCGATCAGTAGTAACCAATAGGGTGATACCAAAGACGGGTTATGAAAGGTGCTTTCGCCGAAGCATGCTTGCAAATCAAAGCAGCTTGCTGGGGTTGTTACCGAATAGGAACAACACTGCCATAGTCTATAATTTTGTAACACTATGGAGCGCTACTGTGGGGTTGGGTGAAGCATTCGTTTCCCTTTCGCTTATATAAGCATTTTGCTTGAAAATGACTTTGAGTAATTTGTCTGCAGTAGATCTCTAACCATTTATAACTGGTTTTTGAAGATCATGAATTTAATCGATTTTGCATCATCTCCTTTATCTTTGCTGCCACCGATCGTCGCGCTAAGCTTAGCGATCATCACACGTCGCGTTCTACTCTCTTTGGGTATGGGCGTAGTGCTAGGCGCATTGCTTCTATCAAACTACTCAATTTCTCACAGTGCAAGCTACATTGGTACAACGGTTTCTAGCGTGTTCATCGAAGATGGCGCTATCAATAGCTGGAACATGAGCATTGTTGGATTCCTCGTATTGCTTGGCATGATGACAGCGCTACTGACGTTGTCAGGTGGTACACGCGCATTTGCTGAATGGGCGCAATCTCGAGTGAAGAGTAAACGCGGCTCAAAGCTTCTAGCAGCTTTTTTGGGTGTTTTCATCTTTATCGATGACTACTTCAATAGCTTAGCCGTGGGTGCTATCTCGCGACCAGTCACCGACAGATACTACGTATCACGTGCGAAACTAGCTTACATCCTAGATTCTACCGCGGCACCTATGTGTGTTCTTATGCCGGCTTCTAGCTGGGGCGCATACATTATGACCATCGTAGCAGGTATCTTAGTGGCGCACGGTGTCACTGAATATTCAGCAATTGGTGCGTACGTCCGTATGATCCCGATGAACTTCTATGCAGTATTCGCACTACTTATGGTGTTTGCTGTGGTTTGGTTCGGCCTAGATGTTGGTCAAATGCGTAAGCATGAAATTGAAGCATCTCAAGGTCGTGGCTTTGAAGGTGACAAAGAGAATGACACTAAAGAAGCCCACGAGCTTAATGAAGAGCTGGATATTAAAGAGAGTGAGCATGGCAGAGTTTCTGACCTCGTGCTTCCTATTGCGACTTTGATTGTTGCTACTGTGGCAGCGATGCTATACACAGGTGGACAAGCACTCGCTGGTGACGGTGAAGCGTTTAACCTATTAGGCGCTTTTGAGAATACCGATGTTGGCACGTCTCTAATCTACGGTGGTATTGCAGGCTTGTTGGTTTCAATCATCACAGTGGTAAAACAAAAGCTATTGGTTAGCGATATTGTTATCACTATGTGGATTGGTGCAAAATCCATGTTCGGTGCAATTCTCATCCTAATTTTTGCGTGGACAATTGGTACCGTGATTGGTGACATGAAAACCGGTGCTTACCTTTCATCAATGGTTGAAGGAAGCATTGGTCCACATTGGCTACCGGTAATCCTGTTCTTGCTTTCTGGTTTGATGGCATTCTCGACAGGTACATCATGGGGTACGTTCGGTATCATGTTGCCAATCGCTGGTGATATGTCTGCAGCGACTGATATTGCACTAATGCTCCCAATGCTAAGTGCAGTACTTGCAGGCTCAGTATTTGGTGATCACTGTTCTCCAATCTCAGATACTACGATTTTGTCTTCAACAGGTGCGCGTTGTAATCACATTGACCACGTAGCTACTCAGCTACCTTACGCACTGTCAGTGGCACTGGTATCGTGTGTTGGCTTTATTGTTATGGGTATGACTGCATCTGTAGCGGCTTCATTTGCGGCGGCCTCAGTGACTTTTGTTATTGTGTGCTTTGGTCTGTCAGTAATGTCAAAAGCGAAAATGGCAAGCTGTCAAAGCGCTTAGTATATAAATTGCAAAATTAAGTAAGTTGCATAGTGCAATATATAGTAAGGAGCTTAGGCCTCCTTTTTTTATAAGTTGCGTGTGTATGAAAAAATTAATAGAAAAACTGCTAATTAATTGTTGCAAATCACAACTAGCTTAGTTAGTGTGGATACCAAGACAGCAAACAACCAAGAGCTGATAAGTATGCGCCAGTTAGTAATGAATATTCATCACCATCATCACCCTATCTAGTCTTTCGGGGAGATATGCGTATACCCGGGAGGCAGGAAGCTCCCGGAGGTTAAATCATAAAATACAGATTTCAAACCCTCGGGAGACCAAAGACTCCCGAGGGTTTTTCAGTTTTTAGCTTAACAAAATTTAATAAATTCAATATTTTGCACAGGGATACCGCAATGCAGACACAGCGCTTAAGAATCGCAATCCAGAAAAAAGGCCGCCTAAGTAAAGAATGCCAAGACTTGCTTAAAAAATGCGGTGTTAAGTTTAATATTATGGGTGAGCGCTTAGTGGTTCATTCATTAAATATGCCAATCGATCTTCTTTTGGTGCGCGACGATGACATTCCAGGCCTCATCATGGATGGTGTCGTGGACCTAGGTTTCATCGGTGAAAATGAGTTAGAAGAAGTTCGTCTTGATCGTAAAGCTCTAGGTGAGCCAAACGAATTCGTAAAACTGCGTCGTTTAGATTTCGGTGGCTGCCGCCTTTCAATCGCGATTGATAAAGATGAGGTTTACAACGGCCCTCAAGATCTTGCGGGTAAGCGTATTGCTACGACCTATCCTCAACTTCTTAAAGCCTACATGGATGAGCAAGGCATTAACTTCAGCACTTGTATGCTGACGGGTTCTGTAGAAGTTGCTCCACGCGCTGGCCTATCGGATGCGATTGCAGACTTAGTTTCTACTGGCGCGACGCTTGAAGCGAACGGCCTAAAAGAAGCGGAAGTCATTTTCAAATCGAAAGCGACTCTTATTCAACGTACTGGCGAATTTGATGCAGACAAAGTGGCATTAGTCGAAAAGCTACTGACGCGCATGCAAGGCGTTCAGCAAGCAAAAGAATCTAAGTACATCATGCTACACGCACCAGTAGCTCAATTAGAGCAAGTTAAAGCCCTTCTACCTGGTGCAGAAGATCCAACTGTTCTTCCACTTTCAATGGACACTGAGAAAGTTGCCATTCATTTAGTTAGTACAGAAAACTTGTTCTGGGAAACGATGGAGCAACTTAAGGAGCTAGGTGCTAGCTCGATTCTTGTACTGCCTATTGAAAAAATGATGGGGTAATTCGCCATGAGAACAGTTGTTTGGCAATCACTTAGTGAGTCGCAGCAAGATAGCGTGTTGGAGCGCCCTGCGATTACTGAAGGGGCAAACATTACTGCTGCAGTCAGTGATGTAATTAGCCAAGTACGCAGCAAAGGTGACGCTGCGCTTATCGAACTGACTGAGAAGTTCGATAAGGTTAAGCCTGAATCGATTCGTGTTAGTAATGATGAGATTGAACAAGCTTCCGCACGCTTAACTGAGCAAATGAAATCTGCTCTTGAGCAAGCTTATAGTAATATTGCCAAATTCCACAAAGCGCAGAAGCCTCAGCCTATTCAAGTCGAAACGCAACCAGGTGTAGTGTGTGAGCAAGTAACCCGTGCGATTAACACTGTGGGCCTATACATTCCGGGTGGCAGTGCGCCACTACCATCAACAGTGCTCATGTTAGGTGTGCCAGCAAAAATTGCTGGATGTCGCAAAGTCGTGCTGTGTTCTCCACCGCCAATTGCCGATGAGATCCTTTATGTAGCAAAGCTGTGTGGCATTGACGAAGTCTACAATGTGGGTGGTGGTCAGGCTGTCGCTGCAATGGCTTATGGAACAGAAACCGTTTCTAAAGTCGACAAGATCTTTGGCCCAGGTAACGCTTATGTAACAGAAGCTAAGCGTCAAGTGAGCAATGACTTCCGTGGCGCGGCGATTGATATGCCAGCTGGCCCATCAGAAGTACTGGTTATTGCTGATGAAACGGCAGACGCAGATTTCATCGCAGCAGATTTGCTAAGCCAAGCAGAGCACGGCCCGGATTCGCAAGTGGTGCTGGTAACACCTACGGAAGTAGTAGCTGACCAAGTAACCGATGCGGTAGCGCGTCAGCTCAAAGAGCTTTCACGCGCAGACATCGCTCAGCAAGCGCTTGCGTCAAGCCTGATCATCATCGCAGAGTCTTTAACTCAGTGTATCTCCATCTCTAACTTTTACGGCCCCGAGCACCTTATTGTTCAGACAAAAGCGCCAAGAGAGTTACTGCCACTATTAGACAATGCAGGCTCTATTTTCTTGGGTGATTGGTCTCCTGAATCGGCAGGTGACTATGCTTCTGGAACCAACCATGTTTTGCCGACTTACGGCTACACTCGCACATACTCAAGCTTAGGTCTGGCTGACTTTTCTAAACGCATGACAGTTCAGGAGCTCTCTGCTGATGGTCTGCGTAACTTAGCACCTACTGTCGTAACAATGGCAGAAGCGGAAGGCCTAGACGCGCACAAGCGCGCTGTGACGATTCGAGTTGAGAAGCTAGCGGCGCAACAAGGGTAAGGATGGCTGATATGGAAAAATTAGCACGTAAACAAGTTCAAGCGCTGACCCCTTATTTGTCAGCGCGCCGCATCGGCGGTAGTGGCGATGTTTGGCTCAATGCCAATGAGTCACCATTCAATAATGAATACAAGACCGACTTTGCAAGGCTCAATCGCTACAGCGAATGTCAGCCAAAGGAGCTAATTGAAGCTTATGCAGCCTATGCTGGCGTGAAACCTGAGCAGACGTTAACTTCCCGTGGCGCAGACGAAGGTATCGAGTTACTTATTCGAGCTTTCTGTGAACCGGGTGAAGATGCCATTTTGTATTGTCCACCAACTTATGGAATGTACTCCATCAGCGCGGAAACGATAGGGGTTGAACGCAAAACTGTTCCATTGACATCGGATTGGCAATTAGACCTTGAAGGTATCAAGCAAAATCTAGATTCCACCAAGCTCGTTTTCGTTTGTAGTCCAAATAACCCAACTGGCAATTTGGTGAATCGCGATGACATCGTTTCGCTGCTTGAGATGACTAAAGACCGCGCCATTGTCGTGATGGATGAAGCGTATATCGACTTCTGTCCTGAAGCCTCAACGGTAGATCTATTAGCTAAGTACCCTAATTTGGCAATTTTGCGAACGCTTTCCAAAGCATTCGCATTGGCTGGCTTAAGATGTGGTTTTACACTCGCCAATAAAGAGCTTATCGATGTTCTACTGAAAGTCATCGCTCCGTACCCAGTGCCAGTGCCGGTTGCAGAAATCGCCACTCAAGCTCTCTCTGAATCTGGTTTAGCGCGAGCGAAGTATCAGGTACTCGATTTGAACGCTAATCGCGCTTACCTGCAAGTCGGCTTATCTATGATTGAAGGTCTGGAAGTCTTCGAGGGGTGGGGTAACTACCTATTGGTTAAGTTCCCAGATGGCGATGCTATTTTCAAAGCCGCGTGGGATAGCGGGATTATCTTGCGTAATTCGCCGATTGATACTGCGTTCGAATCAGCGTTGGCAATCGTGAAGAGTGTGAAAAAACACTTGGGTTTATTCGAAATTTCTACCTGTAGAGGAGTGCAGAGCGCTTTGCTATGGAAGACAAAATTATAAGTAAAAGGATGTTCTTGTGAGCAATCAACAAAAAATCTTATTTATTGACCGTGATGGTACTTTGATTGTTGAGCCACCGGTTGACTTTCAAGTCGACCGACTCGACAAACTCAAACTAGAGCCTTTGGTCATTCCAAGTCTTTTGAGGCTTCAAGACGCAGGTTATCGCCTAGTGATGGTGACAAACCAAGATGGCTTGGGTACAGACAGCTACCCACAAGCGGACTTCGATGCTCCACACAACATGATGATGGAAATCTTCGAATCACAGGGTGTTAAGTTTGATGATGTCTTAATCTGCCCTCATTTCCCTGAAGATAACTGTTCATGCCGTAAGCCTAATCTTGGCTGGTAAAAGGATATCTGCAAGACGGTAAAGTCGATTTTAAACACTCTGTGGTGATTGGCGATCGTGAGACTGATCTGCAGCTAGCGGAAAATATGGCGATTCGTGGTATCCAATACAATCCGGAGACTATGGGTTGGGCACAGATTGTTAAAGACTTGACGGTAAATGCTCGTACTGCAGACGTTGTGAGAACCACTAAAGAAACGGACATCAAGGTTGCGGTAAATCTTGACGAAACGGGTGGTAACTCGATTGACACCGGCATGGGCTTCTTTGACCACATGTTGGATCAGATTGCTACTCACGGCGGTTTCCAGTTGAAGCTGTCGGTGAAAGGCGACCTTCACATTGATGATCACCACACCGTAGAAGATACTGCTTTAGCACTTGGTCAAGCACTGAAAGACGCCCTTGGCGATAAGCGTGGAATCGGCCGATTTGGTTTTAGCTTGCCGATGGATGAGTGTCTAGCTCAATGTGGTCTAGACCTTTCTGGTCGCCCATACCTGAAGTTTGATGCTCAGTTTAGCCGCGAGCAAGTGGGTGACCTCTCGACGGAAATGGTGGTCCACTTCTTCCGTTCGCTAACCGATACGCTAGCGTGTACGCTTCACCTTTCTTCTACTGGTGACAATGATCACCACATCATTGAAAGCTTGTTTAAGGCATTTGGCCGCACACTGCGTCAAGCGATCAAAGTGGAAGGAAATGAGCTGCCAAGTAGTAAAGGCGTTCTTTAAGGGAGAGTAACTAATGTCGGATCAAAAAGTCGTCATTATTGATACGGGTTGTGCCAACGTTTCATCGGTTAAGTTTGCTATCGAGCGACTCGGCTATCAGGTAACCATTTCGAAAGACCCTGAAGTTGTATTAGCGGCAGATAAACTGTTCCTACCGGGTGTAGGGACAGCAAGTGAGGCGATGAAAAACCTCGAAGAGCGCAATTTGATTGAGCTTGTTAAGCAAGTTGAAAAACCGCTACTTGGTATTTGTTTGGGTATGCAACTACTAGGCAAACTCTCGCAAGAGAAGGGCCAGAAAGCGGATCAAATCGTCGAGTGTTTGGGGCTGTGTGATGGCGAAGTTAAGCTTTTAGAGACAGGCGACTTGCCTCTGCCGCATATGGGGTGGAATACGGTTAAGTCGACCCCTGAACATCCTCTCTTTAAAGACATTGAAGAGGGTGAATATTTCTACTTCGTTCATAGTTTTGGTATGCCAGTTGGTGATTACACTATTGCACAATGTGAGTACGGACAACCATTTACTGCGGCTGTGCAAAGTGGCAACTATTACGGTGTTCAGTTCCACCCAGAACGTTCTTCAAAAGCCGGTTCCAAGCTCATTCAAAATTTCCTTGAGCTCTCGTTTACTCAAGAATAAGGACATAACTACGTGATTATTCCAGCATTAGATTTAATTGAAGGTCAGGTAGTACGCCTATATCAAGGCGATTACGGACAAGTAACCGAATATAAAGTTGACCCAGCAGAGCAGTTTAACCTTTACCACCAAGCCGGTGCTAACTGGCTGCACCTAGTTGACCTAACTGGCGCAAAAGATACGACAGCACGTCAGCTTGACTTGATTGCTAAGTTACTGGCGAGCACACCAGCAAACATTCAAATTGGTGGTGGCGTTCGAAGTGAACAAGACGTCGTTGATCTACTCGAAGCTGGTGCTCAGCGAGTGGTTGTTGGCTCGACTGCAGTAAAACAACCAGAGCTTGTTAAAGGTTGGATGGAAAAATACGGCGCAGAGAAGATCGTACTGGCGTTAGACATCAACATCGATGAAAGCGGCACACGTAAAGTGGCGATTTCTGGTTGGCAAGAAGACTCTGGCGTCACAATCGAAGCTAATCGATGACTACCTAACCGTTGGCCTTCAGCACGTGCTTTGCACTGATATCTCACGCGACGGCACACTAGCGGGCTCAAACGTAGAGCTATACGTTGACCTATGTAAGCAATACCCACAGGTGCAATTTCAGTCTTCGGGCGGTATTGGCTCATTAGCGGATATTGAAGCATTGAAAGGCACGGGTGTGTCAGGCGTGATTGTTGGTCGAGCGCTTTTAGACGGTAAGTTCACTGCAGAGGAGGCATTTGCATGTTGGCAAAGCGAATAATCCCGTGTTTGGACGTACGTGATGGTCAAGTGGTTAAGGGCGTTCAGTTCCGTAACCACGAAATCATCGGTGATATCGTTCCTCTTGCTCAGCGTTACGCTGAAGAAGGTGCCGATGAGCTGGTTTTCTATGATATTACTGCTTCCAGTGACGGTCGCGTCGTTGATAAAAGCTGGGTTCAACGTGTAGCAGAGGTTATCGACATTCCTTTCTGTGTAGCTGGTGGTATTAAGTCTGCGGAAGATGCGGCACGTATTCTAGAGTTTGGCGCTGATAAAGTATCAATCAACTCACCTGCACTGGCAAACCCAGAGCTCATCACTGAGCTTGCCGACAAGTTTGGTGTTCAATGTATCGTAGTGGGTATCGACTCATACTACGATAAAGACACTGGCAAATATCAGGTTTATCAGTTCACGGGCGATGAAGCGCGTACCAAGGCAACTCAGTGGGAAACCAAAGATTGGGTGCAAGAAGTGCAAAAACGTGGCGCGGGTGAAATCGTACTAAACATGATGAACCAAGATGGTGTGCGTAATGGTTACGACCTTGAGCAACTCAATATGGTTCGTGAAGTGTGTAAGGTGCCACTGATTGCTTCAGGCGGTGCTGGTGCAATGGAGCACTTTGCTGATGCTTACAAGCAAACGAATGTAGATGGTGCACTTGCCGCTTCGGTATTTCACAAGCAAGTGATCAACATCGGTGAACTTAAACAATATCTAAAACAACAAGGTGTAGAGGTGCGTGTATGAGTTTTGCCACCGCAGAAGTAAACACTCTGATAGAAAAAATTAACTGGGAGAAGGTCGATGGCCTTGTCCCTGCAATTGTTCAAGACTTCCAATCAAGCCAAGTGTTGATGATGGGTTACATGAACCAAGACGCGCTGCAAAAAACCGTAGATACGGAGCAGGTGACTTTCTTCTCTCGAACCAAAGAGCGTCTTTGGACTAAGGGTGAAACATCAGGCAATGTGCTTCGTTTAGTAAATATGCAGTTGGATTGCGATAACGATACCTTGCTAGTTAAAGTGAACCCTATCGGCCCAACTTGCCACCTAGGTAATACCACGTGTTGGGATGTTGATCCGCAGGAAGAGAGCCAAATGGTGTGGCTTCATCAACTTGAGCAGCTATTGGCTGCCCGCAAGGACGCCGATCCAGGCTCTTCTTATACTGCCAGCCTATACTCCCGTGGCACCAAGCGTATTTCGCAGAAAGTGGGCGAAGAGGGCGTTGAAGTCGCGCTTGCGGCAACGTCGGGTGACAAGGCGGAGTTAGTGTGTGAATCGGCTGATTTGATTTACCATTTATTGGTGCTCCTTCAAGATCAAGGTTTATCGATGAACGATGTGGTGAATAAGCTAAAAGAGCGTCATAAGTAACCACTTAGATCAACCGATCGTATACAAACGCTGTATTGAGCTTTAAGCTTGATACAGCGTTTTTTATTTTAGGAATTGGAAGTTGTTATGGTTGTAGAGTGGGTGAATCTGTGTCGATAATTTTGGGGATAGATCCCGGCTCAAGAGTGACCGGATACGGCGTTATAAAGCAACAGGGACGACATTTACACTATATGGGTAGTGGTTGTATCAGAATGTCAGAAGAAGCGCTACCAGGGCGTTTAAAGCAGATTTACGCTGGTGTGTCGGAGATCATTACTCAATTTCAGCCGGATGTGTTTGCTATTGAGCAGGTATTTATGGCAAAAAATGCAGACTCTGCGTTGAAACTCGGGCAGGCGAGAGGCAGTGCCATTGTTGCTGCAGTGAATATGGATCTCCCCGTTTATGAGTATGCTGCAAGATTGATTAAACAGGCGGTAGTTGGAACCGGTGGAGCAGATAAAGCCCAAGTACAGCATATGGTGCAACATATGCTTAAGTTGCCTGCTAAGCCTCAAGCCGATGCGGCAGATGCCTTGGGTGTAGCGATTTGTCATGCCAACACCAATAAAACGTTGGTGGCGTTAGCGGGTAAAGCAACCAGTGCTAAAAAAGGTCGTTATAGGTAACGACCTTTAATCATCAAGTGCGCTAGGTGATGAATGCCTTGGAGTTAGGCGTTTTCTAAAGTGAACTCTTTAGATAAGTGATGCGCTAAGTACTTGAACATATTGAATACAGCGGTTGTATTTGGTGTAGGCAATCCATTGTCATCTAGAAAGTACTCACCTTTGAACACAAGCACTCCCTCTTTTTCTTCCACAGAGTCTGCACGCATTCCCTCTATATAGTCGTCGTGTTCTTGAATCACCTGATTGGCAATTAACAACAGGTCGAACTTAGAGATGTTTTTTTTGCTACTCATTGGATATTCCTACTACATTTGATTGGAAAACGAGGGGCTAGTGTAGTGGTCACAGTGGGTTTGACGCAAATCGTTTTTGTGACGGGCGGCATAAAAACACGCCGCTGATTGGTCAGGCAAGGGTTTACGCGTCTAGTATGTGGCACTTTAATCGACAGACCTCTCTAACATATTGAGAGGATATTTTTCGATGAATTGTCGACCAATCAAAGTTTATTTTCAAAAAAGATATTGATCTTCTTGTATTCTCGCTCAATAGTAAAAAAAGAAGCAATATTTTAAGTATGTCATGCGATAAAATCGCAATGTGATTAAGGGCATTTGAGTCAATTATGGGTAAATCACTCGTTATCGTGGAGTCACCAGCCAAGGCAAAAACTATTAATAAGTACCTTGGTAAAGACTTCATCGTAAAGTCTAGTGTTGGGCATGTCCGTGATCTTCCGACCGCAGGTCAAAGTACTGGCAAGAAAGCTGCTGCTGTCTCTACAAAAGGGTTAAGCGCAGAAGAAAAAGCACGCATAAAGAAAGAGAAAGATCGTAAAGCGTTAATCAAGAAAATGGGAATTAACCCATATGACGATTGGGCTGCGAACTACCAAGTACTGCCGGGTAAAGAGAAGGTAGTCGCGGAGCTACAGAAACTTGCTGAGAACGCAGACAACGTTTATCTCGCAACCGATTTGGACCGTGAGGGAGAGGCTATCGCTTGGCACCTTCGCGAGATCATCGGTGGTGATGAAGAGCGATACAAACGAGTGGTTTTCAACGAAATTACTAAAAATGCTATCCAGCAAGCTTTCCAGACACCTGGTGAGTTAAATATGGATGGCGTTAACGCGCAGCAAGCCCGCCGATTTATGGATCGCGTGGTAGGCTTTATGGTGTCTCCACTGCTTTGGAAGAAAGTCGCACGTGGCTTGTCTGCTGGTCGTGTTCAATCGGTAGCAGTTAAGCTATTGGTTGAGCGTGAGCGAGAAATCAAAGCATTCATCCCAGAAGAGTTTTGGGATATTCACGCAGATACTGCGACGAGTGACAAAACGCCTTTCCGTTTACTTGTCGCTCAAAAAGACGGCGTTGCATTCAAGCCAACCAATGAAGATGAAGCCAAAGCTGCAACATCTGTACTTGAAAAAGCGCGTTATGAAGTTTGTAAGCGCGAAGACCGCCCGACTTCAAGTAAGCCATCTGCACCTTACATCACCTCAACACTGCAACAGGCAGCAAGTACTCGCCTAGGTTACGGTGTTAAGAAGACGATGATGCTTGCCCAGCGATTGTATGAAGCAGGTTACATCACTTATATGCGTACCGACTCAACCAACTTGAGCTCGGAAGCTGTGGAAGCTGCTCGCGGTTATATCCAATCTAATTTTGGCGATGCATACCTGCCGGACGCACCAAAAGTTTACGGTAGTAAAGAGGGCGCGCAAGAAGCGCACGAAGCGATTCGTCCATCAAGCGTTGACGTGACTGCTGACGACCTACAAGGAATGGAAGCAGATGCACACAAGCTTTACGCACTGATTTGGAATCAGTTTGTAGCGTGTCAGATGACACCTGCAAAATATGATTCGACTACGGTCAGTGTTAAGGCTGCTGAATACACACTCAAAGCTAAAGGCCGTATCCTTAAGTTTGACGGTTGGACACGTGTACAACGTCCACTAGGCAAAAATGAAGATCAAATTCTGCCTGCAGTACAAATTGGTGACACGCTGACACTTGAAGCTCTGGACCCGAAACAGCACTTCACTAAGCCGCCAGCTCGCTTTACTGAAGCTGCTTTGGTTAAGGAACTTGAGAAACGTGGTATTGGCCGTCCTTCAACGTACGCGTCAATCATTTCTACGATCCAAGACCGTGGCTATGTAAAAGTTGACCAGCGCCGTTTCTACGCTGAGAAAATGGGCGAGATCGTTACTGACCGATTAGATGGCAGCTTTGACGATCTGATGAACTACGACTTTACCGCGCGAATGGAAGAGAAACTCGACCAAATCGCGGAAGGCCAAACAAACTGGAAAGGTGTACTTAACAATTTCTTCGAAGACTTCACGCAAGATTTAGGTAAAGCTGAACTTGATGAAGGCGAAGGTGGTATGAAGCCTAACCACATTGTTGAAACGAATATTGAATGTCCAACTTGTTCTCGACCTATGGGTATCCGTACTGCATCAACAGGTGTATTCCTAGGATGTTCAGGTTACGCGCTGCCACCAAAAGAGCGTTGTAAGACAACGATTAACCTTGGTGACGAAGAAGGCATTATCAATGTTCTAGAAGAGGACGTTGAAACCGCAGCACTACGTGCTAAAAAGCGTTGCCCTATTTGTGAAACCGCGATGGATGCTTACCTGATTGATGATAAGCGTAAGCTGCACGTTTGTGGTAACAACCCTAACTGTGAGGGTTACATCGTTGAACACGGCGAGTACAAAGTAAAAGGTTACGACGGCCCGGTTGTTGAATGTGACAAGTGTGGCTCTGATATGGTTCTGAAGAACGGCCGCTTTGGTAAATACATGGATTGCACCAGCGACGATTGTAAGAACACTCGTAAGATTCTTAAAAACGGTGAAGTCGCGCCGCCAAAAGAAGATCCAGTGCATTTCCCTGAGCTTCCTTGCGAGAACTCAGATGCTTACTTTGTATTGCGAGATGGTGCGTCTGGTCTGTTTATGGCAGCGAGTAATTTCCCTAAATCTAGAGAGACTCGAGCGCCATTAGTGGAAGAGTTAGTTCGATTTAAAGAACGTATTTCTCCTAAGTTCCAGTATTTGGCAACGGCGCCAACGGAAGATCCAGATGGCCGCCCAACTGTAGTTCGCTTTAGCCGCAAGACTAAAGAAAACTATGTACGTTCTGAAGTCGATGGTAAGCCATCCGGTTGGACTGCTTTGTATATCGACGGAAAATGGGAAATTACGGACAAACGTAAAAAACCTAAAAAATAGACTGATTAAAAAGCCACTCATTGATTGAGTGGCTTTTTTTTATGTTTTTTGACTATGTTAAGCACTTAGTCGTGCGTTAAATTTGCTACAGAGACATATAACTATTGATATGACTTGAGATGCGTAGCCTTTTCGGTTGTAATCGAACTGACATCAAATCTTGATATTACTTACTCAAGTCAGTGGACATAAGTGGTTTGATATTACGAGCGAAGTCATGATCTTGTGTTAATGATGTTAAGGCAATGTGTCTTTATCGGTTTATAGTGTGAGCTACTTCAGGGCTGAAGAAACTAATTTAGCCGTTGCGCAAGGTATAGCGTATTAAGGTTTGTAATTCTCGCTATTTTCCGTAGCTTATAATAAACATATTGCTTATTTCTTTGGATGAAATGCTGCAAAGTCGTAAGCACTCGTACCCATAAGGATATATGGGATGGGGTTAATGTCAGTACCAAAATTCTTGTTTTGGAATAAAAGAGTAGCTCCCCCAAGAGATGACTACTCGAGAAATATAAAAATGATATGGAGAGAAAAATGGCTGGTGTACTAGGAATGATTCTTGCCGGTGGCGAGGGCTCGCGTTTAAGACCATTGACAGAGTCAAGAAGTAAACCTTCAGTTCCTTTTGGAGGCAGTTATCGCCTCATTGATTTCGCTTTAAACAACTTCGTTAATGCTGATCTAATGCGAGTATACGTGTTAACTCAGTTCAAATCTCAGTCGCTATTCCACCATATGAAAAAAGGTTGGAACATCAGCGGCATCACAGACCGATTCATCGACCCAATTCCTGCTCAAATGCGCACAGGTAAACGTTGGTACGAAGGCACAGCTGATGCAATCTACCAAAACTTACGTTTCATGCAGCTCGCTGAGCCTGAGCAAGTTTGTATCTTTGGTTCAGACCACATTTACAAAATGGATATCAAACAGATGCTCGACTTCCATAAAGAGAAGGAAGCGGCGCTGACGGTATCTGCATTGAAAATGCCTCTTGCAGAAGCCTCACAGTTTGGTGTGATTGAAGTCGATAAAGATGGTCGAATGATCGGCTTTGCCGAGAAACCAGAAAATCCGAAGTCTATCCCAGGCGATCCAGAGCACGCACTTGTGTCTATGGGTAACTACGTATTCGAAGCGGATACGTTGTTTGCCGAACTTATTGAAGATGCTGACCGTGAAGGTTCATCGCATGACTTCGGTAAAGATATTATTCCAAACATGTACCCACGTGGTGATGTGTTTGTTTACGACTTCTCGACCAACCATATTACGGGTGAGAAAGAAGAGGTTTATTGGCGTGATGTAGGTACTATTGATGCTTACTGGCAAGCGCACATGGACCTACTAGAGAAAGATGCACCGTTCTCTCTTTACAACCGTAAGTGGCCGCTGCATACCTACTACCCACCACTTCCTCCTGCGACATTCAGCGACTCGGACAATGGCCGTGTGCAGATCATCGATAGCTTGGTGTGTAACGGTAGTTACGTTCGCGGTTCGCGTATCGAAAAGAGTGTATTGGGCTTCCGTAGTAACATCGCATCTACATGTGACATCAGTGAGAGTATCCTACTTGGCGATGTGAAGATCGGCGAAGGGTGTGTTCTGCGCCGCGTGATTATCGATAAAGATGCAGACATCGCACCGGGAACTCAAATTGGTATTAATCTTCAAGAAGACAAGAAGCATTTCCACGTCTCAGAAGATGGCATTGTAGTCATTCCAAAAGGAGCAAGAGTTGGCTACTAATCACCTTTCTATTCTCTTTGTAGCATCTGAAGTTGAAGGGTTAATTAAAAGCGGTGGCTTGGCAGATGTTGCCAAGGCACTGCCTGAAGCACTTCTTACACTCGATCAAGATGTTCGTATTGCCATTCCAGCTTACAGCTTGATTCCAAATGTAGAACATGCCGAAGTTATTCTCGAAACAACGTTAAACTCATGGCCGCATACGGCTTATCAAGTGGTAAGCCTAAAGGTCGGAGATGTCCCTGTTTATGGTATTCGTTGTGATGAGTATTTTGACAGACCGGCAATGTATGCAGAGAACAATCAGGCATACATGGATAATGGCGAGCGCTTTGCATTCTTCAGTGCAGCGTGTCTAGATATGTTGCCTAAATTAGACTTTAGGCCTGACATTGTTCACGCAAACGACTGGCATACGGGGTTTGTGCCTTATCTACTTAAGCATCGCCATGGTCACGATGAGTTCTTTGCATCGATGAAGAGCGTTATCTCAATTCATAACGCGGTGTTTAAAGGCGTATTTAGCTACAACGAACTGCAATGTCTACCCGAGATGCATAGCTTCTATGTGCCCGAGGCGGCAGTGAGTAATTCGCACGTTACTATGCTGAAAGCGGCGGTGGCTTGCGCAGATAAGATCAATGCTGTTAGCCCAACTTACGCTGAAGAGCTTAAAACGGAGCTTGGCAGTCATGGAATGGCGCAAGAGTTTCAATCGAGAGCTTGCGATTTAGTCGGGATCTTAAATGGTTGTGACTACAGTGCTTGGAATCCAGAAACGGATTCAGCATTGCCAAAAACCTACAAGGCAAACCGCCAGAGTATGGTGCGTGGCAAGAACGCTGCGAAGTCTGCGTTACAAGAAAAGGTAGGATTAGGTCAGTCCGACGTTGCCATGTATGGCATGGTATGTCGATTGACGAATCAAAAAGGTGTTCACTACCTGTTACCCATCTTAGAAAATTTCCTAAAGTTCGATGTACAGCTTGTCATTGTTGGAACAGGTGATCCTGTGCTGGCTCATCAATTAGCGGCAATTTCGAATAAGTATCCAGACAGGTTCAAGTTTGTCGAGGCGTACAACAATGAGCTTGCTCACCTCGTTGAAGCAGGCAGTGATTTCTTCTTGATGCCATCTGAGTTTGAACCTTGTGGATTAAACCAAATTTATAGCATGGCTTATGGCACACTGCCTATCGTTCGAGCGGTAGGTGGTTTGAAGGATAGCGTCAACGATTATGACGCCAACCCTGAAGTTGCGACGGGCTTTATTTTCGAAGAGCCTTCACCTCAAGCATTGCTTAATGTGATGATGCGATCTTTGTTGCTCTACGTTCAGCAACCGAATGAAGTAAAACGCGTGCAGCTTTATGCAATGCAGCAAGAGTTCTCTTGGGTGGAAAGTGCCAAAGAATATATAGAGCTCTATATGAGTGCGAAAGCATGAAAATAAGGTGCCTAAGGGCACCTTTTCTTTTGTTTGATGTATGCGCTTTTTCGTGCCATCCTTTGTCAGAGCAGTATCATTAAAGCTTCATGCTAACAATTCGATGATACTTAATGGCAGGGCTGTGGTACTCTCCCTGCAGAATTTTTAGTGATAGCAATACCCATAAATACCATGTCTCAATCCTTACTTTTTCATAAAACTTTTACTCATCCAACGAGCAACGAGTGGGTGGTATTCGTGCATGGAGCAGGTGGTAGCTCGTCCATTTGGTTTAAACAGATCAAAGCGTACAAAGAACACTTTAATCTGCTGCTGATTGACCTTCGTGGGCATGGCAAATCCAATGAGTTTATTAAAGACCTCATCACGAACAAATACACCTTTAAATGCGTCACGATGGATATCTTAAAAGTGCTGGATCATTTGAAGATCCAGTCGGCTCATTTTGTAGGCATGTCTCTAGGTACAATTATCGTGAGAAATCTGGCCGAGTTAGCCAATGAACGAGTTAGAACCATGGTGTTGGGCGGAGCTGTTACTCGATTTAATGTACGTTCGCAGATATTGGTGCAGTTGGGTAACTTAAGTAAGCATGTGATTCCCTACATGTGGTTATACAGGCTGTTTGCTTACATTGTGATGCCACAGAAGAGTCAGAAAGAATCGCGATTGTTATTTGTACGAGAAGCTAAAAAGCTTTGCCAGAAAGAGTTCAAGCGCTGGTTTATGCTCGCGGCGGAAGTCAACCCTATGATGAGGTACTTCAAAGAGAAGGAATTGCCAATTCCTACATTGTACCTTATGGGAGAACGTGACTATATGTTCATCCAACCGGTGAAAGAGATGGTTGAAGTGCATGAGTCGAGTTGTCTACATGAGATTCCTAACTGCGGTCACGTATGCAACGTCGAGCAGCCTGACGAGTTTAATCGCCATTCTATTGAGTTCATCAAACAGAATATAAATTAAGTAGGTTTAGACTCGTTAGTCCGGTGCCACTTCTCCACATTGCCAGCACGCAGCAAATTGACCTTCGTTTGTTTCACCGCAGTGCTCGCAACGCCAGTCTTGGAATCCAGCAGTATTGTCGCGCTGTTTTAGATAATCGCTGACAATAGATTGCGCAAAGATTTTTTGTGTCTGGTCTAGTAACCAAATATGGGGAGAGGAGTCCTCTCCCACAGGCAACTCCCCTTGTAAGCTAAACAGCGCTTCGTTTCTTATCTCGCACCTAACGCCCTCCATTCGTAAAAGCTGCAGCATTAGATGGGCTTCGGGTGGGTTTTGCGCTGTAAAGATATTCAATCGTTAGCCCTCTTGAGTGGTGGGAGTCTTGCGTACCTTATTCATAATCCATTTAGACACAATTGGGAATAGGCCAAGTAATACGAAAGACGCTATCACGGTAGGAGAGACGATTCCAGCGAGGCTGTCAATTTGTGCAAGTTGAGTACCCGCATTGAGGTATACCGCAGTACCTGGAAGCATGCCGAGCTGGCTGACTAGGTAAAAACGACTCACAGCGATAGGGGATAGACCCATAAGCAGGTTGATCAAAAAGAACGGGAAGATAGGAATTAAGCGTAATGAAAAGAGATAAAACGCACCATCCTTCTCGATACCTTCATTAATAGTCGACAGCTTATCGCCAAATTTGGCTTGAACCCAGTCCTTCAGTAAATATCGGCTACTCAAAAACGCGAGAGTCGCACCAATCGTGCTGGCGAAAGAGACAAGCAGCAAACTTGTCCAAAAACCAAACAGTGCTGCTCCTAGTAACGTAACAACTGCAGCGCCGGGTACCGAAAATGCTGTGATACTGATGTAGAACACGAAATAGCCTAAAGCGGCAACGACAAAGTTATCATCAATGAACTGGCTAAGAGCCTGTTGCTGAGCTTTTGCGTTCTCAAGGGTCAGATGATGACTAAAGTTGGTGGCGAGTAATACCACTACTAAAACGAATAGAAGTCCTAAAATTAGCTTTTTGTTCATGATGTCCTCTTACATGCAGCTGTTCTATTTAAACAGACACGGTGTTTATCGAGAAACTTTCAAGAAATAAAAAAACCAACGCTAAGCGTTGGTTTTTTAAGCTATCTAGTTGACTCGATTTGCGAGTTCATCTCTTCTTGCCTGAGGGATTACGGACCAGTGCGTGCCCTTAATCGCGCCCTCTAAAGCCCAGAGAAGTTCTAAACCGACATCTGAAGAGTGAGTTTGCCTAATCGCTTTAAACGCCTCTACAGCGCCCTTGGCTTCCAATTCTGGCACTGACTCGATACCTGCTTTCTTTAGCATTCGTTCAGTCGCAAGACGGAGATTTGGAAGATCCTTCAGGCGCTCAGGTTTACTTGTCGCTTGTGTTTCTTTTTCGACTTTAGCTGCAGCTAAGGCATCACGTGCGTCGCTTAGCGTTTTCTCTGGGTTTTCACTCCAGCTTTCTGGCAGCGCAAAGTACTTGGTCACTACTGGGAACCCACGTTTTTTATAAACGTAAGGTTTGTAGCCTAAGGATTTGAACTCATTAGAGGTTTTGTCATTCGCTCTAAGGTGAAGTTTATCTCTGACGACTAGAGCAAACATGGTGTCATCGGCGAAAATGCCGAAACCACCGAACATTGAACGAGATTTGATTCGTCCTAGCTGCTCAAAAAGTCGCATTGAATCTTTTAATACTGGTTTATCCATGCTGTATATTCTCGGTGTATTAACAATACGCCACCAAATCAGGTCCGAGAGATTAGCAAAACGATGCAGAGAGAGTGTCTGAGAAAAGTTAAATATAACTGTGTGTATCTTTGCATATTTGCCATCGGCAACCCCGCTACCTGTTCTATTTTAATAATAGACTGAGGCCGGAGGCTTTGCGTCCCACCCTTTCGAATGGTTTGCCCTGTGCGTGACTTCAATAATAAGGATAAATAGTTTTTTGGGTTAGTATCACATTTTAATACGCTAAGTGTGATATTGCTTCAAATATTTACCGTAATTATAACGCGTTTTGTGCATAAATAGTGATGCACAAAACGGATTTATTTTATCAAATCAACTATTTAAGTAGATCTCTAACGGTTTTTCTTTCCACAATTTCTGGGCGCATTTCAAAGATTCGCTTCTCATGCTCCTTGTCTTTGATACGCTCAAGTAGAATTTCAAATGCGTTTTTACCAACACGACGTTTAGGTTGGTGAACGGTAGTCAGTGGCGGAGAGAAGTATTCCGCAAGTTCGATGTTGTCGTAACCAATAACTGACATATCCTCTGGAATTCTAACGCCTTTTTGCTGTAGACGGCTCATTAAACCCAGTGCCATTGTGTCGTTGAAACAGAAGATAGCAGTGGGCATTTCGTCCATCGCGACAATCTTGTCGGCTGCAAGAACCGCAGTATCACACTCAAAGTTACCTTCTAAGATCCAGTCATCGATAACATCAATATTGGCTTCGTTCAGAGCGCGTTTGTATCCAGCGATACGTTCCTGACATGCGGCTTTTTCGAAATGACCGCTAAGGCAAGCAATTTTCTGGTGACCTTTATCGATTAGGTACTTAGTCGCTAGGTAGCCGCCTTCTTCCGAGTTATCGATGATTTTGTCTGCTTGAGAGCTCTCTGGGCCCCAGTCCATAATAACTTTTGGAATGTCCGCATGGCGATCCAGCATTTCTAAAAGCTCTTCAGTCAAATCTGAGCACATGACTAAGATGCCGTCGACACGTTTCTCTGCCAGCATTCGAATGTAGTCGCGCTGCTTTTCGTAAATGCCACCTGTGTTACATAGAATGAGCGTGTAACCTTGGCGGTAACAGTAGCTCTCTACACCATCGATCACTTCAGAGAAGAATAAGTTGGTCGATTGAGTGACCAACATGCCAATCGTTCGAGTGGTATTACACTTAAGGCTTCGGGCTACTGCGCTTGGTGCGTAGTTGAGCTCTTTAACCGCTTCCATGACTTTTTCTTGCGTGGCTTCCGCAACAAATCGTGTTTTGTTAATGACATGAGATACAGTCGTTGTCGAAACGCCAGCAAGGCGTGCGACATCTTTAATGGTTGCCATAGGGTCTTGTCCTGTCGATTACTGTGCACCCATTTCAACGAAACATTTTGCAGGATGCATCAGAAACACAAAAACCGCCGATATGCAGCGGTTTGTATCATTATTATAAATCTATAGTTTTCACTGCCAATATTAGACCGCATTACGTGTGGTCGCAACGAAAAACGATGTAATGTTCGTCTTAGTCACAAAACCGCAGTGAAAACTTAGGCTAGTTACCTAACAAATAGCGGCTATCTAGTCTTAGGAAAGCCTCGGTGACGAGTGCAACCGCAGCGTAGAACCCAAACTCATCTTTGCTTTGAGCTTGCTTGACGAACTGTGGCACCCAAGTGAGTATATGTTCACGTATGAACGTTTCTTGTTCCAGTAGAGCGTCATTAAAATGCGCTTCTTGCTCCAGCTCGTTCGAGCGAATAACAAGGTTGCCCAAGAAATCCAATTCGATAGCAATGTGATCAGCCGGCTCATTGAGCTTGGAGTCTACGGCAATGCCATGCTCTGCCATCACCTTTTCCATATCCTTTGCAGGCTGCTCGTTCAAAAGACCAGATTTGCACAAGTAAATGGAAGCGTAAGGAAGCGCCGATTCCTTTTCAGACTTTAAGAAGAGGTCGCAAAAGTCTGCAGATAACTCCAGTTGAGCATCTTCTCTGTCCTGAAGTCGGTTTAGTGAGTCGATTAACTTTTCAATTGGGCCGCTTAGTTCTTCGTTTTCACCTAGGCCGGTAAGAAAGCTTCGAATGGTCTGGCTATGGTATTGCTCTAGATCCTCTTCGGTAAGTTCTTTAGCGAAAAGGCTTGAAAGCCACCAGTAGATCTCTGCACGCTTTTCATTGAATGTTTTTAGTTCTTGCATGGTTATCATTCCTAGAATGTCTATCCCTTTAGTGTAACGAATAAAAATGAATAGGGGTAACGCATAGTATGATGATTAATTTCAATATATTGGCGGTTATGAATGGGGCAAAGAGAGCTTGTTTTGAATCAATAAAGTCACATCTTTCTTAGTTTATTCAAGACTAGTGCTAGAATTGTTAAGGATTATGAATAGAATGGCTGGGTACATTTCGGTCAATATAAGTAGAAAATTTATGAGTTATCACGTTCTAGTCGTTGAAGACGATGTAGTAACACGCACCAAACTTGCTGGTTATTTCCAGAATGAAGGCTACACGGTCAGTGAAGCTGAAAGTGGGGATGAAATGCGTGACATGCTAAAACAACACTCGATCGATTTAGTTATGCTTGATATTAATCTACCAGGCAGTGACGGTTTAATGTTGACCCGAGAACTTCGCAGCCAGTCAGACATCGGTATTATTTTGGTTACCGGCCGAACTGACAGCATCGATAAAATTGTTGGCCTTGAAATGGGCGCGGATGATTACGTGACCAAACCTTTTGAGCTTCGTGAGCTGTTGGTGCGCGTTAAGAACTTGCTGTGGCGTATATCGAATGCACGTAATGCGAGTGTTCAACAGCCTCAAGAACACAATGACAATATTGTCCGTTTCGCTGAATGGACATTTGATATTCAAAGGCGAGCACTTAGCCGCAACGGCGAGCCTGTGAAGCTAACTAAAGCTGAATATGAACTGCTTGTTGCTTTGTCATCTCACCCAAATCAAGTGCTGAGCCGAGAGCGTATTTTAAACATGATCAGCCATCGCGTTGATGCACCAAATGACAGAACAATTGATGTTCTGATTCGTCGAATGCGTGCCAAAATGGAGTTCGACCCTAAGAATCCGCAAATCTTTGTCACCGTGCATGGTGAAGGCTATATGTTCGCTGGCGACGCATAGAACGACCCGACGAAAGTTGCCCAAGAAAGTAAATAAAAAACCGAAGCTAATCGCTTCGGTTTTTTTTGATTGGTGACTTCACAATTGACAGATTAAAGGGTACTTTCCGTCGCCTCTAAGGCTTGTTCTTCATAGTCCGAAGCCCAGTCACGTAAATTTTGCCATACCAAGCCAAGCGTTTCGTGCCAGTAACGTTCGGTTTGCTCAAGGTATTTCCCCTTAGGCGTAAATCTTTCCCAGCCTTGCGTAATGTTGGCGTGGGCTAAGAAGTTTGTCGGTGCAGGGTAGGGTTTAACGCCTGCAGAATGAAATTCATTAAGCGCACGTTGCATGTGACTTGCTGAAGTGACTAAAACTATTTGGCGCTGCTTAACAAAAGCAGCTGCTTGCCTAGCTTCTTCCCAGGTGTCTTTCGCAGTTTCGAGCAAAATGATGTCAGACTTAGACACACCGAGCGCAAGAGCGACTTTAGCCATCATGCGAGCGTTGCTGACGCCCGAGCCGCCATCATAGCCAGACAGGATCAATTTCGAACCCGGGTACATTCGCAGAATTCGAATACCCTCAGTGAGTCTCATTAGACCTGCACGGCTAAGTTCAGAGGTTGGTGGAATTTGGTCATCGACCACATGTCCGCTGCCAAGCACCATGACATAGTCAATGGACTGGTCGACGGGTAAAAATACAGTGTGTTGCCTCTCCATAGGCAGTAATAGGCGGCTAGAAAATGGTTGGAAGGCGATCAGAAAAATTCCGCAAAGGGAAAACAGAACAACGAAACATCCAGTTTTTCGTTTGGTGGTAAACATTATCAACATCAAGCCAAGAAAACCGATGATTAGCATCGCAGGTAACGGCATGAGTATAGAAGAAACCACTTTTTTCAGCTCAAACATACTTAAATAGTCCGAAAAAACATCAGTTGATAATAAAAAGAGAGAAACCCTCTTTATTCCTACTATTCCTATGACAGAATAGCGGCACGATTCATTATCATAACCTAAGCAACGTGACTCAAGACCGTAATTTCGACGATATTGCCCACAAATTTGCAAAAAATATTTACGGCTCTGACAAAGGCGAGATCCGCCAAGTTATTGTCTGGGAAGATTTTCAGCAGATACTGGCCGATTTGGCGGCGAGCGAAAGTGCTCTCCAAGTGCTGGATGCGGGTGGTGGACTAGCGCAGCTTTCGCAAAAGTTGGCTAAACTAGGGCACCGAATTACTTTGTGTGATCTATCTTCGGAAATGCTACAACTGGCTCGTCAGGATATTGAAAAGAACGACCTGCTTGAGCAGTATCGGTTCGTCCATTCTCCAGTCCAGTCTATTGATGAACACCTCAATAAATCGGTTGATTTGGTGATGTTTCACGCAGTGATGGAATGGTTAGCGGATCCCAAGCCAGCGCTAGAAAAAGTATTAGAACAAGTCAGGCCTGAAGGCATGGCTTCTATTATGTTCTACAACCATCACGGCTTGGTTTACAAAAATGTTATTTGCGGAAACATTCCTCATGTATTAGATGGAATGCCGCACAGAAAACGGTTTAAACTTCAGCCTCAAAGAGGGCTGAAGCCGGAAGATGTCTATCAATGGATAGAAGCTTGCGGATTTGAAATATGTGGAAAGTCAGGTATTCGCTCCTTTAGTGATTATATTGGAAACATGGAATACATGGGTGACTACCAGTTTGAAGATGTACTGGAACTTGAAAGGCAGTTATGTCGCCAAGAGCCTTACCTCTCGTTAGGCCGATACATACATGTATGGGCAAAGAAGAAACAGGATAAACAATGAGTGGGATGACTCTCAATGCTACCGAACAACCAATCGAAGAATTGGTAACCTGGGTTAAGCATAATGATTTCTCGCTAAACTTATCGACTGAACGACTGGCATTCTTAATTTCGATTGCCGTACTCAGTAGTGAACGTTTTGATGAGGAATTGGGTGAAGGCGAGTTGCACGACACATTCGCTATCGTCACTCGCATGTTCGATGAAACTGGCGATGCGTCAGCATTTAGAGCCAACAATGCCATCAATGAACTGGTCAAGCAGAGGCTTATTAGTCGCTTTACTAGTGAAGTGACTGATGGAGCAAGTATTTACAGGCTGTCTCCACTCGCGATTGGTATTACCGATTATTACGTTCGTCACCGTGAGTTCTCAAAGCTGAAGCTTTCGATTCAGCTTTCTATGGTGGCGGATGAAATGGCAAAAGCCATTGAAGCGGCGCAAAAAGGCGGTACTCCAGAGCACTGGAAGAAAAATGTTTATGGCGTTTTGAAATACTCGGTGGGTGAGATCTTCGATCAGATCGATCTTAACCAACGTGTGATGGATGAGCAGCAACAAGCCGTCAAACTACAGATAGCAGAACTACTTAACAAAGATTGGCGCGAAGCGATCAATAACTGTGAAACTCTGCTGTCAGAGACTTCAAACACTTTGAAGGAGCTGCAAGATACCCTTCAAGCGGCGGGTGATGATCTGCAAACACAGATCCTTGATATTCAAGAAATTGTCTACGGTGACGAAGAACTTGAGTTTATCGGTGAGACTCTGTTTGGCTTGCAGATGAAGCTCGACCGTATCACAAGCTGGGGGCAACAAGCGATCGACCTATGGATTGGCTACGACCGTCACGTCCATAAATTCATCCGTACCGCTATCGATATGGATAAAAACCGCGCCTTCAGTCAGCGTTTACGTCAATCAGTGAATGATTACTTCGATCAACCTTGGTTCCTGACTTACGCAGACGCCGAACGTTTGAGTGATCTTCGCGATGAAGCCTTAGTGCTCCGTGATGATGAGGTGACCGGACAGGTACCACTCGAAGTCGAATATGAAGAATTTCAACAGGTCAATGATGAGTTGTCCGAAAGGATCGCCTCGATGCTGGTGGTTCATAAGCAACACGGCACGCCAATCGATCTTGGCACCGTGCTTCGTGACTACCTAGCTCAGCATCCAACAACACATCATTTTGATTTAGCTCGAATCGTTGTCGATCAAGCGGTTCGCCTTGGTTACTCAGAATCTGATTACCAAGCGATACAACCAGACTGGCAAGCAATCAACGATTTTGGCGCAAAGGTACAAGCAAATGTCATCGACAGATACTAATGAATACATGCCAGAGAATCTGGTAAAAGCGATTTCCAACCCGCTATTTCCTGCGTTGGATAGCATGTTGCGTGCAGGGCGTCACATATCAAGTGAAGATCTCGATAACCATGCGTTGCTATCCGATTTTGAAACCGAGCTTGCTTTGTTTTATCAACGCTATAACACTGAGCTTGTAAAAGCGCCAGAAGGCTTCTTTTACCTGCGTCCTCGTTCTACCACACTGATCAGCCGTAGTGTGCTTTCTGAGCTAGATATGCTAGTTGGAAAGGTGCTGTGTTTCCTTTACCTAAGCCCAGAGCGTTTGGCTCACGAAGGTATTTTTACCAACCAAGAGCTGTACGATGAGTTGATGCAGTTAGCGGATGAGCAGAAGCTTATGAAGCTTGTGACTAACCGTGCTACTGGATCTGACTTAGACAAAGAAAAACTGTTCGATAAAGTGAGAACGTCACTTCGTCGTCTTCGCCGATTAGGAATGATCATCCATATTGGTGAAACGGGTAAATTCAGAATCAGTGAGGCGGTGTTCCGCTTTGGTGCGGATGTACGAGTTGGCGATGATATGCGTGAAGCGCAACTACGTTTGATCCGCGATGGTGAAGCTGTAGTGCACACCCAAGAGCCAAGCCAAGGCAGCTTGCTTAAAGAAGACGACAATCAAGATAATGCTGAGTCATTAGAAGAACAAGAAGGTGAAGCATGATTGAACGCGGTAAATATCAATCACTGACCATGGTTAACTGGAACGGCTTTTTTGCACGTACCTTTGATATCGATGGTCTCGTAACTACACTTTCTGGTGGTAACGGTGCGGGTAAGTCAACCACGATGGCGGCGTTCATCACCGCACTTATCCCAGATCAGAGCCTACTTCACTTTAGAAATACCACTGAAGCAGGCAGCTCACAGGCATCACGAGACAAAGGCCTGTACGGTAAGCTTCAGCCTGGTGCCTGTTATGCAGCACTGGATGTGGTGAACTCACGAAATCAGCGCTTATTGTTTGCGGTTAAGCTTCAGCAAGTCGCGGGTCGTGATAAGAAAGTCGACATCAAGCCTTTCGTGATTCAAGGCTTACCAAGTGACGTAAAGCCAACGGATATCCTTATCGAAGCGGTTTCGGGCAATCACGCTCGCGTGCGTCAAATTGCGGAAGTAAAAGAGTCGATCGCGCAATACGAAACGGCGCATTTTAAAGCGTTTAACTCGATCGTTGATTATCACGCGCAGATGTTTGAGTTTGGCGTAGTGCCTAAAAAACTACGTAACTCAAGCGATCGCTCTAAGTTCTATCGCCTGATTGAAGCCTCTCTATACGGTGGTATCTCAAGTGCGATTACTCGATCTTTACGTGATTACTTATTGCCGCAAAACGGCGGGGTGAAGAAAGCGTTCCAAGATATGGAATCCGCGCTGCGTGAAAACCGTATGACGCTGGAAGCGATCAAAACGACGCAGGCAGATCGTGACCTCTTTAAGCATCTCATCACTGAGTCGACTAACTATGTGGCTGCTGACTACATGCGCCATGCCAATGATCGTCGCAACAAGCTTGAACAGACGCTTTCACTGCGCTCAGAACTGTTCGGTTCTCGTGAAACATTAGTTGAGCAAAACAATCTCCTCAATCGAGTTCAAGAAGAACTCGAGTTATTAGTGGAATCTGAGTCGGCGCTAGAACAAGACTATCAAGCGGCATCCGATCACTTGCAGCTTGTTCAAAACGCGCTTCGTCAACAAGAGAAAATTGAACGCTATCAAGAAGATCTCGAGGAACTAAGTGAGCGCCTTGAAGAACAGATGATGGTGGTTGAAGAAGCCCAAGAGCGCGTGCTGATGGTTGAAGAGCAGGCGACGGTTTCTGAAGAGGAAGTGGATAGCCTCAAGACTCAGCTTGCGGATTACCAACAGGCACTCGATGTTCAGCAAACCCGAGCGCTTCAATATCAGCAAGCTGTACAGGCGTTGGATAAAGCGAAACAGCTACTTGGCGAAGATGGTCTAACTGCGGAGTCGGCTCAGGCTTTGGTGGCGGATCTTAAGAATAAAGAGTCGCAAAGTACCAATGAGCTACTTTCAATCAAGCATCGTCTGGATATGTCATCTGCAGCGGCAGAGCAATTCGAAACTGCTCTAAAGCTTGTTCAGAGCATTGTTGGCCAAATCGAACGTAAAGATGCGTCTGAGCATGCGAAGAAAGCGCTTGTTAAAGCTCGTGAGTCTCAGCAAATCGCGCAAAATGATCAGCAGTGGCGAGCTCAGCATCGTGATTTAGAACGCAACCTGAATCAGCAGCGTCAAGTTCGTGAATCTCTCACTGAATACCAGAAGCAGTTCCACGTTGAGCTTGTTGATGAAATGGCTTTTGAGCAAGAGCGTGAACGTCATGCGATGCAAATCGAGTCCCTTGAGATAGCTCAAGAGGAACTGCGTGACCAGCGCAGTGACCAGCGCCGGATTGAACAAGATGCCAATGCTGAAATCACCAAACTTGAAGCCATTGCACCAACATGGATTGCCGCAAATGATGCGCTAGAAAAACTGCGCGAACAAAGTGGCGTAGAGCTAGCAGATAGCCAAGCAGTCATGGGTCAAATGCAAGTTGTACTTGAGCAAGAGAAAGAGCTTTCTTTGGCTAAGGACAAGCTTGCTCAGCGCCGTTCTGAACTTGACGGTGAAATTGAACGCCTAGCATCGCCGGGTGGTTCAAATGACCCTCGCTTGAAAGGGTTAGCAGACACGCTTGGTGGTGTGTTGCTGTCTGAGATCTACGACGACATTACCATTGATGACGCGCCTTACTTTAGTGCCATGTATGGCCCTGCGCGCCATGCGATTGTGGTGTCTGACTTATCACGCATCGAAGAAAAACTCGTTGAGCTAGATGACTGCCCTGAAGATTTGTACATCATTGAAGGCGACATTGATGCCTTCGACGACAGTTCATTTGACGCAGAAGAGCTAGAGGGCGCGGTTTGTGTTCGTATGAACGAGCGCCAAATGCGTTACTCGCGTTTCCCTGAAATTCCACTGTTTGGCCGCGCGGCGCGTGAACAGCGTTTGGAACTACTTCGCAATGAGCGCGAAGAAGTGGTAGAGAAACACGCAAAAGCGGCATTTGACTCTCAGAAAATGCAGCGTTTATTCCAATCGTTCAACCAGTTTGTGGCAAGCCACATTCAAGTAGCTTTTGAATCGGACCCTGAACAAGCTCTGAATGTTGCCCGAGAGAAACGCAATCAGGTGTCTCGTGTCCTAAGTGACCTAGAGTCTAAAGAACAGCAGCAACGTTCACAGCTTCAATCCAGCAAGCAAGCCCTTGTGTCTCTAGATAAGCTTGCGCCGAACATGATGCTGATTGAAGACGATACGCTTCAAGCTCGTTTTGACGAATTGGAAGAGAAAATAGCTCAGTTGTCAGAAGCAAAATCGTTCCTAAACAATCACGGAAAAGCGGCAACGGAGCTTGAAAAAGTAGCTTCTGCATTGGATGCCGATCCCGAGCAGTTTGATGCTTTAGAAGCGCAATACAAAGCGGCGGATGAAGGGCTACAAAATCTAAAGAAACAGATCTTTGCGTTGTCTGATCTTGTGGAACGTCGTCACTACTTTGACTACTCAGATTCGGTTGATTTGCTTAACAAGAGCAGCGAACTGAGCGAGCAGCTGAAAGCGAAACTTAGCCAAGCGGAGCAGGCTCGAAGCCGTTCTCGCGAGGAGTTGAAGCAAGCTCAAGGTCAGATGAACCAATACAATCAAGTATTGGCGTCGTTGAAGAGCTCCCATCAGGCGAAACTTGAAACAGTACAAGAGTTCAAGCAAGAGCTACAAGAGTATGGTGTCACCGCTGACGAAGGTGCGCAAGAGCGTGCTGTACGTCGTCGTGATGAGCTGCAAGAGCGTTTGCATACCTCACGTAGCCGTAAGAGCGAATATGAGCGTACGCTGACATCGACTGAACTTGAAATGAAAGGCTTGGCGAAGCGCCTTAAGAAAGTACAAAAAGAGTATGTTGAACTGCGTACCTTCGTGGTGGCTGCGAAAGCAGGTTGGTGCTCGGTTCTTCGCTTGGCACGTGCAAACGATGTTGAGCGCCGACTTCATAAACGCGAGCTGGCTTACCTATCGGCAGGAGAGCTTCGTTCGATGTCGGATAAGTCGCTAGGTGCGCTGCGTTTGGCGGTTGCGGATAATGATGATCTGCGTGATGCACTGCGTTTGTCGGAAGACACCGCGCATCCAGAGCGTAAAGTTCTGTTCTACATCGCCGTTTACCAACATCTGCGTGAGCGTATTCGTCAGGATATTATCCATACCGACGATCCGGTGGAAGCGATTGAAGAGATGGAAGTTGAGCTTGCTCGTCTAACGGAAGAGCTGACTCAGCGTGAAAATCGACTGGCGATCAGCTCGGATTCTGTCGCAAGCATCATCAAGAAGACCATTCAGCGTGAGCAAAACCGTATTCGCATGCTTAACCAAGGTTTGTCGAACATTGGCTTTGGCCAGGTGAAAGGTGTGCGCTTGAACGTAAAAGTGCGTGAAAGTCACGAGATTCTATTGAACGGTCTTGCCGAGCAACAAGCTCAGCACAAAGACCTGTTTGAAAGTAACCGCTTCACCTTCTCAGAAGCGATTGCCAAGCTGTTCCAGCGCGTGAATCCTCATATCGATATGGGTCAACGCTCGCCGCAAGTTTTAGGCGAAGAGTTATTAGATTACCGTAACTACCTAGAGCTAAGCGTTGAAGTCAATCGAGGCTCTGATGGCTGGCTGCAAGCCGAATCTGGCGCGTTATCGACAGGTGAAGCGATCGGTACCGGTCAGTCGATTCTATTGATGGTAGTGCAAAGCTGGGAAGAAGAGTCCCGCCGCTTGCGCAGTAAAGACATTGTGCCTTGTCGTCTGTTGTTCCTTGATGAAGCCGCACGTTTGGATACCAAGTCGATCAATACCTTGTTCGAGCTTTGTGACCGTCTTGATATGCAGCTTCTCATCGCAGCACCTGAGAACATTAGCCCTGAGAAAGGCACGACCTACAAGCTGGTTCGTAAAGTGTTTAAAGACCACGAACATGTACACGTGGTGGGTTTGAGAGGTTTTGGCAGTGAGTCGAAACCGCAAAGTCAAACAGAGCAACTAATAGAAGAAGTGTTGTAGCAATATGCGCTGAAGTAAAAAGGCTAGGGGAAACCCTAGCCTTACTTTTTTATGCTTTTTAGATGAACAAATACTACCTAGCACTTATTCACTAATTAGGTGCAGATAAACAAAAAGCCCGCGGATGCGGGCTTTTCTAATATGAGTGAAGCAATCAGCTACTTGCTAATCTCTTTAGCAAACACACCGAACTGTTTCGCTGCGTAAGCTACACGCTCGGCAGGCTTAGGATACTCTGCAGGAGTACCCATGTTTTCGATGTGCTGCAGGCGAGGCAGTAAGCCTGCGCCATTGGCGATTTGGATAGCAAGGCCTGGGCGAGCATTGAGCTCTAGAACCATTGGGCCTTCTTCTTTATCTAGCACCATATCGGTACCCATGTAACCCAATCCAGCCATCTCCCAAGCGCTTGCGGCTAGGGTGAGTAGCCTCTCCCAATGGGGAACCTGAAGCTGACTTAAGTCTTGGCCAGTGTCAGGGTGATGCGTAACCGGTTGGTCAAACTGAACAGCGCGAACGGCGCGGCCTGTGGCGATATCAATACCGATACCGACGGCCCCTTGGTGCAAGTTCGCTTTACCATCCGATGCAGTTGTAGAACAGCGCATCATTGCCATCACAGGGTAGCCTTTGAACACGATGATTCGAACATCTGGCACACCCTCAACACTGTAGCCATCGAAGCAGTTATCAAACTTAATTAAGTTTTCAACCACGGCAACATCGTTCTTACCGCCGAGCGAGAACAAACCCGCGAGGGCGTTACTGATGTGGCGCTCTACATCTTCTTCGTTAATCGTTGCACCAGAAGGCTTGGTGTAAACACCGTCTTTGTGCGAGATGATAACGAGGATGCCTTTACCACCACTTCCTTGAGCAGGTTTGATTACAAATCCTGGCCAGTCTTTTACCATCTTGTGGATGCGCTTAACTTCTGCTTGGTTACTAATCACACCAATGAGCTTTGGCACAGTACAACCTGCCTGCTCTGCGATGATCTTAGTTTTTAGCTTGTCATCCACCAATGGGTACTTTGAACGGTCGTTGTAACGACCGATAAAGCTATGGTTACGTTGGTTCATCCCCATGATGCCCTTATGACGAAGCTTGCTTGGGGATGTAAATTGCGAAGTAAAACGTGAAAACATCGTTTAGTCCTCCGCTAGTGGCTTGAATCGACGTAATTCAGTTAAACGGTAACCTGTGTAAGTACCTAGTAGTAGGATACCTGCTAGAACAATCAGTTGTAGACCGATGAAGTTGAAGGTCAGGTGCTGGATGTACGGGTTGGTCATAGCCAGATAAACAAGTACAGCGGTCAATAGTGAACCACCACCTTGCAGAGCCACCTCTTTCGCGCCTTCCTCTTCCCATAGAATCGACATACGTTCGATTGTCCAAGAAAGGATAATCATTGGGAAGAAGGTGATAGACAGACCTTCGGTAAGACCAATCTTAAACGCCACCACAGTAAATACTGAGATGATCATGATTACAGTAATGATTACCGCGGATATCCGTGCAACCAACAGTAGGTTGAGTTTAGATAGGTAGCTGCGAATAACAAGACCCGTACCCACGATAAGTAGGAAACCAACGATACCCGTGACTAGTTGGGTTTGTACGAAGGCTACTGCAATCAGAACTGGCATGAATGTACCTGATGTCTTAAGACCCACAATCACGCGCAGGAACACTACAATCAGTGCTCCGATTGGGATAAGCATGATGGTCTTAAACATCGATTGCTCTTCCAACGGGAGACTGTGGATGGATAGATTCAGGAGATTATCGGCTTCAACCTTCTCCATTGTTGCCTGTTTAGGTGAGACTTCTTGAGCAATCATTGAGAAATGAACTTGGCTGTTCTGACCACCGACTAGGTCAAGTAGAGAAACGTTAGATTCATCCCAAACCAGTAGATTGGCTTGTTCTTCTGGAGAAGCAGATTCTGGGTTGTAGAGAACCCAATCCGTCCCGCTCCATACTTGGTTCATGTGTTGAATGCTTTGACGGCGTCGGCCATCTTCTAGCTCAATCACACCAACAACTTTATTGTGGATCTGAGCATAGGAAAGCAATTTGTTGATTGCCTCAACTTTATCCATTTTGCTGAGGATAAGAGCTGCATTTTGGCTGTCACCATCGTTAAGGGTTTTGATTAGCTCTCGAGTGAAGGTAACGTCATCGGCTGAACGTTGGTTCGCACGTTCAATCAGCGCTTTTGCTGCCGCTTCACTTGGGCCATCAAAGGTTGGTGGAGTGATATCGCCTGTAGGTGCTGCATAATGTACTTTAGCCTGAGGATCGACAAGAAACTGGGTGCGATAGTAGATGGTTTGTGCACCAGAGGCTTCGCGAATAGACCATTCTGCGCGAGAGCCCGCTTCAGTTTGAATGTAAGAGATACCGTAGCCTGGAGAAGAAGCTGAACGGTTAATGCGTGTGTAACCAGTTTGAGTCTCTGGTATTGCCAGTGAGGCTTTAACGGGTTGTTGCTGTGCGTTGAATTCTACGCGAGCCTCAATATCCCAAACTTGACGTGTTTCACCCGGTGTCCAAGGCACACCATAGGATTGATGTCGTAAGACACTCAATGTTATCCCTGCTACGACCAAAAGGAGAATAGACAGGTAAAAAGGAACTCTTGACGTCATAACTTACCTTATTGTTTTTACTTAATTTCCGTATGTAGATATTTGCGACTGATATCGACAACTGCAATGTCGCGAATAAACTCTCGTCCTAAGAGTACAGGATGACTCATTTGAGAGCGGTCTGCCAAGGTAAACTGTGCTTTTTCGTGAATTTCCCCAAGTTTAATCCAAAGTTCCACAACCTTACGGCGTTCAACCTCTTCACTTGTCGACTGACGAATCTTAACGGACCGTACTACAGGTGCTTCAATCCAATTGCTCTCATCGAGCGTGGTTTCACCATCAGTCAGGTGAAAACGCACCCATGTTTGACCATTTCGTTCGAACTCTTCGATGTCGACCGCATTGATGGAAGAGGTTGCCGCGCCTGTATCGACGCGAGCGTCAAATTGAGTTGGGATTGAACCGATGCTGACTTTCTCTATCTCGCCTAACACATAAGTGGCAGTTGGAGAGTATGAGTAGCTTTGTTGGACGATTGGCTCTTCTTCCTCTTCTTCAACTTTTGGTTCTGGTGGGAGTGAGAAAAGGGCTGTCACTTTAGAAAGGTGTACCGTCATTTCTTCAATTTCAGTTTCTAAGCTCTCGATGTAATCGGTTTGATTGCTCAGTTGAAGCTGAAGATTGTTAATTTGGTTGCTGAGGTTGGCTTCAGATTGTTCAATCGCCTCAAGTGTAGCTAGATGATAACTTTCGCGATCTGATGAGGCACAGCCTGCAAGCAGGCCAAGGGCAAGAATAGGGACCAATCTTGGTAACATGGTAAACCTTGAGATGTTATTAGTTATTTGTAAATCAGTAGCGTAGTAGAACCTTCTGGTAAGCGGCATGCTTACCAGAAAATTTTGCAGAGAGTACAGTGACATTTCTGGCAACAAGTTAGAACTGTGTCAATTATGGCTTATTTGCTATAAGTATCGCACGACGCGGGGCAGGGTGGCCTTCCACTGTTTTACTTGGGTCGTTTGGATCGAGGTAATCAGGTAGTGAGTTGTGTGTCATCCACTCAGTCGTTCTTTGCTCGCCAACCGTCGTTGTGTTCTCATCGACAATACGCACATTTTCAAAGCCAACTTGCTCTAGCCATACTTTTAATGCTAACGCCGATGGGAAAAAGTAGACATTGCGCATTTGAGCGTAGCGATCAACAGGCACTAACACCGCCTTCTCGTCACCTTCAATAACGAGTGTTTCTAAAATCAACTCACCACCTGAAACTAACTGGTCTTTGAGCTGGATAAGGTGATCGAGTGGTGAGCGACGATGGTACAGCACACCCATGCTAAACACGGTGTCGAACGCTTCAAGCTTTGGCAACTGCTCAATTCCCAAAGGTAAAAGGTGGGCACGTTGGTCGTCACCCATTAACTTACGAATGGCTTCAAATTGGATTAAGAACAGGTGCGAAGGGTCAATGCCAACACACAAACGCGCGCCTTCACCGAGCATGCGCCACATGTGATAACCGTTACCACAGCCGACATCCAGTACCGAGCGATTCTTGAGTGGGGAAATATGAGGTAAAACGCGATCCCATTTCCAATCACTGCGCCATTCAGTATCAATATGAATGCCGTGAACCGTGTATGGCCCTTTGCGCCACGGGTGGAATGTACGCAACAAGTTCTCAAGCTTTTTCAGTTCACCTTGATGAAAAGGGATGTCATTAGCGATCGTAACCGAGTTCTTCAAATCGACCTGGTCTGGCGCGCCTTCTGGGATCTTATTTAGAGCTTTTATCCAGCGACCAAAATCACCATGTTCAGCATTTTGCCAATCGGTAAGCTGCTGAGGAAGTACATTTAGCCAAGGTTGAAGGCGAGTATCTTGGGCGATCAACTGGTAGAAATTAGCAAAGTTAAACATAGCGTTTGGGTCTTATTGTCGGTGTAACTGGAAATCTAAAATTCAAGTTTTGTAATGCCGTTTAACGAGCAAACAGCAATTAAATTAATTTGTATATTAAGTCTACTTGATGGCAAACATCGAGCCGAAGTTAAAGCACTGGAACCAAACATCAAAGCTAGAGAAGCCGATTTTCTCAAAGCGCTCTTTATGCTCTTTCTTTGAGTCAGGGCGCATTACGTTTTCAATCGCGCTGCGCTTTTGGCTGATCTCGAGTTCGCTGTAGCCATTTGCGCGTTTAAAGTCGTGATGGAGATCGATCATAAGCTCGTTTGATACTTGGTCTTCAAACACGTACTTCTCCGAAAGGATCAGAATGCCGCCAGGGCGCAGGCCTGTATAGATCTTTTCTAGTAATGCGTAACGGTCTTCTGGCGATAAGAACTGCAAGGTAAAGTTCAGAACGACGACGGATGCATTTTCGATATTAATGTCGCGAATGTCGGCTTCAACAACTTCAACGGGTGTATCACTTCGGTAAGCATTAACGTGCAGTTTGCAGCGTTCAACCATAGCCGCAGAGTTATCGACAGCAACGATCTTACACCCTTCTTGCTTGATATGGCGACGCATTGATAGTGTCGCGGCGCCAAGGGAGCAGCCTAAATCGTAAATCGTAGAGTGCGGCTTAACAAAGCGTTCTGCGAGCATGCCTATGGCAGAAATTATGTTGCTATAACCCGGCACAGAGCGCTGAATCATGTCTGGGAAGACTTCTGCTACACGTTCGTCGAAGGTGAAATCACCGATCTTATCAATAGGTGCTGAAAAGATAGTATCTGGATTACTTTTGGGGTTCATGACCGATTCTCGTATAGCATTGTCAGAGACAAGCAAGCATTAAAAAGGCGCGTATTTTAGGGCAATTTTAGTTGCTTGTCATCTTACTGGGCAAGAGAATCAAAGGATTATTATTGAAGAGTTCAATAGGTAGGTCAGTCTTAGGATTGACGTTTAGTTTGTGACGGATTTTTCAGCTTGCTTGAGTATCTTGGCAATCAAAGAAACACGTTGTTTGTTTTTGCCGTCGTTCCATGTGACTCCAACAAACTTGAACCTATCTCCTTCGGCGCGCTGGTAAACCACCTTGGCATAAAAGCGAATTTTATCGGGTCCAATGATCTTAATGTTTTCAGGGATAGAGAGTTGATTGGAGATTAAAATGCCTGCGCCACCTAGGCTGATATCTTTTACTACTGCTCGACCAATACGTTTACCAAAAAATCCCGTTTCATGGATTTCGACGGCAAGTCCACGGCTTTGTTGGTCATAAGGCCGTTCAGATTCATCATATTGCCAGCGAGTGTGCTGGCGTTCATTTTCCGTTCTATCGTTCATGTTTGTGAGTCGTTTTATAAATGATCTACTCATCTAAAACGGCCATGAAAGAAGGTAAGTTAAATCAAATAGCCACGCTGAAACGTAGGCTAGAACAATGTGATTTGCGGGGGCGTTCTTGGTCTACGGGAAAAGCAGGCAATTTTGGTAGATTCTGGTTTGTGCTCTGAATTTGCTCACTCAGTGATTGATACAACTGCTTCGCGAGTTCCGGGGCGAGATCGTTGTCTGGGGTATGAATCATCAAGTACGGCTGAATGTCTTGTTCGATCCAATTAGGGATTTTAGCTAACCAAGGCTTAAAGAAAGCATTGTTGCTCGCGAGGTCCGGATGACCAATAAAGCGTATCATTGGACGTGTTGCAGTCGCGATGGCATGAACTGGGACTCTGGGTTTCTTTTGATGAGCGTCAATGACCGCCTCTGTTGTTGGCTCTGCGGCAAAAACTGGGCGGCTATCCATAATCACACGATTGATACCTGTTTCAACGAGCCAACTGTTAAGCTGAGTTTCCGCTTCTTGCTTGGCAAAAAACTCAAGATTTCTGACCTCGACACCTAGATTGAAATCGCTTGGAAAGTGCTGACAAAAGCGCTTGAGTCTGTCGAGATGCTCAAAACCAAACGCTGCGGGAAGCTGAATCGTCCATTGCCCCACTTTTTCTGCTAGGGGCTCCATGATATTCAAAAAGGTCACCAGTTCGGCCTGTGACCCTTTGAGCATTTGCTCGTGGGTGATTTGCTTTGGCAGTTTAAACGTAAAGCGAAAATCATCGGGAGTCGCGTCGCGCCAGTTCAACACAGATTGCTGATTGGGCATTGCATAGAAAGTAGTGTTGCCTTCAACGGTATTAAAGACCTGAGCATACTTTTCCAGTCTTTCGGCGGGCTTGGTGCCACGACCATAAAAGCTTTGCTGCCATTGGCTGTGGGACCAAAGGGTCAAGCCTAATCTGATAGGAAAATCTTGAATTGGGTAATGTTCCATTTACATCTATGCTCCGCCACAACTGACGACATGTTAGCTCAATAGACGGCGAGACCCAAGAGACTTAAATGGACTATATCTCACTAGTAATACTCGGTATAATCGCCGCCAAATTTTGACGTATTGGTACACTTTTGCATACTAATTGAGCTAAATGCAGCCAGTGCGGTATAAAACCAAACAAATTTGCCGCTTGAGAGTCGATCTAAATCGACTTTCAGCGTATAAATGGAACTTTGAACCATCAGTATTTCTCGTGCTGGTGGAGAAACATCAACAATTTTAAAGATATTGGGAAATTCATTATGCGTACCCATTACTGTGGTCACCTGAACAAGTCCCTTGCAGGACAAACTGTAGAACTTTGCGGCTGGGTTAACCGTCGTCGTGATTTGGGCGGTCTTATTTTTATCGATATGCGAGATCGTGAAGGTATCGTTCAGGTAGTCGTTGACCCAGATATGGCTGATGCGTACGAAGTTGCTAACCAACTTCGTAATGAATTCTGTATCAAATTGACTGGTGAAGTTCGCGTTCGTCCAGACAGCCAAGTCAACAAAGATATGGCGACGGGTGAAGTAGAGATCATCGCGAAAGGCCTTGAGATCATCAACCGCAGTGACGTATTGCCACTGGACTTCAACCAAACTAACTCGGAAGAACAGCGTCTTAAGTACCGTTACATTGACCTACGTCGCCCAGAGATGAGCGACCGTATCAAACTGCGTGCGAAAGCATCTAGTTTTGTTCGTCGTTTCCTAGATGACAACGGTTTCCTAGACATCGAAACGCCAGTACTGACCAAAGCGACACCAGAAGGTGCACGTGACTACCTAGTGCCAAGCCGTGTTCATAAAGGCTCTTTCTACGCGCTTCCGCAATCACCGCAGCTATTCAAACAGCTGCTAATGATGTCTGGCTTTGATCGTTACTACCAAATTGTTAAGTGTTTCCGCGACGAAGACTTGCGTGCTGACCGTCAGCCAGAATTTACCCAAATCGATATCGAAACGTCATTCATGACGGCAGATGAAGTACGTGCGACCACTGAAAAAATGGTTCGCGATATGTGGCAAGAGCTTTTAGATGTAAATCTAGCGATTTCCCAGTAATGCCATTTAGCGAAGCGATGCGTCGTTTCGGCTCTGATAAGCCAGACCTACGTAACCCGCTAGAGCTCGTTGACGTTGCTGACCTAGTAAAAGACGTTGAGTTCAAAGTGTTCTCTGGCCCAGCTAACGACGAGAAAGGTCGCGTAGCAGTAATCCGCGTACCAGGCGGTGCTAAACTGACTCGTAAGCAAATTGACGGTTACGGTGAGTTCGTTGGTATCTACGGTGCGAAAGGTCTAGCTTGGATGAAGGTGAACGACCGTGCTGCTGGCATGGAAGGTATCCAGTCTCCAGTGGCTAAGTTCCTAAACGAAGAAGTTATTAACGGCATTCTTGAGCGCACTGGTGCAGAGTCTGGCGATATCATCCTATTCGGCGCAGACAAAGCGAACGTTGTTGCTGAAGCAATGGGTGCACTTCGTCTGAAGCTAGGTACAGATCTAGAGCTAACGGATACTAATGCGTGGGCACCGCTTTGGGTTGTTGATTTCCCAATGTTTGAAGAAGACGACGAAGGCAACCTGCACGCAATGCACCACCCGTTCACTTCGCCACTAGGCGTGAATGCAGAGGAGCTAAAAGCGAACCCAGCAGCAGCTAACTCGAATGCTTACGATATGGTTCTTAACGGCTACGAAGTGGGAGGCGGTTCTGTTCGTATCCACAATGCCGAAATGCAATCTGCGGTGTTTGATATCCTAGGTATAGAAGAGAAAGAGCAACAAGAGAAGTTTGGCTTCCTACTAGACGCACTTAAGTACGGTACACCACCACACGCTGGTCTAGCGTTCGGTCTTGACCGCCTAGTGATGCTACTGTGTGGCACTGAAAACATTCGTGACGTTATTGCGTTCCCGAAAACAACGAACGCATCTTGTCTTCTAACAGACGCTCCAAGCCTTGCAAATCCAGCAGCGCTTGAAGAGCTAGCAATTGCCGTTAAAGCTGCAGAGAAGAAAGAAGAAGAGTAATCTCTAGTTTTCGATTTCTACAATAACGAGAAAAGCCGCCATTTATGGCGGCTTTTTAGTTACTCAACAATTAATTTGGGCTGATGGTTAATGCCTTAGTTAAGAAGTTGAATTCCACTTGGAATACACCATCATCGCTTGGCGCGAAGCTGATGTTGCCTGAGTTATTGCTAAACGGAAGGCTGTTCTCTCCAGCGGTGACCGCATCGGCTCCATGCTCACATTCACCCCAATTACCACACGTTAATTTGAACTCATACGCTGAACCAGCAGAAAGTGACGATGTGGTAAATACTGCCTCGCTACCCTGAACGACCATTTGACGAGCTGGTGTGTGATCCCAACCACCGGATATTGAACCAGGGATAAACCAACCTTTCCCAACATAACTCTCGACAAGTTGCGCATCTAAAACAATGGGTGAGTCAACGTTCGTTGCATCAAGCTTGAATTGGTACATCCCAAGGCCCTGATAGTTTGACGGGCAATCACCGCCACCACAACTGTATTGCTCGTCCCACGAACCCATCGTGAATTTATAACCCGTATCGCTATCTAACCCGCGAGTTACGCCATAGACACCTTCGCCTAGATACGGCACTTCAATGGCTGCTGGATCCCAAACCGCCAGTGGGAACCCGCCAGCAATGTAGACCTTACGAGCGCCAAATGGGGGTAGGTCTCCTAGCTTTTCTGACACTGGTAGACCGAGTCCACGCTCTCCTTGACGAGCTTGAGAGAATACGGCGACTGACCATGCTGGTACCTCAAAGCTCTTTGCACTGCCATCAAAGTATGCACCATTGGCCATGTTACCTTCATTGTGGGTGTCGCTTAGTGCAAATCCTTGTAGGTCAATTTGGTTGCCCGTATGGTCGCGGAAATTGCCAAATGATTGATGATCAGGTGTGGCGTTGATCATCACGACAATGGCATCAATGTCTGCGTCAATATCGGTACTTTGGGTGTTACCGTTATCGATTGTCATCACTATCAAGCCCGGAGTTTGAGCGCTGCCTGTGTTGCGGAAGTCAACACGACGGATGATTTCTTCACCACTTGGCAGAGTAAACAGTTTGCTTGATTGACGAAGGTGTAGTAGCTCCTTGTAGTTTGTAAACATGACATCAATATCGGATGGAGAAGGTTGCGCATGCACGTCTGCGATCGCTCGCTCAATTTGATCATAGTTAGCCAAATCTTTTTCAGCTGCAGGCAAACCCTTGTTCCAGTTATTATCATCACGGGTAAAGTCTACGAGGTTATACCAATCACCAAAATCGTAAGAGTCTCGCTGCATGGATTTTGAACGTAGTAGCTCGCCACCCATATGATTAAATGGCATCGCTTGTCCTAGCAGAACTATGCTGCGCCGATAGTTTGCATTCTGACTCTGACATCAGTGCTAGCAGACTCAGATACCTTGTACATATTGATATCCCAAAACGTTTGGTTGTCATGTTTTGAGACATAGTTTTGGATTTCCCATGGTTCAACAGCATACCCAGCAGCTTGTCCGTTGTAGTCGACATCCTGACCAAGTAATGTTTGGTTGGTTGAGTCAATCATCTTGAACGCTTTTAGGTTACCAGCCATACCCAAGCGAATCAGGTCGGCTTGATGTAACGCACGAGCTAACTCTTGTTCAGCTTCTTCGCCGCTGTAGTCAGTAAGCTCATTAGGTAACACCGCGGCCCCTGTTGCGAAACCTTGTGCGCGGCGAATGTCATCACCAGATTCAAACGGGCTACCACCACGAGCTGCGTCGCGTAATCGGTCGGAGAATGAACCAATGCCAGTTCCACCTAGATGCTTCTGCGTTGCTTGAATAAAGCGCTTGTCATCCGCGACTTCACCAAAGTTCCAGCCTTCACCGTAGAAATAGACTTCTGGGTTAATTTCGCGTGCCGCTGCTAATGTTTGTTGAATTTGGTCGAGAGGATGGTGGCCCATCAGATCCCAACGGAAAGCATCGATCTTGTAGTCGCGAACCCAAGTCTGGATTGAATCATCGATGAGTTTAGCGAACATGGTGTGTTCTGGTGCGGTATTGTCACAGCAGGTCGAAGTTTCCACTAAACCCGTATCCGGTACCAGTCGGTGGTAATAAAGTGGCACCACTTTATCGAGAACGGATTTTTCATTCTGATAGCCAGATGCATTGGTGTGGTTATAAACGACATCCACAACGATATTCATTCCAATATCTTGTTTAACCGCTTGTACCATTTCACGGAATTCAACGATACGTTGGGTTCCTTCGGCATCGGTCGCGTAAGAACCTTCAGGTACGGTGTAGTGGAATGGGTCATAACCCCAGTTATAACTGTCTACACCACGTACATATTGGGTTAGGTCCTGAACAAGTGGTGTAGTTTTGTCGTCAGAGGCCAAAACGTCATAATAAACATCCGCAATGGTCTGGCTGCTACCACAGTAGCCACTGAAATTGGCGTCTTGCTTGATGGCTGGCACCAAATCACAGAGCTTGCTGAAAGGTTCATCGATGTCAGCAACTTGTTCTGGGTCTTCATTGATGGTAGCGATGTCGAACACTGGCATCAAATGCAAGTGCGTCATACCTGCTTGTTGAAGCTCTTTTAGGTGGTTAACTGGCATCGAGCCAGACTCAGTGAACGCAAGGTATTTACCTTTGTTAACCGTTGATGAGTCGTGAGCGGAGAAATCTCTGACGTGTGACTCATAAATTGTGAGGTTAGCCAAATCGCCGTTTTCTTCATTTTGTGAGTGCGGCGCTTGAAGTGAATCCCACCCTGACGGTTTTAGTGAGCTGTCATCGAGATTTATGACTTGGCTATGGGTGGAGTTCATTGCCAGACTGACTGAGTAAGGATCTGTGACTTCGTATTCAACCGTGACCTGGTCTCTCGGTTGGAACACTTTCATCGCGTAGCGATAATATTTCCCGTCTACATTGTTAATGCGCTGGCGAGTGCTCCAACTACCAGAGTAAATATCCTCAGTCATTGGATAGCGGTCAAGCTCAACTTTGTTCGCATCGTATACCACAAGCTCGACGCTTTGAGCCGTCGGAGCCCAAAGTCTAAAGGTCACTTTGCTATTCTCAAAGACAGCGCCATATTCTAGCTCGGTAGCTTCTTGAGCGAACATAGCATCCAGTGCTCCAGCGTATTGTACAGCAGTGACCGAACGCAGTGTCGCAGGCTCTTCTGAGCCATTACTGCTTGAAGCGACAGCAACCAAGCTGGTTTTAACCAAGCCATATAGTGCCGCCGGTACTTCAAACGCTGGGTAGTCGGCTAGGTGAGGGTATTTTGCAGTTTGCTCATCGCTTAACGAGGTTGGCGTTAATTTGATTGATAATGCACTAACAATGCCCTCATCCGATACTTGATAATTGCCATCCTCAGAGAACATGATCTGGACTTGGTCTGCATTGTCTGCCGCTTTCCAAACCAGTGTTCTTTCATCTAGCAGGATTGCGCCGACAGTATCCACATTAAAGCCAAGATCTAAGTTTTCATAGACATAAGTTCGGCTTGCATAGGCATTGCTGTCACCAGGTACAAAAGTCACACTAGGGTGGGTGTCGATCGAAGAGATATCGATGGTTAAATCAGCGCCAATGACTTTGTCTTTATTACCATTACGGATAATGGTGTTAAAACACTGGCTCGGGTCATCCGTTACAGGGACATACCAAATAGGACCGAATTGATCTGCGGCATCTGGTGTGACTGACGTATCATCCCAGCCATTATTGAAGCCTGATGGGTCGCCAGCGGCACAAGGAGTACCGTTGTTCCAAAGATGTAAGTTGTAGTTAGCGTAACCGTTTAGATCTTGCCCAGCTTCCTGATAATCGCCCATAGGGTCATAGAGTTGAATGGCAAAATGACCAGCTGGTGGCGCTGCAAGCTCTCCGGGGGCTTCTACTTCAGGCAGTTTAATGTCAGTTCCCTGTTGCTCTAGACCTAATGAAGTCAGCAACGTCGCTCGACGATTTTCACTGACGACTTCGCCTTGCTCTGTGATGCCTTGAACTTTGGCGTCAGAATCAAGTGATGCGGAAATAATCTCAGTACCTTTGTGCTTAATTGTGCAAGCACCAACTTGTTTATGTGACTTAATAATCCAGTACGGTCCGTACTCGTCCACACCATCGGCTCGATACTTTTTGTTGCCGCAGACTAACTGCCAGTTTTTTTTCGAAGCAGGGTCCGGTAGGGTCGATTTATGTTCATTCAATGTGGTGATGTAGCTAATGAGGCGCTGTTTTTCACCGATTTCCGGTTCTTCCGGCATCTTACACCATGCAGGTATGTTGATCTGGTCATCAGATTGCTGAGGTGAGACACAGTCTACGCTTTCTTGCTGGCAAGCGAGCAGTAGCGGCAGCGAGAGTATCGGTGCCATCGCTTTGGTTAAAGTGGTTATTTTTATCTGTTTTTTCACGTTTCACGTCCATTGTTACCGTTAGGTCAACTGATCATACGGGGACATGACATCAACAATTTGTGAGCAATTTAGGCTAAGTTATTTCTACGTGCGAAAATTAACGTTTTGGGACTCGTGGTCACAGAATTTGGTTTGATAAGCAACTGAATGCGTGATGTTTGATCGATAGTTCCGCGGAATTAGTCGATGTAGGCGTAGAGTAGGGGGATGAGAAAGTAACTTCCTCATCCTAAACAAAATGTGATGCGTACTTAAAAATCGCTCCGCTTTTTATTTGGTGAAAAAAAACTTAACAAAACAAGCGTGTGTCAATTCTTACAACTGGATCTCTTTCCATTCCCCTGGCTGTAAATCATCTAATACAACACTTCCCATTGAGTAACGAATAAGCCTAAGTGTTGGGAAGCCAATGTTTGCTGTCATTCGGCGCACCTGTCGATTTCTTCCCTCGATGATCGTAATAGAGAGCCAAGTGGTTGGAATATTGGCACGAAAGCGAACAGGGGGATGCGATCCCATACTTGTGGAGCTTCCATTACTTCAACCTTTGCAGGTAAAGTCATACCATCTTTTAGTTCAACGCCTTTGCGAAGTTTGTCGAGGTCACTTTCAGAAGGTGCGCCATCTACTTGAACCCAGTAAGTCTTGGGCGACTTAGATTGAGGCTGAGTGAGCTTGGCTTGCAAGATACCGTCATTGGTTAGAATCATTAAGCCTTCGCTGTCTCTGTCTAAACGACCTGCCGCGTAGATGTCTTTTACTGGAATATAATCCGCCAGGGTTTTACGGCCTTCACCATCGGTAAATTGGCTTAACGTGTCGAATGGCTTATTAAAAGCGATCACTTTACGGTCCTCAGGCGCGACTTTTGGTTTAGTTGATTTTGGTTTTTGCCTGCGACGTGAAGAGCTAAATCCTGTTGGTTTTTTACTCGTTCCGCGTTTAAATGTGGAGGATTTACCCTGGGGTGAACTCTTCGAGGACTCACGACGTGAGCGTGGTGACATGTTAACTACCTTGCAAAATTGTAAACGAAGTGTGTTTGAAAGTTTGATGGTGAAGCAGAATAAGCTATCATTTGCGCGCCCAAAAAACAGATTAACGCAGAAGATAATAGACTATTCTCTCTGTTTTGTTTAATTATAAGTAACTTGCACTCACGGACTAAGGTTTCTTGCCGCTCAACGTAAGAAGTTCAGTACTTAAAAGAGTGAAAAATCGTCAGGAAGCCTTTGGGTTATATCAGAGCGAATGGCGGACATTTAACACAGCATAACTAAGAGAGGATGCTGTTAGAACAATAGGGAAATTTCATGCCTACAGAAAAACCTACAATTATTTACACGATTACCGATGAAGCACCAGCGTTAGCAACTTACTCGCTACTACCAATCATTCAATCATTCACTGCTTCTTCAGGTATTAACGTTGAAACTCGTGACATCTCACTAGCAGGTCGCATCATTGCGAACTTCCCTGAGCACCTAACTGAAGAACAACGCATCGGTGACGCACTTTCTGAACTAGGCGAGCTTGCGAAAACACCAGAAGCGAACATCATCAAGCTTCCAAACATTTCAGCGTCTATCCCGCAATTGAAAGCGGCAATTAAAGAGCTTCAAGACAAAGGCTACGCACTTCCTAATTATCCAGAAGAACCAAGCACGTACGAAGAAGAAGCAATTAAAGCAACTTACGACAAGATTAAAGGTAGTGCGGTAAACCCAGTGCTACGTGAAGGTAACTCAGACCGTCGTGCGCCTCTATCTGTTAAGAACTACGCGAAGAAGAACCCACACTCAATGGGTGCTTGGTCTTCAGATTCTAAATCGCACGTTTCTAGCATGTCTGGCAACGATTTCTTTGGTAGCGAAAAATCAACGACCATTGATGGCGCGACAGAGGCGAAAATCGAATTTGTTGCAGCCGACGGCTCTGTGAAAGAGCTTAAGTCTGGTCTAGCACTTCAAGACAAAGAGATCATCGATTGTTCTGTAATGAACAAAAAAGCGCTAGTTGAGTTCTTCGAGAAAGAAATCGCAGACGCGAAAGAGCAAGATGTGCTGCTTTCTCTTCACATGAAAGCAACGATGATGAAGGTTTCTGATCCAGTTATCTTCGGTCACGCGGTAAAAGTGTACTACAAAGATGTGTTTGAGAAGTACGGTGAGCTATTCGACAAGCTTGGCGTTGATGTAAACAACGGTCTTGGCGATGTGTACGCAAAAATCGCTTCACTGCCTCAAGCGCAGAAAGAAGAGATCGAAGCAGCTATTCTAGCGGTTTACGAGACTCAACCTGCACTTGCAATGGTAGATTCAGATCGCGGTATCACGAACCTTCATGTACCAAGTGACATCATTGTTGATGCTTCTATGCCAGCGATGCTGCGTTCATCAGGCCAAATGTGGGGCCCAGATGGCAAGCAAAAAGATACGAAAGCGATGATCCCAGACCGCAGCTACGCGAGCATCTACCAAGCGGTTATCGACTTCAACAAAGAGCACGGTGCATTTGATCCAACAACAATGGGTAGCGTACCAAACGTTGGCCTAATGGCTCAAAAAGCGGAAGAGTACGGCTCTCATGACAAGACATTCATCCTAGATGCAGCTGGCACAATCCGTGTTGTTGACGCCGCAGGTACAGTTCTACTAGAGCAATCGGTAGAAGAAGGCGATATCTTCCGTATGTGTCAGGTTAAAGATGCACCAATCCAAGACTGGGTGAAACTGGCTGTGACTCGCGCACGTGCTACTGGTGCTCCAGCTGTATTCTGGTTAGACGAAAATCGTGCTCACGATGCTCAGTTAATCAAGAAAGTAAATGCTTACCTGCCTGATCATGATACTTCTGGTCTAGAAATTAAGATCCTAGCGCCACTAGAAGCATGTAAGTTCTCTCTAGAGCGCATCAAAGAAGGTCTAGACACTATCTCTGTAACGGGTAACGTACTTCGTGATTACCTAACAGACTTGTTCCCAATTCTAGAGCTTGGCACATCTGCTAAGATGCTTTCTATTGTTCCACTAATGAACGGTGGTGGCTTGTTTGAAACGGGCGCTGGGGGTTCTGCACCTAAGCACGTTCAGCAAGTTGAGAAAGAAAATCACCTACGTTGGGACTCTCTAGGTGAGTTTTTGGCACTAGCGGCTTCGCTTGAGCACCTATCAACAGTGACAGGCAACGCGAAAGCGCAAGTTCTTGCTGATGCTCTAGACAAAGCAACGGGCGAGTTCCTAGACAACAACAAGTCACCATCTCGTAAAGTTGGTGAGCTTGATAACCGTGGCAGTCATTACTACCTAGCGGCATACTGGGCGAAAGCACTGGCAGAGCAATCTGATGATGCCGAACTTGCTGCTGAGTTTGCTTCAGTTGCTGCAGCACTGGCAGAGAAAGAAGCATCTATCGTTACAGAACTGAACGATGCTCAAGGTGTGGCTGGTGACCTAGGCGGTTACTACGCGCTAAATGATGACTTGTCTTCTAAGCTAATGCGTCCAAGCGCGACGCTAAACGCGATTATCAATGGCTAATCCATTGACCACGAGTTAGAAACAAAAAGCCCGCATAAATGCGGGCTTTTTTTATGTCTTGTGTCTGTCAACGAACAGCTTATTTTGCTTGTTGCTCGATTGGCACAACAGAGCTGGCATGAGAGCCTTTTGGACCTTTTTCAACTTCGTAGGCCACTTGCTGGCCGGCTTTTAGTGTACGGTATCCATCCATCTGAATTGTTGAGTAGTGTGCAAAAATATCGCCTTCTTCCCCCTCAGGACAAATGAAACCAAATCCTTTGGCGTTGTTAAACCATTTTACTGTACCTGTAGCCATGCTATACATCCCTCATGCATTTTGTGTCTGATGTTGTTACTAGGGCATTTCATACCATTTGAAATAAATCTTTTCCCTAATGATTAGTGAATAGCAATTCAATTTGAATCAAATTTCTAGTCACTATTTCACCAATGTAGTCAATGATTCGAAACAGTCAATAGGAAAAAGGTATAGAACACTACATAATTGCAAACAAATCACTAATGAGATTCACATTCATGTAACTTATTCATTTGTAGATTACAGAATGTAGCATCGGTGGTACTTCTGGTGAGTTTTTAATCACTTGAGATGGGATTGCTAGCTAAACAACATAAATTAGTTTGCAGGGGATCGATTGCTAGATTAGGCTTTAAGTGAGGGCACTTTTCAACGCCAACAGTTTTGATGAACATCTTAAGATCAATATCGAAAACTTTCCGTTAAAGTAGTGGTAAAATTGAGCCGAAAAGCACTCTTAAGCATATTGAAATCATGAGCAAACATTTTGAATGGGTTACTCCAGACTCAGACTTATTGGAGAGAGAAAAAACCAAAGTTAAACCGCCGGCGATGTATAACGTTGTTTTGAATAACGATGACTACACTCCAATGGACTTTGTAATTGAAATCCTTGAGCGTTTTTTCTCGATGGACATTGATAAAGCAACGCAAACCATGCTCAAGGTACATTATGAAGGAAAAGCGATCTGCGGGACGTTCACCGCCGAGGTCGCAGAGACAAAAGTGGCCCAAGTCACTATGTACTCAAAGGAAAACGAGCACCCGCTGCTTTGTACAATGGAGCAAGCCTAACTGCTTGCTCGAGCAACTAAGTTGTTCCTTAAGGAGGTACTTATGCTGAATAAAGAATTAGAGTCGAGTCTTAATAGCGCATTTGCGCGAGCGAGAGATAAACGACATGAGTTTATGACCGTCGAGCACCTCCTGTTAGCGTTAATAGAAAATGATGCTGCTAGAGAAGCCTTGTTGGCATGTCAGGCAGATCTTGATGCTCTCCAGCAAGAACTCGATATTTTCATCGACCAAACAACACCTCTAATCCCAGAGAATGACGAAACACGCGAAACTCAGCCTACGCTTAGCTTCCAACGTGTTCTTCAGCGTGCAGTTTTCCATGTCCAATCTTCTGGCCGCAATGAAGTGACAGGTGCGAACGTGCTTGTTGCTATCTTCAGTGAACAAGAGTCGCATGCCGCTTATCTTCTGAAGAAAAACGACATTAGCCGTTTGGATATTGTTAATTTCATCTCCCACGGTATTACTAAAGCGTCAAGCGGTGGCGATGAGCCGCAGTCTGATTCCTTCAATACTGAAAATGCTGAAGAGGCAAATGGTGAAGAGCGACTAGAAAGCTTCGCGACGAATCTTAACCAAGTGGCTAAACAAGGTAATATCGACCCGCTTATTGGCCGAGACAAAGAACTTGAGCGTACCATCCAAGTCTTGTGTCGCCGCCGTAAAAATAACCCGTTGCTGGTTGGCGAAGCTGGTGTAGGTAAAACTGCGATAGCGGAAGGCCTGGCTTGGCGTATTGTTGAAGGCCAAGTGCCGGATGTGATCAAAGACAGCGTGATTTACTCGCTAGACATTGGTTCATTATTGGCAGGTACTAAGTATCGAGGTGATTTTGAGAAGCGTTTTAAAGCCATCTTAAAGCAACTAGAGAAAGAAGAAGACGCTATTCTATTCATCGATGAGATCCACACTATCATCGGTGCGGGTGCAGCTTCCGGCGGTCAAGTGGATGCAGCAAACCTAATTAAACCATTGCTAAGTAGCGGCAAGCTACGCTGTATAGGTTCAACAACTTACCAAGAGTACAGCAACATCTTTGAAAAAGAGCGTGCGCTGTCTCGCCGCTTCCAAAAAATCGATGTTATCGAACCATCACTCGATGACACGACGAAGATCTTGATTGGCTTGAAGCCGAAATACGAAGCGCACCATGAAGTTCGTTACACTAACAAAGCACTTCGTGCGGCCGTTGAGTTGTCAGCGAAATACATCAATGAACGTCATCTGCCAGATAAGGCAATTGACGTGATTGATGAAGCAGGGGCACGCCACCGCTTAGCGCCGGCAAGTCGTCGCAAGAAGACCGTAGGTGTAGCGGACATCGAAGCTATGGTAGCGAAAATGGCGCGTATTCCTGAAAAGTCAGTCTCGTCGTCAGACAAAGATATCCTGCAAAACCTTGATGACAAGATGAAGATGCTGGTGTTCGGACAAGATGATGCCATCGATGTCCTAAGCGAAGCCATTAAGCTAACCCGTGCTGGTTTGGGTGCAGATAACAAACCTGTCGGTTCATTCCTGTTTGCTGGTCCAACGGGTGTGGGTAAAACGGAAGTGACGGTTCAGCTGTCTAAGCTGTTAGGCATTGAACTTCTTAGATTCGATATGTCTGAGTACGGTGAGCGACATTCAGTTAGTAGACTAATTGGTGCGCCTCCTGGTTACGTTGGGTACGACCAAGGTGGCTTGCTGACAGACGCTGTGATCAAGCATCCTCACTCTGTGGTCCTTCTTGATGAGATTGAAAAAGCGCACCCAGATATCTTTAACCTGCTGCTGCAAGTGATGGATAACGGTACGCTAACCGACAACAATGGCCGTAAGGCAGACTTCCGCAATGTTATCCTAGTGATGACAACCAACGCGGGTGTTCAAGAGACGGTTAAGAAGTCGATTGGTCTAATTCAGCAAGATCACAGTCAAGATGCGATGGGCGAAATTCAGAAAGTCTTTACACCCGAGTTCCGTAACCGACTTGATAACATCATCTGGTTCAATAGCTTGGATGAGCACGTTATCCACCAAGTGGTCGACAAGTTTATCGTTGAACTGCAAGCTCAGCTGGATGCAAGAGGCGTTTCTTTGGAAGTTTGCCCAGAAGCTCGTCACTGGTTGGCAGTGAAAGGTTACGACAAGTCTATGGGTGCAAGACCAATGGGACGTGTGATTCAAGAGCAGCTCAAGAAGCCTTTGGCAAATGAGCTATTGTTCGGCTCTCTTGTTGATGGCGGTACGGTACGTGTAACGCTAGATGAAGACTCGCTTAAGTTTGAGTACTTAGGTACCAAAGAAGAGGCGTTTCATTAATCAAGCATTTGATTGATTTGAAAGTCGCAATAGCAAAAAGCCAGATTTAGACTCTGGCTTTTTTGTATCTGCTCAAAACAGAATTTGTTTAGAGGTCGGGATAATGCTGCTTAAGGTACTGATAGGAAGATTCCACATGGGCAGGGACTTCTTGATAAGTCTGAAACCCTTTTTCTGGATACGTTTTGATTCGCTCAAAATCTTCAACCAGCGCCCGCACTACCATGTCTAACGGCATCTCTTCATTGATGTATTCAAAGAAAGGCTGAGCGCTAGATGTTACCGAAAGCTTTGATACGCTGCCAGGCCATTGCTTTTCAAAAGTCGCTAAAGCTCTTCGTTCCATGAAGGGTTTTTGAACCAAGATGATGTCATCAAAAGTAAGCCCTTTGTCTTGTACTAACTTATAAGTGAAGAGAACATTTTCACCGGTATTGGTGGATTGTGTCTCTGTGAAGATGGCATCGGACGGGACGCCCATGTCTCGAACAATTGCCGCAAAGGTTTCAGCTTCACTTTTGTCGAATAAGCCGTCTGTGAATCGGCCCTCTCCACCTGAAAACACAATAATAGGTGCTAGCCCTTTGTGGTATAGCTCTGCGGTATATTCTGCTACTCGAACGTCGTTGCTACACAAAACAAATAAGGCATCACAAGGCGAAAGCTCATGTTTGAGCAGCATGTAATCCCAAAGCGTTTCTATGTGTTGATAAAGTCTAATTGTCATTGATTTCACCACAGTGAGGTAGGGCGTCTAATACGGAGTTGTATTGGTACAAGTAGCCAGCTTGCAGTAATCGGTCGGTGATGATGCGTTTGTCTTCATCTTCACTAGTAGGCGGCAAATCCACGTTTAACTGGGCTTGTTTAATCGCAGCACGATAAAACTCAGCCTTGTTGACTGTCTCAGGAGAGGTGACGTTGAAGACGCTATAAGATCGTTCTCTATTCCGTAAATTACTGCGTTAAGCGCATCGTCTAAGTGCACCATGTTTGCTGGTGCTTTACTGCTGATCTTTTTTAACTTAGGAGCAAATCGAGCAGGGTGGCGATTGGGGCCAATTAAGCCGCTCATTCGAAATACACAGCCTGACTCAAAGTTGTCATGCAGAGCTTGCTCTGCCTTCAACATGATTTTGGCGTTGTCGGAGAAGCAAGCTGAATGATTGGCTAAGGCGAATGAAGAAGTCTCCTCGCTTGCGTTCAATACATCGGTTGGGTAAACGGTGGTTGAGCTCACCATGACAACTTTGTCGATATTGGCTTTCTGAGCATGCTCGATAAGGTAGCACCAATAGTGATAGTAATTATCGCCACCGCCGGTTCTGAAGCCCGGAGGGAAACAGCCCACAACGACTTGTGAACCTTGCTCAATCAACTGTTCAAATAAAGGCGTTGAGTCGTTATCACTCAGAGAGGTGACAAAACCTGTCACAGGGGATTGGTTGAAGGCGCTTAAATTGTCTTTGCTTCGGCGGCTTGCGTAAACGGTATGACCTTTATCCGTTAGCTTTTCTGCCAATGGTGCGCCTAACCAGCCTGCACCAATAATAGCGATAGTGGTCATTTCAAATCCTTAATCTTTGACTTCTCAACTACCTTAACAAACCGAATGAGTGAAATACATGGAATGTTATCAGCACGATAGTCATGGCAGTTGTAACGGCGATAGGTATGAACAAAAGATCTAATATGGACGAATAAAAAAGCCGCTGTGTCAGCGGCTAGAAAGGATAGGGTTGATTAGCTGGATGTTAGGACTCTTAGTACTCGATCTGCGTGTTCAGCGACTTCAATGCCTTCATCTGTGAGGTATCCACCATCAGGAAGGGTGCATAGGCCTTTGTCGAATAGACGTTTTACAGCATTTTGGACATCTTGCGAGGCGTCGTTGTGTACCTTGATGCCTGTTGCAGCACTGCCGATGTCAAACTGACGCAAAAGGTTAAGCTCAGCGAGATGGTCATTGGTGTATTTCATGCCTTAATCCTTAATCGATTTGTATCAATCAACAGTATGGTGCTATCGAGGAAGCTGCAAATGAATTCGTTTAGAATTGTTATGTGCGACCAGATTGGACATAACGTGTCCAAAGTTTGAAGCCTCTTTTTCCAAATTGGCATAAAGGAGAACCTGTTTAGACTAAAATAGTCTGGTTGAAAGCAAATAATGAGTTTGAGTGATGCTTTTTCTATTAATTTAATATTTATCAATGTCTTACTGAGTTAGAGCTAGTTTGTTTTCCAAGTGAATAACTTAAAAATTTTCGAGTCAAAGCCCGCAAAAAAAACAAAATTGGTTAGTAACAAAAAATCCACTTGAAAAGTGAGGGAAACAGAGCGATTATCCGCGACCTTGTGGTTTGTATCAAAATGTTACTTAAGATGGATATCAATCAATTCGATTCACTACTTCCTCCTCAAATGGCTGAGAGAGCAGCTGAAATTGGTGTCGGGAAGGCAACTAAAGATCCTGTTAAATCATTCCTACTTGCTATATCGGCGGGCATACACATTGGTATTGCGTTTGTGTTCTATACCATTGTGACGACTGGCGCTGGAGATTTGCCATGGGGCATGACTCGCTTTGTCGGTGGACTAGCATTTAGCTTGGGGCTGATTTTGGTGGTAGTGACTGGCGGGGAGCTCTTTACTAGCTCTGTATTGACATTAGTTGCGCGAGCCAGCGGAAAGATCAGCTGGAAGATGCTGTTCAATCATTGGCTGATTGTATACTCGGGTAACCTAGTCGGTGCATTACTGCTTGTGGTGTGCATGTTATTCACCAAACAATACATGTTTGATGGCGGGCAAGTAGGTCTTAACGCGATGGCGATTGCGCAGCACAAGCTGCACCACGACTTTTTGCAAGCGGTTGCCTTGGGTATTATGTGTAATGTGCTTGTCTGTATCGCAGTATGGATGACATTTAGTGGCCGCACACTCACCGACAAAATCATGGTGATGATTTTACCTGTATCCATGTTTGTCTCGGCAGGATTTGAGCATTGCATCGCCAACATGTTTCAAGTGCCACTTGCTATTGCGATCAAAACATTTGCACCTGAGTCCTTTTGGATATCAACAGGTGCCTCGATTGAAGCTTATGCAGACCTTACGATGAGTCACTTTATTCTCAACAATTTGCTACCAGTAACGCTCGGGAACATTATTGGCGGTGGTGTTTTTGTTGGAATGTGGTATTGGCTGATTTACCTCAGAGATTAGTCTCGGTGAGGTCAGCGATATACGAGAGGTTGAGCACTGAGTGTCTCAACCTCTTTTTGTATCTGGTTAGATCAGAGACATCGAGTGACGCGCGGGTGCAGGAATGCCCTGTCTGAGCAGAAACTTTTCATAATTGATGTCTGCGTAGCTCGAATCAACTTCGCTTGGATCATTAACCAGCCAGTTTAAGTTCTCTTCACTTTCACGAGTTGTAGGTGTGTTTGTCATATCCATGACTGCTCTTCCTATGGTTGCGAGACAAGCAAACTGTAGGTGAGAAGTGTGAATGAATCATGATCGATTGATTACACCTTAATGACCGTCTTTCTCGCTCTTAAACGGAGATCCGTGGGCACAAAAACAACTCTCTTTGAATCAATCACTTGAGCTATTAACTATGTTATCCACAATTTCTGTGGATAACATTTATATGTCGTTCATAAAATGTACGATTTAATGAATTTCTCGAAGTTTGAGATGTGAGAATTGGCGTTTTCAATGAGATATAAAGCGACAGTGACTCTACCCGTTTTTTCAATGCATCGACGTAGAGCAAGTTGCAGAGTGATAGTCAGGGAAAGTGACATCATCACGAAGATCGCGATCATAATCATCAATTGATACTTGATGGCGACTAACGGACTTGCGCCACCAAGGATTTGGCCTGTCATCATACCCGGCAGAGTGACTAAGCCCATCGTAGCCATAGACGCTAATGTAGGTGCTAATGCCTTTCGCATCGCCTCTTGCACGAATTGCCGGCTTGCATACAGCGGGTGTGCGCCTAGGGAAATTGCTCCCTCATACTCACTGCGCCTTTCAGAAAAACAGGTAAAGCAATTTTGCAGGGCGACAATATTACCACCGAGGCTGTTGCCCAATAGCATGCCGGCGAGGGGGATTAAGTATTGCGCGCTATAAAAAGGGGTAGGACGAACCACAACGACACAAATAAGAATCAGAACCGGGCTCAGCCCAAGAAACAGACCGGAGAGTACAGGAATAAATAATGGTTTCTTTGGTAGTTTTGCTTTGCCAATGATAGAACTTGCACCAATGATTATCATGATAGACAACCAGAGTAAGTTGACCCAAAGGCTATTGAGATCAAATAGATATTCAAGATACAAACCAACCAAAGCCAGCTGTAATACCATCCTACCAACACCAATTACGATGTCTTTTCCTAGCCTTAGTTGAAAGTAATGGTTAATCAAATACGGGACTATAAGCGTCGTCGAAAATAAGGCGAGCTGCCCCCAAGAAATATCTACAACACTGTCCACGATTACCTTCCTCTACTTAACCATATTTATTGTATGCGAATAGTCAATTCGTTGGCTAGGAGCTTGATCCCTTATGGCTTGGATCCACAGCGCATTTCTCCCTCAAAAGGAGTAGGGAGATGTCTCAATGTTGTGAAAATGTTGTATCTTTAACTAGGTGGTTACCTAATTAATTCTTCACAACTGTTAATATATTTACACATATTTTTTCATCCGAACACATCTCTGGATGAGCTCAAAAAAGTGTTGAATATTAAAGGTTGTAGGCAAGTATTCGATTGAATGGAGTGGAAGGTTTGGTCTAACATTCCGCAGTAGAAATAACAAAAAAAGTCGCGCCGAGCAGAGTGACGTGTGGCTCAATTACTAGATACAAAATAGGCAAATGTATGAGTGATGTTAACAAAATTGAGAGCAGCGAAAAACGCTCGATGGAGTGGAAGTCTTTCTTCTTTATTGCTGTCGTTCTTTTTCCCGTGCTGAGTGTGGCGGTCGTAGGCGGCTATGGATTCATTGTTTGGATGCTACAAGTCTTCGTCTTTGGTCCTCCGGGTATGCATGGTTAATCCCACCTAAGCAAAACACGCACTTTATTTAAACGGTTTAAGAGAACAAATCATGAAATCACTGATTGTTAAAATGTGGCGCACAATGACGCGTCCTGCTGTCCATATCAGCTTGGTGTGCTGACTATGGGTGGCTTTATCGCGGGTGTTATTTTCTGGGGTGGCTTTAACACTGCGTTAGAAGTAACCAACACAGAAGAATTCTGTATCAGCTGTCATACCATGCGTGAGAACGTATACGTTGAACTGCAAGAAACTCCGCACTGGAAGAACAGCTCAGGTGTTCGTGCAACGTGTCCTGATTGTCACGTTCCACATAACTGGACAGATAAGATCGCTCGTAAGATGCAGGCTTCAAAAGAAGTGTTCGCTCAAGTCTTTGGCGATCTTGATACACCAGAGAAATTTGAAGCTCGTCGTCTAGAGCTTGCTCGTCATGAGTGGGACCGTTTCTCTGCAAATGGCTCGCTAGAGTGTAAAAACTGTCACGCTTATGAGTCGATGGACTTCGAGCAAATGTCTCCAACTGCTCGTATTCAAATGAAGCAAGCGGCGGAACGTGACCAAAGCTGTGTTGACTGTCACAAAGGTATTGCCCACCATCTTCCACAAGATATGGAAGCGGCAAGCGGTATTGTTGGCGAGCTAGAACAAGTGGCTAACAGCACTCGCTACTCAAATGGTAATGACGTTATTTCTATCCGTCACCTTCCACTGTACACAGACGCAACTGCAGAAACTGAAGCGGGTCTACTAAGCCCAGCAAGTAAAGTGCAGATTGTTTCTGAGCGTGGCGACATGATGGAAATTCAAATTGACGGCTGGCGTAAAGCAAAAGGCTTTGGTCGTGTAATTCAAGAAGATTTCGGTTTGAACATTTCTACTGCGATTCTTACTCGTGAAGTGTCACAAAGTGACGTTATCACTGTAGGCGAGAAGAAAGAAGATGAGTTGACAGGTCTTCCGTGGGAAGAAGTTAGCCTATCACTGTGGATGAAGAAAGAGTCAATGGTGCCAAGCTTCGATCCAATTTGGAACGCAGCTGGTCAGGCTTACACCACTAACTGTTCTACGTGTCACTCACAGCCGGATGAAGCGCACTTCAGTGCTAACGGTTGGGTAGGTATGCTAGATGGCATGATCGCATTCGTAAACTTCGACACAGATACAGAAGCATTGGTTCTTAAGTATCTACAGAAGCACTCATCAGATTTTTCTGACGGCCATCACTAATAGACGTCAATTGGAGTAACACAATGGCAATTACTAGAAGAAGTTTTCTAAAAGGTGTCGCAACAACAAGTGCGGTATCTGTTATTGGTCCAAGCCTTTTGGCGTCGGCTTCTGCATCGGCTGCAGAAACAGAAGGCACTTGGAAAGTATCGGGTTCACACTGGGGCGCATTCCGCGCTCGAGTGTACGCAGGTAAAGTTCAAGAGATTAAACCTTTAGAACTCGATAAACACCCAACTGAGATGTTGAAAGGCATCAAAGGTATTATCTACAGCCCATCGCGCGTTCGTTACCCTATGGTTCGCCTAGATTGGCTTAAGAAACACAAGTACAGCGCAGATACACGTGGTAACAACCGTTTCATCCGCGTGACTTGGGATGAAGCGCTTGACCTGTTCTATCGTGAACTAGAGCGTGTACAGAAAGACTACGGTCCTTGGGCACTGCACACTGGTCAAACAGGTTGGCGTCAAACAGGTCAGTTCCACAGCTGTACTAACCATATGATGCGTGCAATGGCTCTTCATGGTAACTCGGTTAAGAAGATTGGTGACTACTCGACTGGTGCGGGTCAAACCATCATGCCTTACGTACTGGGTTCTACAGAAGTTTACGCGCAGGGCACATCTTGGGAGCTGATCCTAGAGAACAGTGACAACATCATCCTTTGGGGTAACGATCCAGTTAAAAACCTTCAGGTTGGCTGGACATGTGAAACTCACGAATCATTTGAGTACCTTGAGCAGCTGAAAGAAAAAGTTGCGAACAAAGAGATCAATGTTGTTTCGGTTGACCCGGTTAAGAACAAAACTGGCCGCTTCCTAAACAACGAACAGTTCTACATTCACCCACATACGGATGTTCCGTTTATGTTGGGCGTTGCGCACGTACTGTACAACGAGAACCTTTACGACAAAGAGTTCATCGATACGTACTGTCTTGGCTTTGAACAGTTCATCCAATACGTTCAGGGTGAAACCAAAGACAAAGTTGAGAAAACGCCAGAGTGGGCAGCAGAAATCTGTGGCGCAAGCGCGGATTCTATTCGTAAGTTTGCCAAGATGTTGGTTAACGGCCGTACTCAAATCCTTGTTGGTTGGAGTATTCAGCGTCAAGAGCACGGTGAGCAGCCTTACTGGATGTGTGCGGTTCTTGCAGCAATGGTGGGTCAAATTGGTCTTCCAGGCGGTGGTATCTCTTATGGTCACCACTACTCAGGTATCGGTGTTTCTTCAACTGGTTTTGGTGCGCCGGGTTCATTCCCACTAAACATCGACCAAGGTCAGAAGCCTAAGTACGACAACAATGACTTCAATGGCTACAGCCGAGTTATTCCTGTTGCGCGTTGGGTAGATTCCCTTCTAGAACCGGGTAAGAAGATCAAAGCCAACGGTTCTACTGTGACACTACCAGATATCAAGATGATGGTATTCAGTGGCAACAACCCATGGCACCACCATCAAGATCGCAACAAAATGCGTAAAGCATTTAAGAGCCTGCAAACAGTAGTGGCTATCGATTTTGCGTGGACGGCAACATGTCGTCACTCTGATATCGTGCTTCCGGCATGTACTCAGTGGGAGCGTAACGATATTGATGGTTACGGCGCATACTCTGGCCGTGGTTTGATCGCGATGCATAAGCTAGTCGACCCGCTATTCCAGTCTAAGACTGATTTCGAAATCATGTCTGAACTGACACGTCGTTGGGATCGCTTTGATGACTACACTCGTGGTATGGGTGAGATGGAATGGGTTCGCTCGCTTTATGATGAATGTAAAGCGGCTAACAGTGCGAACTTTGAGATGCCAGAATTTGATGAATTCTGGGAAAAAGGCTTCTTAGACTTCGGTAAAGGTAAGCCTTGGACTCGTCACGCTTCATTCCGTGAAGATCCAGAGATCAACGCACTAGGTACGCCTTCTGGCTTTATCGAAATCACGAGCCGTACAATCGGCAATATGGGTTACGAGCACTGTCAAGAACACCCAATGTGGTTTGAAAAATCAGAGCGTTCACACGGTGGCCCTGGTTCTGACAAACACCCGTACTGGTTGCAATCTTGTCACCCAGACAAGCGTCTTCACTCGCAAATGTGTGAATCTGAAGAGTTCCGCGCGACATACGCAGTGCAAGGTCGTGAGCCAATCTACATGAACCCTGAGGATGCTAAGAAGAAAGGCATTAAAGACGGTGATGTAGTTCGCGTGTTCAACGACCGTGGCCAGCTTCTTGCGGGTGCGGTATTGATGGACAGCTATGCACCAGGTGTTGTACGTATCGAAGAAGGTGCTTGGTATGGCCCGATGAACGAGAAAGTAGGCTCTTTGGATACTTACGGCGATCCAAATACACTGACTCAGGATATTCCTTCGTCTGAACTGGCTCAAGCAACGTCAGCAAACACCTGTTTGGTTGATTTTGAGAAGTTCACAGGCGAGCTTCCTCCGGTTACGTCATTCGGCGGGCCAATCGAAGTTTCTTAATTTCGATAAGCGGTAGAAAATAGTGAAAGCCAGCTGATTACCAGCTGGCTTTTTTGTATCTAAAATCCTTTCAACTTGCTAGTTCGAGCCGCAATAGCGAAGAACTTGCTCTCTGATGGAGGTTAGCTTCTCGGAGTTTTTATTTTGATCTCTCACGCGGCAATTATGAACCTTGGCATCAACCACTTCGCAATTTGGCAACTGACAAAAGGCCAAGATCCTATTGGTAACGGCTCTTGGGTTCGCAACGAAGTCCTCGTAACTAACCGTTAGCACCTGATTACCGAATTTCGACAGTTCTCTTTCATTTGATTCAAGCACTTTACTGAGTTGAAAAGCGGTACTGGCAATACCATCGTCCTTGATTGAATTGAACTCGCGTTGTTCTGCGCTTGAGTATGCCCCATGCCACCATAGTTCATGTCTGCCTTGTGCTTGCCAAAAGGGCACATTGAGTAATGAGTTGACTGTAGCAGTCGGATCGCGAACCACATTTACGAACAGGGCATCTGGGAAGATACTATGCAGATACTCGGCACGTGCAGGCCCAGTGAACTTCATCGCCAGACGCTGCTTGCCTTGGCGAGAGACACGCTTGGCCAGTGTTTCACGAATATTCTCTTTCTCGGATGAGCTGGCGCGCTGATGAAGCAGAAATCCTCGGCTGAAATCAATGTCTTCCCGGGTAATACTCTGCCAAAAACTCCACGCTTCGGCAGGGCGAGGGATATAGTTGTTCATGAATTTGGTTTTATTGAGTTGGCCTTTTTCACCATCCAAACGCCAAAATCGATTTTGAGACAATCGGGTTAACCATGCGGTAGAAGCAACCGAAGGCATCCATTCCAAATAGTTGTCTGGCCATCCTAGATGGTTGTGGCTCAATACAAACTCTGAAATGATGGTTGAACCTGAACGGCCAGGGCCAACGAAAATTATCGGTTTTATCAGTACTTTGTCGTAATCAATCATGTTAATGCTCCTAATCGTCTAACCAACTGATTTTGATAGGAGCAATATTAATGCCCGAAAAAATAGGCAAATAAGTCAGTGCGTTATAACTTTATAGAGAGGAATTTGCAGTTTGATTCCTATTTTGAAACCTAACTTTAAGGTTTCGTGATAGCCGTAACTTTATGATTCAAGATCTCGTAAGACAATGGAGTTATTACACAAAGGATGGCATCAGGCGTTACTAGGAGTCCTATGACCTACGTGATACAACTCGATCTTCATCGAGAAATCGAAACCATTAACTCTGACATTAATGTGCATCGAAAAGGCCAAGAGCTGCAGTTTAAATATGCGGGTTTGTCTAATGATCCGCTCTCAGAACGATACACTCTTTTTACGACTAAGTTTAACTTCGAATCGAGTGCTGTTCTGTTGGGAGATGGTTTTCAAATGCTAGCCCAAACAACAGGGACGGCTGAAAACCCAGAAGATGTCGGCCGTTGTCCTGATGATAGCGCGAGCTACCGTATTTATTCGTCGCAGGAGCCAAAGCGCTATTACAACTACTTGGTTGTTGAGGAACCAGAAGGTTACACACTGTTTGGCTTTTCCAGTTGCCATCGCTTTGCGGGCTATTTCGATATTGTGGAAGAAGACGATGGGCTTTATCTGCATGCCAATATTGATGGCGAAGATACAAGGCCACAAGATTGGGACAGCAATGATTTAGAATCTGTCCTCGTTGTGACGGGAGAAACGCTGTCTGAAGTCTACCGAGAGTATTCCCATTATCTCAAGTTGAACCATCCTCCAAGGCTAAACGTGACAGGAGCAACACCTGTAGGTTGGTGTTCGTGGTATGCCTACTATGCAGATGTAACTAGAACTCAGGTAGAGCAGAACCTGCAATTGATGACTGATGATTTGGACGATCTTGAGTACGTGTTGATTGATGATGGCTATCAGGCTTTATGGGGGATTGGCTGGATCCGTCAGATAAGTTCGCTGGCGGTGTCAAATCGCTTATTGAAGACATCATCTGCCGAGGCAAAAAGCCAGCGATTTGGATAGCGCCATTCATCGCCCAGAGAGAGTCAAAAGTATTCAGGCAAAATCCTGATTGGTTTATCAAGAATGATCGCGGCCAGCCAATGACCGCAGATGAAGTCACTTACGGAGGCTGGCGCTGCACACCTTGGTACTTGTTGGATACCAGTCATCCAGAAGTGATTGAACACCTCACCGAGACTGTTCGTACAATGCGAGAGGAGTGGGGTGTAGAGCTATTCAAAATGGATGCAAACTACTGGGGCGCCTTGAAAGGCAAACGCTATCAAAGAGGGATTACAGGCATAGAAGCCTACCGACTGGGATTGAAAGCGATTGCTGAAGGTGCAGGAGATGCGTTCCTGCTGGGATGCAATTCGCCTATGTGGCCGTCTCTTGGATTAGTGGATGGTATGCGAGTCTCTGACGATGTAGAGCGTCATCCTCACCGTTTTGCTCAAATCGCAAAGGAAACCTTCTATCGAAGCTGGCAGCACTTGAGTTTGTGGCAGATTGACCCTGATTGCGCCACGTTTGTTTCTCTGCCAAACCAAACCACCAATCGAGAAGCGTACGATTTTCATAGAACCGCTTTGTTAGCGTCAAGCGGACTATTGCTGTCAGGTGATCCGTTACCTGACTTGACGATGTTGGCAAGAAGCAACTTGGCAAAGCTGATGCTGCGTGGAAGACGCTGCCAACAAGCGGCCAGATTCAGCTCACTCTCAATGACTCATGGCCAAGTAAAGTTAACAGACAAGAATGATCTTCATTGCGTGTTTAACTACTTTGGTGATGAACAAGAAATCACCTTGCGCTCGGATAGGCCCGTCCATTGGTATGACTATTGGACTGGTCAGAAGTTGTCCGATGATGCTTCAACAGTGATGACAGTAAAACTGGCGGAAGGGCTAACAAGTCGAGCGGTATTAACCGCACCATAAATGGGGCTGTTATGGTGTTTTTTCCCTTGTGCTAGTTGGCTTACATCGAAATTTGTTGGTCGTTGGTTTAGTGATATACCCAAGTGACTTCAAGAGGCAGGATTCAGAGCGTTATCACGGGTTCAAGTTCAAGGCAAATGGCGCAGCGAAATAACGGGTTCTTTCCAAGTCATTTAACGTAGAAATTGAGCCAGTGATACGCTCCCAAAGGGCGAGTTTGCCTAGCTCACACACTTTGTTAACGATTCTTAATTTAGAACCACTAGATTGTCGAATCGTTGCCGCGTTTGTAAACTAGGCAATTCTCGCTGAACCACGCATCTTGAGGTTACTTGGGTATCGGTCTAGCCAAGTCAGATTAGGATGACAAATTCTAAAAATCAGGTAAAGTAACGCCTTTGTGAGCAAACCTGCCTAGAAATAGGCCAATAACAGACTTGAATAGGAAGAAAGATGATTCTAGTTGTCGGTCATAAGAACCCTGATAGCGATAGTATTTGTAGTGCATTGGTTGCTACTGAGCTACTAAAAGCTCGTGGTCTTGATGCAATGCCAATCCGCCAAGGCGAAATTAACCGTGAAACTCAGCACATTTTGGAAGTGGCTGGCGCAGAAACTCCAGAGCTACGTACTTCAGTAGCAGGTGAAAAAATTTGGCTAGTAGATTACTCAGATCTAGCGCAAGCACCTGATGATGTAGCAGAAGCAGAAATTCTTGGTATTGTTGACCACCACCGTCTTGGTGATGTGATGACAGTAAATCCAATGGAAGCTTGGATCTGGCCTGTTGGTTGTACTAACACTGTTCTATTCAACATGTTCAAGATTGAAGGTCACTCAATCTCTCAACAAGTTGCTAAGCTAATGATGTCTGCAATTCTGTCAGACACGGTAGGCTTTGCTTCTCCTACTTGTACTCAAAAAGATAAAGATGCAGTTGCAGAGCTAGCTGAAATCGCAGACGTACAAGATGTTGATGCTTTCATCAAAGATCTTCTAATCGCTAAGACGAACATCGAAGGCCTTTCTGCTGCTGAGCTAGTGGAAAAAGACCTTAAAGGTTACCCATTCAACGGCCGTGACGTTGTAGTTGGTCAAGTTGAGCTAGCAACTCTTGAGCAAGTAGACGGCATGATCGACGCACTTGAGCAAGATCTTGAATCTCGTTGTGAGAAAGACGGTCTAGCATTTGCTGCTGTAATGCTAACAGACATCACTACAGCTCAAACTCGCCTTCTTTACAAAGGTGAGTGGGCTGAGAAGCTTGTTCAGCACGAAGTAAATGGTCAGCTAATGATGGAAAATACGCTTAGCCGTAAGAAGCAAGGTTGGCCTTGGCTTCAAGCTGAGCTAGCGTAATTCGATTAGTTCTATTTCTTAAAGCGCCCACTATACTTAGTGGGCGCTTTTTCTTTTCCTAAAGGGGATACTCACATGTCAAAGACACTGACAGAAGAGCAGATGACAACGATTAATCGTTACAACGAAGAACAACGTTTTCGCTACTGTTTAAAAGAGATCGCAGCGAATCGTGAAGTGTGGATTCTGACCGATGAGCATGGCTGCGTGATGCTTAACACCGAAGAAGACGATTGCGTTCCGGTATGGCCAAATCGCGAGTTTGCAGCTCTATGGGCGACAGGTGAGTGGGAACATTGCCACCCAGAATCGATTTCAGTGAATAAATGGTATAGCCGCTGGACACAAGGCTTGGAAGATGACGAGCTTTCAGTGGTGGTGTTTCCAAATGAAAATGAAGAGGGTGTCGTTCTCTTCCCAGACGAGTTTGATTTCGAACTGAAGAAACAAGCTGCGCGCAGATAAACCCTAGAAGGGTTTAAAGACTAGGCTAAGTGTTTAATAGCCAATGTATTGATATAAAGGGGCTGCTTTCGCTTGCGAGGCAGCCTTTGTTAATACGCCATTTTCTTCGTACCGCTTAATGAGTCGACGAAGTTTTGTTTCAATCTCTTTCCGGTTCATACCCGATTCTAACTCTGGCTCATAAAGCAGTGAAAGCAACACGACATCCAATGGCGAGAGTAAATCTTCCGGACTGGAATCGTTAAAAATGGATGGAAAGACGGATTCAGAGTCGTTAGGCAATCCCATCACTTGAGTTATCTCTTCCACGATACAAGCTAAGAGTTTGCCGTGTTGCCTTGCTTGGTCAACAGGAATAACGATGTAGGCTTCTACAATCTCATAGGTGCTGGGGCGAGCTTTGATATTGGCATTGCAAATAGCGCCGTGAAGATGCTCAGCGCCCTCAGGGCCAGCCAACCTTTCTACGTCTTCACGCCAGCGGTTCTCTTGGGTAAACACCCAAATAACATTGGCTTCTTCACGGCTTTTTGCGTAGGAAATAGGGTGCTTGGTAGTGTCGGATAAATGCTCAAGATGCATTTTAGACAGTTCGGTATGTAGCTCCTCATCGGGCACGTAGTGCTCAAACCAAACCTTAATTGCTGGCGCCATTTTAACAGTGGTTGGTAGTTATCTTGGTATTCGTTCTTTAGCGCAACTTCGATGAACGAGTCGAACACGAAGTCTGGATCTAACCAAGTCTGTTGGCTTGGGCGAGAGAGTGCTTCCGATGTAAACAGGCAAATTGCAATCAAGGTGAGCACTCTCATCAGAAAATCCTATACCTTATCGGTGGCTTGGTGCTTTGTTGAAATGGCTTTCCACCATGCGCTGAGTGATCGGGTGTTCTGGGCTGCTCAATACTTTTTGAGTATCTCCCGTTTCAACCACTTCCCCTTCATGCATCACCATTACTTTGTCGGTAATGTGCTTAACAATGCCAAGGTGTTGAGATACATAGATAAAGGACACGCCCATCTCTTCTTGTAACTCCAAAAAGAGGTTGATGATCTGCGAGCGCATCGCCATGTCCAGACCGTTAAGCGCTTCATCGGCCACTATGATAGAAGGCTGAAGAATAAGCGCTCTCGCCAAGCACACGCGCTGCTTCTGACCCGTTGCAAGCATCTGAGGATAGAAGTATGCGTGCTCTGGTAGCAAACCGACTCGAAGCAGAGTGCTTTTCACTCGTTGCATGCGCGCTTCTGGCGGCATGCTGGTGTTTCGTTTTAATGGCCCTTCCAAAATATGCCCAATCTGAATGCGTGGATTCAGAGAGGTGTTTGGATCTTGGAAAATCATGCGGATCAACTTACAGCGCGTTGAGTAGTCTTTGTGTTCTAAACGCTCGCCGTTTACGCGTATTTCACCTGAGGTCGGCTCCACCATACCAGCAAGCATACGAGCAAGTGTCGACTTTCCTGAACCATTTTGACCAATAAAACCGATGGTTTGCCCTGCTTCTAGCGAGAAGCTAACTGGCTTAACCGCTTGCTTAATTTTCTTGCGAAATAGGCCGGAGCGATTCACAAAATCTTTAGACAAGTCATTCACTTCAAGTAAAACACTCATGCTTTTTTCTCCATGTTCAACGGGAAGTGACAGGCAAACTTATGGTTTTTAATGCGCTTGGTAAACGGTATTTCGACACACTGACGCTGAGCATATGGGCACCTTGGTCCAAGGCGACAGCCAATCGGCAAGTGTTGAAGCGGAGGAATGGATCCCGGCAGGGACTGCAGCTTCTCTTTGTGAGGGATCCAATCAGCAAAATCTGGCATCGCTTTAAGCAGAGCCACAGTATAGGGGTGCTTAGGCGCATTAAGGATTTTCTTGGTATCCGCTGATTCAACCGACTGACCACAATACATGACCGTGATTCGGGTTGCCCACTGAGTAATGGTTGTTAAATCGTGACCAATCAACATGATGGTGGTGTTGTTGACCTGATTCATACGGCTTAGTAAACGCAGGATTTGGGATTGAGTGATCGGGTCCAAATCGTTGGTTGGTTCGTCGGCAATCAACAGCTTCGGCTTTGCGGCAATGGCCATCGCAATCATGACCTTTTGACACTCACCATCGGTAAGCTCATAAGGGTAGCTGCCCATTAGACGAGTATGGTCTTTAATGCCGACCTTATGAAGTAGCGCAATAGCTTGCTTCTTACGCCACTTAAATCGCTCCCACCATTTGCCTTCAAACGAAGTCGACGGAATCGATTCTATCAGCTGCCTACCCACTTCTTCCGAAGGGTCTAAACAGGTAGAAGGCTCTTGGAAGATCATCGCGATGTCGCGCGCAATTACACGTCTACGCTCTCTTGGTGTCAGTTGAAGCAAGTCGATATTGCCCAAGCGCATACGGTCTGCAGAGACCTTCCAGTTGTCTTTACAGACACCAACGATCGCTTTTGCGACTAAACTCTTACCCGAGCCGGATTCACCCACTAAACCGCGGATCTCGCCTTCGTTCATGGTCAGGCTCATGCGATCGACCGCTTTAACCAAGCCTTGCGGAGTTTCGATCTCGATAGTGAGGTGACGAATATCAAGTAACGGCATTATTCGGTACCTGCATTAAGTGCTTGGCGAACACCTTCGCCCACTAGGTTGACATTAATTACGGTAAACATGATGGCTAAACCCGGCAGGGTCACTGTCCAAGGTGCTAGGTAGATTAGCTCCACGGAGTCGCCAATGATGGCACCCCATTCTGTACTTGGCGCTTGTGCGCCTAAGCCTAAGAAGCCCAATGCTGTGATATCTAAGATAGCGATAGACAGCGCCAGCGTTACCTCTGAAGCAATCACCACCAGAATATTGGGTAAGATTGAGTTCCAGAGTAGGTAGAAATCATTCGCGCCATCGAGTCGAGCCGCCATGATGTAGTCTTTCTCTACTTCAGTATGCACCGCTAGATAAACTGAGCGCACGAAGCGTGGGATCAGTGCCAAGCAGATAGCCAACAGAATATTAAACTCACCAAACCCTAGGAAGGCAACAAAGATAATGGCCAGCAGCAGGGAAGGGATCGACATGACCGTATCGAGAAGGTGGTTCAAGGTGCTCGACAATAGGCCTTTAGTCATGCCTGCGAGAATACCGATTAAGCAACCAACAACGGTTGCAATGGCGGTAATGACGATCGCTGCACCGAAGGTAAGCTGTGAACCTACGATCAGTCGAGAAAGAATGTCTCTGCCTAGATCATCAGTGCCAAGGAAGTATTCGACCGTGCCCACAGGGCTCCACGAAGGAGGAACCAGAAGCTCACCCGATTGCGCCTGCGGGTCGTGAGGAGCGAGCCAAGGAGAGGCGATGGTTATCAGCAATAGAATCGCTAAGCACCACAGGCCAAACATCGCGAGATTGTTTGAGCGATAGCTACGCCAAAAGCGTTCAAACTGAGTAGGAATTCGCTCTTCCTGATAGACGTTATTGGTTAGCATACCATTCCTTCCTAACAAGCGGGTTGACTATAGCGCCCAATAGATCTGAGAGGATATTGGCGATGAGAACCAGTGTCGCGACGACGATAACACCAGCTTGAATAGCAACGTAATCTTGGTTTGATAGAGCATCAAGTAGCCAGCGACCAATGCCCGGCCAGTTGAAGATGGATTCGGTGATGATTGCAAGGGTCAGCATGCTTGAAAGCTGAACCCCAAACTTCGGCACCATAGGTGGAATGGCGTTTCTTAGTACATGCTGAGTCACAATCTCTGTCTGGGTTAAACCCTTGATTCGCGCCGCGCGAATGTAGTTTTGTGTCATCACTTCTGCAACCGAAGTACGCATTAAACGAATCACCTGAGTGGTTGGGGCAAGGGCTAAAACCAAACAAGGCAAAATCATATGCTCAATTACGCTTTGCAGCGCATGAGCTTTGTATTGACCTTTGGCGAAGAACGCGTCGATGAGGGCAAAGCCAGTGACATGATCAATCTGATAAAGAAGATCGTAGCGCCCCGCAACAGGGAAAAGCTCGAATTCTAAAGAGAAAAACATGATAGCTAGCAAAGCGACCCAAAAAATAGGCGCGGAGTAACCAGACATCGAGGTGAACGAAATGGTCGTATCTAACCATTTCCCTTGCTTCATACCCGCGATGGTGCCAAGAGGGATACCGACCAGTAACGACAGTATAAATGCGACCAAAACCAGCTCTAGCGTCGCTGGGAATACGGCAGCGAGCTCTTCGATGATTGGTGTACCATTTTTGTTTACGCCGAAGTTGAACTGCAAAAGCTCAGTTAGATAGATTTGCCAGCCTTGCCAGAAGTCCATGACTGCCCAGCTAGAATTTTCATCCAAGCGAAGAATGTTGAAACCAACAATGGTCAGAATCAACAGTGTGATTATGAATAGGTTAAAGCGGCGAACGGAATACCAAAGCATTATTTGATCCTTTCAACTTTATTAAACGGCTGAGCATTGAAAGGGCTCACTTGGAAACCCGTTAACGACTTATTGTGTGCTTGGAACTGCATCCCATGTGAAAGTGGGATAACAGGGAACTCCTCATTCAGGATATTTTGTGCCTGATTGTACAGGTTGATGCGATACCTCGGTTTGTCCACTTCTAAAGCAAGATCAAGCAAGAAGTCAAAATCACTGTTACACCAACTTGAAACATTGAGACCTGCTCGATTTGAATCGCACGACAGTAAAGGCCTTAGAAAGTTATCTGGGTCTCCGGTATTGGCAATCCAACCCGTTAGAATTAGGTCAACCTTGGTATTGCTGGCGATATCAGAGCGAGAGAATCTATCCTCGGTGAGCAGATTTAAAGCAATACCGATATCTGCAAGGTTAGATTGAATCAGCTCTGCTGTCTTTCTTGGGCTCGGGTTATAAGCTCGAGGTTCTAATGGCACCGACATCGTGAGCTCTAGACCTTGCTCATATCCAGCCTCTCGCAATAGGGCTAATGCATACGTGCGGTCGTAACGCACTTGAATCGCATCTTTTTGATAAGCCCATGAGTTAGGTGGCAGTACAGAGTAGGCTTGCGTGCCTGTCCCGTAGTAAACAGAATCAAGAATGTTTTGACGGTTGATGGCGAAGTTAAGTGCCTTTCGAACATTACGATCATTTAGTGCAGGGTGAGAGGTGTTCACCGCAATAAACGATACGTTCATGGCAGGTTTAGCCGTCAGTTCAATGAAATCCTGTTCTCGAATAGTCGGAATTTGACTCGAAAGTGGCGAGCTCAAAACGTCACACTCATTACGAAGCAGTTTTGCCAGCGTACCAGTTCCGCGGTGAGAGATATCAAACAGCACTTGTTTCATCTTCGCTGGACCTTGCCAATAGTCGTTATGACGAGTTAGGCGAATGAAATCGTTAACTTGATATTCGTTCAAAGCGAACGGTCCGGAGCCGACAGGGTGTGAGTCAATCTTGTCCTTTGAGTCGTTCTTCTCAAGATGGTTTGCATATTCTTGAGAGTGAATGACGGCGTAGCTGGTGGCGATGTTGGACAAAAACGTATTGTCTGGTCTGCTTAACGTGAATTTTACTTGGTGCGGATTTATCGCTTGAACGTCGACTAATAAGTTTTGGAAATCGAGGCCGGCAAACCAGGGGTACAATCCGCCTCCGACATAATGGAACGGATGTGTCGAGTCGATCATGCGGCGAAAGCTAAACACCACGTCATCAGCGTTCAAGCGTCGTGATGGGGTGAACCATGGAGTCGTTTGAAACGGGATATCAGGATTCAGATCGAAGGTGTACTCAGTGCCTTCTTTGTTCACTGTCCACTTTGTCGCAATGTGAGGTGTCGGCTTGAATGTGTCGCTATCAAGCTTGAGGAGCGTATCGAAAATTTGTGGGCTAAGCGTTTCTGCAGTGATCCCACTGTCAACGAGTTGGGGATTAAAGCTAGTTGGTCCCCCTGACCACAATATACAAACCCAGTTTGACGAATCTTGTTGTGATCAAGATTATCGCCACAGCCGGTGATTAGGCTGAAGGTCGCTACGCTGAGAAAAAATTGTATAAATGCTTTCATAGAAAGAGCTGTTTTTGCAGATAACGAGGACATTTGAACAGTTTATGCCTCAAGATCTCAATAATTTATCACTTATTGAGTTAAGTAACCAAAAGAAAACCGAGGTTATTAGGGTTTGTTGAACGTTTGTGTTCACGTTTTGCTCAAGCTTCATAAAGAAGCGACTATTCACTTTGCGGCGACAGGTTGTATTTACGCACCATTCCCCGCAGTTGGTGGTAGCTCAGTCCGAGCAAGTCCGCGGCTTTTCGTTGGTTAAATTTGGCCTCATCAAGAACGCGAGCTAACAACGCAATATCTTGCTGTTCTTGCCAATGTTTATAATCCAAAGGTAGTTCAAGAGCGCCAATATTGGTATCTGAAGAAGATATTTCACTTGTTGAGGTGCTGCTTTTTTCCGCTTCACTAGCGTCTTGTTGCCAAGTTGCTTGGAATGGGTCGAAAACGATATTGTCGATGGGCTCTTGTTGGTCAATATGTTGATAGACTGCGCGCTCTACGACATTCTTTAGTTCACGGACGTTACCTGGCCAGAGATATTCTTCGAGCTGTTTGCTGGCGGTAGCAGAAAATCCAATGAAGTAACTCAGTTCCAGTTCGCGGCACATTTTTATCGCGTAGTACTCTGCGAGCAGCGGGATATCTTCTTTGCGCTCTCTGAGCGGAGGAAGGTGGATCACGTCGAAGGCTAATCGATCCAGTAGATCTGCCCTGAAACTCCCCTCTGATGCCATTTGAGGTAAGTCAGCATTGGTCGCGCAGATTAGTCGTACATTGGCATTGAGCAGTTTGTGCCCTCCAACGCGTTCGTATTGGCCGTATTCAATGACTCGCAGTAACTTCTCTTGCACTAACAGCGGCGCCGTAGCCAGTTCATCCAGAAATAGTGTTCCGTTTTCGGCGCGCTCAAAACGCCCTTGGTGACGACCTTTAGAGCCCGTAAATGAGCCCGACTCATGACCAAAGAGTTCAGAATCAATCAAACCTTCACTGAGCGTTGAACAGTTCAGCGTAACCAAAGGTTGGTCCCAGCGCTTGGAGAGGTAGTGGAGGCGTTGAGCGATCAACTCTTTACCGGTACCTCGCTCACCGATAATGAGAATCGGGCGCTCAATGGCAGCAAGTTTTGATACCTTATCCAACACAGCTAAAAAGCTTGCGGACTCTCCAATTAAGTTTTGCTGCATTGTTTGCTCTCCAAGGTGGTGAAATTTACCAACAGTAGGCCTAATTAATCACATGTCTAATTGTTATGCAAAGTGGAAATAACTAAGTGATTGATTTTTAGTTAATAAGTTTTTGGCACGGCTCTTGTAATAAGAAAACTAGTAATTCAGTAAACGTAAGATTTTGTACATCGAAACTGAAGCAACGAAACTGAAGCTAGGTTAAATCAACGATTGTTCGATTCTGAAATCGTCAAACACAGGCTTCACAATGATAAAGCACTTATTAAGGAGAACATCATGGGTATTTTTTCTCGTTTTGCAGACATCGTAAATTCAAACATTAGTTCACTGCTTGATAAGGCTGAAGATCCAGAGAAAATGATTCGCCTCATCATTCAAGAGATGGAAGATACGTTGGTAGAAGTCCGCACTAACTCGGCAAAAGCTATCGCGGATAAGAAAGAGTTGGCACGTAAAGTGGACGCTGTAGAGTCGCAGGTAGCCGATTGGCAAACCAAGGCGTCATTGGCATTAACAAAAAATCGTGAAGACTTAGCTCGCGCTGCATTGATAGAAAAGCAAAAGCTGCAAGAGGTTCTAAAAGGTCTTCATACAGAGCAGACTCTAGTAGAAGAAACGATCGAGAAACTGACTGGCGAAATTGGTAAGTTGGAAACCAAGATAACTGAAACGCGCGCTAAACAGCAAGCAATCGCCATTCGTACTCAAACCGCGACCAGCCGTCGTGATGTGCAAAAACATCTACACACTGCTCGTACTAATGAAGCAATGGCGAAATTTGACCAGTACTCACGTAAGATTGATGAGTTAGAAGCTGAAGCTGATTTGTTTGCACAAACTGGTCAAGGCAAGTCGTTAGACCAAGAATTTGCAGAGCTTCAAGCGCAAGATGAAATTGAGCAAGAGTTAGAAAAATTGAAGCAGCAAGTTGAAAGCGAAAAGAAATAACTAGGAGTCCACTATGTCGTCATTTTTCATTGCAGGTCCGTTGATCGTCTTTCTGATTTTTGTCGCACCTCTGTGGCTATTTCTTCACTATCGCAGTAAGCGAAAAACTTCAAATGGTTTGTCCGCAGACGATTATCAACGACTAGAGCAGCTATCCAAAACCGCAGAATCTATGCAATCCCGAGTGGAAACGCTTGAAAAGATTCTAGACTCAGAATCACCGAACTGGAGAAGGCGTTATGAATAAAGAGCTATATCGCGATCCGGTGAACGGCAAAATTTCCGGCGTTTGCGCCGGTATTGCCAACTACTTTGGCGCTGAGGTTTGGCTGATTCGTATTCTGGTGATATCTGCTGCGTTGTTAGGAGGAAGTTTTCTCGTTCTGCTTGCTTATGTCGCCATGTCGTTGATGTTAGAGAAGCAGCCAGCTAACTACGAGCAGACGTTGAAAACTCATCAAGATCACAAGCTAAAAAGCAAACCTTGGCAGCAGGGGCAGTCTCCAGAGCTTTTGTTAAATACTTTGGAAAAAGACTTCGATGTTATCGAAAGTAAAGTAAGAAATATGGAAGCTTATGTTACGTCTGATGCATTTAAAGTCGACCGCGAGTTTAGTAAACTCTAACAGGCATTTATCCTCAAATAGCTCGGTTTCATCGCCGGGCTAATCCCCCAAAAAAAGATCCAACTATTTTCATATTTTATACAGACTTAGCTCTGGTCTTAACGTTATCATTCATCTATCTTTTAAGTTAATGCCCATACATGGATGAATGAGAATGCGTAAAGTCATACTCCTTACCGCTATTGCGACTACCCTCCTTGGTTGTGGTGGTGAACTCCCTCCAGTTCCTGAGCCAGAATCCAGACCTGCTAAATTATTCACCGTAACCGTTGGCGGCAACACGTTTGAACGTCATTTCCCCGCGACGTCAGAAGCGGGCGATCGAGCTGTCTTAGCATTTCGAGTTCCCGGACAATTGCAAACTATCGATGTCAATGCGGGGCAGCCAGTCAAAAAAGGTGATGTGCTTGCGACATTGAACCTGATGAATATGAGTTACTGGCTAAGCAAGCCTTTGCAAACTTCAAGTTGGCGGACGTCCAATACCAGCGTTATAAAAAACTACGTGAAGACAAAGTTGTTTCCGAGCAAGACTTCGACCAAGCGCAAGCCAATCACAACTCAGCGAAAGCGTTACTAGAGCAAGCTCGAGCAAACCTGCGTTACACCAAATTGGTTGCACCTTACGATGGCACTATTTCCTTGTTGCCTGCGGAGAATCATGAGTTCGTTGCCGCCAAATCTGGCGTGATGAGTATTCAAACCAATCAGTTGATGAAAGTGGTTTTTTTATTACCTGATCACTTGTTGAACCGCTTTGCTGAACGATTAAACCCAACAGTTGTGATGCGCTTCGATTCATTCCCAGATAACAGCTATCCATTGACATTCCAAGAAATCGACACGGAAGCGGACCCGAAAACGGGTTCTTATAAAGTCACTATGGTTATGGAAAGACCAAGTGATATTGGCATTCTCCCTGGTATGGCCGGAACGGTTCATGCTTCAGTTGAGTCTGGTGATAGTACTCGCGTACCCAATTCGGCCATTTTTGAAGACCAAGGCAAAACCTATGTATGGCGAGTTGATGAGGCAGGGCTTGTGACTAAGGCCGCTGTTAAGCTAAACGACAGGCGTCAGGTGCTGAATGGCTTGAACGATGGTGACCGTGTTGTGATATCGGGTGTAACGGGTATTGAAGAGGGCATCAAAGTCCGAGAGTGGGTGAAGGAGCGAGGTCTGTAATATGAAAAAATTACTGTTAACGGGCTTGGTTTCATCTACTGCTCTGCTATTTGGCTGTGGTGAGCCCGAGCTCTTAAGTGTGGATAAAACCCCAAGAGTGAAAGTTGTTAATCTTGACGAGACTTTTTCCCAAGAAAGTTTGTATTTTCCTGCCGTGGCTACTGCCGCAGAACGGTCTCACTTAAGTTTTCGAGTGGCGGGTGAAGTTAGCAAACTGAATGTGAAAGAGGGAGACCAAGTCAAAAAAGGCGATGTGGTTGCTGAGATAGACCCAACCGATTACAAATTGGATGTGGATAACGCCGCTGCGCGCTACAGCGTGGTGGATAGCCAGTTTAGACGCTCCAGACCTTTGGTGGAGAAAGGGCTATTAGCTAAGTCTCAATTCGATGAGATCGCGGCGCAGCGCCAAATCGCACTAGCGGAACTTGAACTCGCGAAGCTTCGACTTTCGTTTACCAAATTGAGAGCGCCTGTCGATGGCATTATTTCACGTGTGAATGTCGATAAGTTTGAGAACATTCAAGTTGGTAGCTATATCGTGAATATTCACAGTATCGAAAGTGTGGAAGTCACGATTCAGCTTCCTGACCGATTATACGCAGGTAAGTCTTCAGATACCGCTACAGCAATTGTTCGAGTGCCAAGCGGCAATACTTATTCTGCGGAGGTAAAAGAGTTCACAACAGAACCCGATCCTGCTTCGGGTACCTTTACCGTTACCTTATCCATGCCCATGCCAGAGAGTGAATATATTCTCGACGGTATGGCGGTAGAAGTCACGGCTGATGGGGAAAGTGTTGGGCTTGAGTTGAACAAAGGAGTTAGGGTGCCGATTGAAGCTGTCTTTAATGAAGATGGTGACGAGTTAGAACGTGACAGTAAGTATGTATGGGTTCTTGACGGTAAAGTCGTTAAGAAGCAGCGCGTTAAAGTCGGAAAGGCTTCGCAAAGTAGTTTACAAATTTTAGAAGGCTTAGACAGAAGCCAGCAAGTCGTAGTGGCTGGTTTGTCGAGATTACGTGAAGGGATGAACGTTGAAGTAATATCTGTGGAGACTATCAATGACTGATCAAAATAAGGCGCCGGAAGTGTCTGAGCAGGACGACAAAGGCATCGCAGCATACTTCATCAAAAACCGTGTTATCAGTTGGATGATAACGCTGATTTTCCTTATCGGTGGTACCTCGGCGTTCTTTAACCTCGGGCGTTTAGAAGATCCTGCATTTACCATCAAAGATGCGATGGTGGTGACCTCTTATCCAGGGGCAACGCCTCAACAAGTTGAAGAAGAGGTCACGTACCCACTAGAAAAAGCCATACAGCAATTAACTTACGTGGATGAAATCAATTCGATTTCGAGTCGAGGGTTATCTCAGATCACCGTCACCATGAAAAACAACTATGGTCCGGATGACTTGCCTCAGATTTGGGATGAACTTCGTCGTAAAGTGAATGACCTGAAAGGACAACTACCGCCGGGTGTGAATGATCCGAGTGTCATTGATGACTTTGGTGATGTGTACGGTATTTTACTCGCAGTCACTGGTGAGGGGTACAGCTACAAAGAGCTACTCGATTACGTGGATTACTTGAGGCGAGAACTGGAGCTTATTGATGGCGTGAGTAAAGTCTCGGTATCGGGCGAACAGCAACAGCAAGTCTTTATCGAAATATCCATGAAGCGCTTGAGCAGCTTGGGTATTGCGCCGAATACCGTGTTCAACTTGCTCTCTACCCAAAATATCGTGTCGGATGCGGGGGCAATCCGGATTGGTGATGAATACATTCGAATTCAACCAACCGGTGAATTCACTGACGTAGACCAGTTGGGCGACCTAATCATCACCGAAAGTGGCGCACAAGGCCTGATTTACCTACGCGATGTGGCTGAAATTACGCGCGGATATATTGAGGTACCGAAAAATATCATCAACTTTAACGGCGACCTAGCGCTCAATGTCGGGGTGTCATTCTCACAAGGAGTGAACGTGGTTGAAGTTGGGGAGCGATTTGACCGACGCCTAGCTGAGCTAAAGTATCAACAGCCTGTTGGTATCAATATCTCCGAAATCTACAGCCAACCGAAAGAGGTGGATAAATCGGTAAGCGGTTTCGTGGTTAGTTTGGGTCAGGCTGTTGCGATCGTTATCATTGTTCTGCTTTTCTTCATGGGGCTTCGGTCAGGGTTACTGATTGGTTTGATTCTGCTTCTGACTGTTCTTGGCACCTTCATTTTCATGCAGTACTTCAAGATCGATCTTCAACGGATCTCGCTTGGGGCTTTGGTTATTGCTTTGGGTATGCTGGTGGACAATGCCATTGTGGTCGTAGAAGGGATACTCATAGGGACGCAAAAAGGGCGGACTAGGATGCAAGCCGCGACCGACATCGTCACGCAGACCAAATGGCCTTTACTCGGTGCAACGGTTATCGCGGTGACGGCGTTTGCCCCATTGGGCTGTCTGAAGATGCAACGGGCGAATACTGTGGAACGCTATTTACGGTTCTTCTTATTTCTTTGATGTTGAGCTGGTTTACGGCCATTTCACTCACACCTTTCTTTGCGGATATGTTCTTTAAAGGCCAAAAAGCGCCGGAAGAGGGAGAGGATTCAGACCCATACAACGGATGATTTTTGTTATCTACAAAAACTTCCTCGAGTTTTGTATGAAACGTGCTTGGCTCACGGTCGTTGTGCTAGTGGTTGCTTTGGGTGCTAGCTTGTACGGGTTTGGTTTTGTTAAACAAGCGTTCTTCCCATCCTCGACCACGCCAATGTTCCAAGCAGATATCTGGTTACCTGAGGGGACAGATATTCGTGCGACTAACACTAAGTTGAAAGCGTTGGAATCATGGTTGTCTGAGCAAGACCATGTCGAGCACATTACAACCACGGCGGGTAAAGGCCTGCAACGTTTCATGCTGACCTATGCGCCGGAGAAGAGCTACGCCGCTTATGGTGAAATCACCACACGAGTCGATAACTATGAAGCCTTGCATGAGTTGATGGCGAACTTTAGGGAGCATGTCGAAACCAAGTTCCCTGAAATTAACTACAAGCTCAAGCAAATTGAGTTAGGCCCAGGTGGCGGCGCGAAAATTGAAGCGCGTATTATCGGCTCAGATCCAACGGTGCTTCGTGGCATTGCAAGGCAAGTGGTTGATGTCATGCATGATGATCCTGGTACCACCAACGTTCGTCATGACTGGCGTGAACGTACAAAAGTGTTGGAGCTCAATTTAATGAAAGCCAAGCACGTCGCTACGGTATCACTAAATCCGATGTCGATGATTTCCTATCGATGTCATTTTCGGGTAAGGCCGTCGGTGTTTACCGTGATGGTACAACGCTGATGCCAATTGTTGCGAGACTGCCAGAAGATGAGCGAATTGATATTCGAAACATCGAGGGTATGAAGATCTGGAGCCCAGCACTATCGGAATACATCCCATTACAGCAAGTCACACTGGGTTACGATATGCGTTGGGAAGACCCAATTATTATTCGTAAAGATCGCAAGCGTGTACTTACTGTATTCGCAGACCCAGATCTCTTAGGTGAAGAAACGGCGTCAACGCTTCAGAAACGCTTAATGCCTGCGATTGAAGCCATCGAATTACCACCAGGTTATCAGCTAGAGTGGGGGGTGAGTACGAGTCTTCTAGAGACGCGCAAGAGTCGCTGTTTACTACGATGCCTTTGGGTTACTTGTTCATGTTCTTAATCACCGTTTTCTTGTTTAACTCGGTGAAGGAGCCGTTGATTGTATGGCTTACCGTACCTTTGGCGATTATCGGTGTAACAACAGGCTTGTTGGCACTCAATACCCCATTTGGTTTTATGGCCTTGCTCGGTTTCTTGAGTCTTTCGGGCATGCTGTTGAAAAACGGTATTGTACTGCTTGATCAAATCGAAATTGAGATGCAATCCGGTAAGGACCCTTATGTCGCGGTGGTCGATGCGGCGCTCAGCCGTGTAAGACCTGTTTGTATGGCAGCGATTACGACCATTTTGGGTATGATTCCACTATTGCCAGATATCTTCTTTAAACCAATGGCGGTGACCATCATGTTCGGTTTAGGTTTCGCAACAGTATTAACCCTTATCGTTGTTCCTGTTCTGTACCGATTGTTCCATAAGCTTAAAGTGCCGAGTTAAAGTAGGAGAACATGTTGAAAAAGCCCCTCTGGTTCCGGCCCGAGGGGCTTTTTGTATTTAGGCAACTTAAGTCATTTTGATTGTTCTATTATTAGAGGAACAATAATAAAGAGTAGGCTGGGTGTAATGACTCTAAGTGCTAATGATAAGCGATTGATACAGGTAAGCTTTAGCAAAGTAGAACCAATAGCAGAGCAAGCGGCAGAAATCTTCTATGCTAAGTTATTTGAATACGATCCAAGACTGCGCTCGCTGTTCAAATCCGACCTGACGGCACAAGGCAGAAAGCTGATGCAAATGCTAAGTACGGCTGTGAAAGGATTGGATGACTTGGAAAGTTTAATCGAACCACTGCAAGCGTTAGCTAGGAGGCACCTTAGTTACGGCGTTACGGTTGACGACTATACCCCTGTCGGTAATGCCCTGCTTTACACTTTAAAAGCTGGGTTGCAATCAGACTTCGATCAACAAACACGGCAGGCTTGGATCAAGCTATTTACTGTGGTTGCAACAGTAATGCGTGAAGCCGCTTACCCTGAATTCAACGCGGCAACCTACGTGAATCGCAAGGTTTATAACAATTAAAGCCAGTACACAGTACTGGCTTTAAAGAGGCTCGGTGTGGAGATTTCAGTCTAGAATTGAAAACTTAGTTAGCCGAAGCTTCTTTCTCAAGTACTAGCGCATTGTGTCGCTCTAAACCTGCTTCTAAATCTGCGATGAGATCTTCGACGTCTTCTAGACCAATGTGTACTCGAATCAATGTTCCCTCGAAGTTAGGGTTAGACAGTGTACGTAAGCTGTTGAAGCTTTTCGGCTCATTGGCCAAGATGAGACTTTCGAAACCGCCCCACGAGTAACCCATGCTGAAGTGTTTCATACCATCAAGAAGCGCTGTCGTAGCGCGTGGGTAGCTTGTTTTAAGAACGAATGAGAACAATCCATTTCCACCTGTGAAGTCGCGATCAAAATACTCATGACCTGGGCAGCTTTCTAGCGCAGGGTGGCGAACATGATCGACTTCAGGCGAGAAGCCAGCCATTTGGCCACTTTTAAGCTGCTCTCCGCGTGTTGACGCAGACGCACATCAAGAGTTCGAATGCCGCGCAACCCAAGGTAGGCATCATCTGGAGAGACACATTGGCCCATCAGGTAGCTTTGTTCACGTAGCTGGTCCCAACATTTCTCATTCGCGACAGCAGTACCGAGCATAACGTCCGAGTGGCCAACAATGTATTTCGTTGCCGCTTGAATTGAAATGTCGACTCCGTGGTCGAATGGAGAGAAGTTAACACCAGCTGCCCAAGTGTTATCTAGCATCACGATGATATCGTGCTTGTGAGCAATCTTAGCAAGAGTAGGAACATCTTGAACCTCCATCGTGATGGACCCAGGAGATTCGGTAAATAGCACAGTTGTGTTTGGTTTAATAAGAGATTCGATCTCTGCCCCGATGGTTGGCTCGTAGTAGGTTGTCTCTACGCCCATTTTCTTCAAAATAACGTCACAGAAATCGCGAGTCGGCTCGTAACAAGTATCAACCATCAGGATATGATCGCCGGCTTTAACGAATGACAAAATGGCATTTGAAATAGCCGCGGTACCACAAGGATAAAGTGCACAGCCAGCACCCCCTCAATTTCTACCATGGCGTCTTGAAAAGCGAAGTGCGTGTTCGTGCCACGACGTCCATAAAATAGAGTTTTGTTTGCTCTATTGATGGTGGCCTGATGCTTTTCTGCCACGGTATTGAACACAACGGTAGATGCGCGTTGAACGGGTGGATTTACGACACCGTTGGTCCACTTATCTGAGCGCCCAGCAGTGATTAATTTAGTCTTTTTGCCTTCCGACATGAGAAATCCTTGTCAAAGAGTTATTTCTGTTATTTAAAACACGGACTTGATGGCAATTGCAAGTAATTGACTAGAATAATTCTGGTCATCGGAAGAGTGCTCGATAGTCAATAATCGATTAAGGAAGAAAAAGCCCATGAACGCGTTTGCTCTTGGGCTTGAGGTCATTAAAGCAATGGATTGAAGAGATAAAATAGCCTTTCAAGGAATCGAGAGTAGATACTGCGATCTTGCCACTCGTCCAAATCGACCAAGTAAGACTGCTCTTTGTAAGTCGTTTGCAGCCAGTGCATCTCTTTTGTGAATGCTTGATCATCGACGGCTAAAGTCACCTCGAAGTTCAACCATAAACTTCTCATATCGAGATTAACGGTGCCAACGAGGCAGAATTCTTCATCGATAACAACCGACTTAGTATGAAGTAAGCCACCATAAAACTCGTGAATTTCGACTCCAGACTCCAACAGCTCCGTATAGAATGCGCGAGAAGCCCATTTCACCATCAAGGAATCGTTTTTATGTGGGATGATAAGTTCAACTTTGACGCCGCGTTGTGCAGTGACCTTTAGTGTCTCGAGTAGATCTGGACTTGGTACAAAGTACGGCGTGGTAATACAAACAGATTGGTTTGCTTGATTAATTGCAAGTATAAGCACCTGAGAAATAAGGTTATCTGGCATGCCAGGGCCAGATGGGACCACTTGAATAGGGTGGGCAACAGAAGGTTCTTCTATTTTCGCTGAAGGGAGGTTAGGTAGATTGCGTTGACCGGTCTCTACTTCCCAATCCCAGCTGTGTATTGCTGATAAGACGTTCACAGTTGGCCCGGTGACCCGAACCATGATATCTATCCATTGACCAACTCCGGCACCTTGTTTGAAAAAGGCGGGATCGACCATATTCATCGATCCCGTGTAAGCAACGTTATCGTCGATGACGATGATTTTACGGTGCTGGCGAAGATCCAGACGTCTTAAGAAAATACGCCAAGGGCTCACCTCTAACGCCTGAACTAGGTTAACTCCGGCTTTCTGGAGTTCACTCGAACTTGGGTGGTTGAAAAAGCGAGGGCTACCGGCAGAATCCACCAGTAAATCTACCTTGACACCTCGTTTTGCAGCTTTTATTAGTGATTGGTTGACATTGTCGATTAATCCTCCTGGATGCCAAATATAAAACACCATTTTTATACTAGAGTTAGCGGAATCTATGTCTTCTATGATAGATTTTAGTATTTCATTCGGTGAGCTTTGCAGGGATAGGCTGTTTCCACTAAGGGCAGGAAGGCTAAGACGGTTGTTACAAAGTTGATCAATTCTGAAAATGTGGCGGCTAGGTGATCAACCTGATGCGCATTGGAGTCATTAAGTTTTGCAAACCATTGTTCAAAAGGGCCAAACATCTCTTTTGCTCGTTCGGCACGTTTTCGCCCTAAGTTCAGCTCTCCAAATAAAAAGTAACATCCCACTCCAACGATTGGCAGAATGTAAATAATCATGAGCCAAGCCAGTGACACACTCACAGCACGCCTTTTGAGGACAACTCGTAATGTCACACCGGCCACTAGAATCCAATATAGGATGATGCTGGCTAAGGTTAGGAAGTGGTAGAACTTATCCATATGAAGACCAAATGAGAACAACTTGATGAATATTAAAACGTTATTACCTCTAGCTCAAGCTAGGACTTGACAACAATGTTGACTGTTGTTCTTGAGTCAATTCGGTGATGTGATATTTGACTACATAAATGCAACAAATGGCATTGAAAGTGTGGGTTATTTCAAAAACTCTAGATAAAGAGAGATGTTATTGATGAAAAAATCAACATTTAAATTCACAAACTGGAGGATAGTTTGAAAAATGTCGTCTTTGGGGTTCCAATTTTATGGTTAAACTGGTTTACTTGCCACAAAACGAGCGCTTATCTAATTTTAATTAAGTGTAAACTATGATTTACATGCAATCTTTTAAAAGCGCCTATTTTCAGATGCAACACAACACAAAATATATGGAGATACCGTGGCTTCAAGTAATTCAACCACAGCACCTCGTGATTCATGGGGTTCGAAACTAGGATTCGTTATGGCTGCAGCAGGTTCTGCTGTTGGTCTAGGTAATATTTGGAAATTCCCTTACACAGCAGGTGAGAATGGCGGTGGTGCATTTATCGTTATCTACCTTGCTTTCGTAATTTTCATCGGTTTCAGCGTAATGCTGACAGAATTTGCAGTAGGCCGTAAGACAGGACGTTCTGCTGTAGGTGCTTTTAAATCGACTGATGGTCGTTGGACTTTCGTTGGCGTTATAGGTGTCTTGAGTGGCCTACTTATCATGGGTTTCTACCCTGTAGTAGGTGGTTGGGCACTGGCATACGTTCAGAAAGTTGCTGGCGGTCTATTAAGTGCACCTGAAGCTATTGGTGATAGCTTTGGTGGATTTATCACTAACCCGATTCAACCACTAATGTGGATGGGTGTTTACCTTCTTCTAAATCTGATCATCGTTAGCCGTGGTATTTCTGGCGGTATCGAGAAAGCAGGTAAGATCTTGATGCCAGTACTGTTCCTGATCCTTATCTTGGTGACAGTTAAAGGCTTGATGCTACCAGGCGCGATGGCGGGTGTTGAGTTCCTATTTAGCCCTGACTTCTCTAAAGTTGACAGTGGTGTTGTGCTCGCTGCGCTTGGTCAAGCATTCTTCTCTCTAAGTTTAGGTATGGGCTGTATGATCACATACGGTAGTTACCTGAAGAAGAAAGAGAACCTAGTTCAAACTACCGGTATGGTTACTGCGATGGATACGGGCGTTGCTATCCTAGCGGGTCTAGCAATGTTCCCTGCGATGTTCGCATTGGGCATGGAGCCAGCTGCTGGTCCTGGTCTAGTATTCGTTGTTGTACCACAGCTGTTCGCTGAAATGGGTGGTGTTGGTGTTATCTTCGCACTTCTATTCTTCGTGGGTCTAACTGTAGCAGCACTGACTTCTTCAGTATCTCTACTTGAAGTTGTTGTTTCTTACCTAATCGATGAGAAAGGTATGAAGCGTTCTACTGCCGTACTGTCATCAGGCGCTGTAATGGCTGTGCTTTGTGTGTTCGCTTCTCTGTCTCTAGGCGGCGTTGGTCCTACACTGTTTGACACAGGTGCATTCGATATCTTTGACCTTCTTACTGATAAGATCTTCCTTGCTGTTGGCGGTATGTTTGTATGTATCTTCGCAGGTTGGAGACTTTCTCGTGAAGAGCTTGAAAAAGAAATCACGAACGGCGGTGAAATTAAATTCCCACTATTTGGTCTTTGGTACAATCTAGTTAAGTTTGTTATCCCTGTACTAGTAGCGGTAGTCGCATTTGCAGGTATCTCGAGCGGTTTCGACAGCGGCAAAGGCGCTATCATGCTAATCGGTATCGGTATCATCGCATTGACTGCCCTTGTTTCGAAGAAACTGTAGTCGTATAAACTTCCGTAAAAAGAGCAGCCAGATGGCTGCTTTTTTTGTTTTAACCTTGCCAAAACTCATCAGTCTAAAAACTATGACATTGCTTCATAATGTACGTCATATTGTGTGAGGAACTACTCTTTCGGATTATCTATAAAGTACTAAACTAATTGATAATGTTGTCGATATATGAATTGTGTGAATTATACATTTCCTTTAGGGAGAAGTTTTTTGTGAAGATGTCGGTTAGAAGTAAATTGTATTCTGGGTTCGGAAGTATTCTTTTCGTATTAATGATTGCGATGGGGGTGATTTGGGCTGAAGTTCTTTCTTCTCATAAGGTGGCAACTGAGATCCGCAAGGATGATGTGCCAGGGGTCCAGTTGTATTTGATCCTAATCGATGAGGCGGGGGACGTTTATCGCGATTCATTGAAAGTTATCGCAGGCTCTCCAAATGCTGAAAAAGAGTATTTCAGCAACAAAGGCCAGTTTAAAGAGGCATTTGACTCCATCATGGCGTTGGAACGCACTAATCCAGTGGATAAGAAACGCTTGGATGAAATAAACAGCTTGTTTTCACAGTTCACCACTGGATTCGAGCAAAAAATACTGTCCGCGATTCAAGGAACCCACGATTCAGAGCCACTCTTTCGTGAGTTAGATGGGTTATATGAGCGTTACCTCGTTAGATTAGAAAGTTTATTAGATGATGCATCGCTCTCGGAAAGTAGCCAAGCAGAAGAAGCCTTACTTGAACTGACAGATTCGTTTGAAACGATCGAAGGGACTATTATGTTATTGGCCCTTATTTCAATCCTTGCATCGAGTGCGGTCGCTTACATTTTGTCGAGAAACATCACGTCTCGTTTGACTAAGCTAGATGAAGTTGCACTTCGAGTGGCAAACGGCGACCTTACTGCTGATGCGATTGACGACAAATCTGGTGATGAGCTGTCTAATTTGGCTGAATCAGTCAACAAAATGCAGAGCTCTTTAGTCTCGCTGTTAGGCTCGATCTCTCAAGTGAGTGCTGAAGTCCAAACGGCGTCTTCTGAGCTATCCCATATTAGCGGCAATATCGTTGAAGGGGCATCTGCACAAGCGGACAAAGCGGCATTGATTGCTACTGCTGCCGAAGAGCTGAGTTTGACCATTGCTGAAGTCGCCCAACAAGGTAACTCGACATTTGACGTTGCGCAGCAGTCTGAAAAAGCAGCGGAAGATGGCCGAAGTGTGATTGTTGAAATGGTGGCTAGCATCCAGCAGGTTTCTCAGCAAATGAGCGATATGTCTGTACAGATGAATGAGCTTGGCTCCCATGGTGAGCAAATTGGCAGCGTTATTAAGGTGATTGAAGATATTGCGGAGCAAACCAACCTGTTGGCGCTGAATGCCGCGATTGAGGCCGCAAGGGCAGGAGAGTTTGGTCGTGGATTTGCCGTGGTGGCAGATGAAGTTCGAGCGTTGGCAGAGAGAACGACGAAAGCGACGCAAGAAGTTTCGGGTATTATTCAGTCGATTCAATCTGGCACACAAGAAGCTGTTACCTATACCGAAGACAACTGTCGTTTGGTTGATATTGGTGTGGAGCAAAGTACAGGTGCAGTGAACGCTCTGGAAGAGATCGTCGCTGGCGCATCCAACGTACAAAGCCGCATTAACTCGATTGCGACAGCTGCTGAGGAACAGACGGCGGTAACGAAAGAGATTGCTGCAGATATCACATCGATAAGTGATATCTCAGAACAATCACTTGAACTTGCCAACGCAAGCTCTCAGTGTGTTTCTGGCTTGAATCAACGAGTCGAGCAACTGGACCAGCTGCTTGCTAAATTCAAACTGAAATGACTTCGTTTCCACGCTTATTAGTTTGATGAGCGGTTAACAAACGCTGGTGTCCCAGCAATTACTGGGTATACTCACCTCGTAATTGGAGCACCAGCGTCATGTTTGATATTTTACATACCCATCCAGACTTCATTGTCATCAATAAACACCCCTCAGTTTCAGTTCATAAAGATGAACAGGAATCATCATTATTGCAGAACATCGCGTTAGTAACGGGTGACAAGCAGCTGTATTTAGTCCATAGGTTAGATAAAATGACGTCGGGCATACTCTTGCTAGCAAGAAACCATGACGCCGCTAGTGTGCTATCACAGGCCTTCGCAGACCGAAATGTTGAGAAGTATTACCTTGCGATAGGCAGCAAAAAACCTAAGAAGAAACAGGGATTGATCAGTGGTGATATGGAACGCTCTAGACGAGCGTCTTGGAAATTGATCAATCGTCAGGAAAACCCAGCAGTCACTCAGTTCTTGTCTCTTGCGGGCGAGCCTGGTGAGCGATTGTTTTTATGTAAACCTCATACTGGTAAAACTCACCAAATTCGAGTAGCTCTCAAATCTATTGGTTCTGCGATTGTCGGTGATCCTATTTACAATCCTTCATCGGTTGCTGATAGAGGCTACCTACACGCTTATGCGCTTGGGTTTGAATACCAAGAAGAGCATTGCCGCTTTGTGTGTGATCCCACCAAACTGTTAGATTTAGGGACAAAGTGGCAAGATCAACCGGTAAAAAATGCGATAAACCAGTGGGCACAGCCTTGGGACCTAACATGGCCGAAACTAAAATGACAACCGAGATTTATATGCAAGCAGCACAACTACCTCAATTTTTTATCCATATTAAGACTCAACTCGAGCAGGTCCCTATCGAGGTTCGTCGCTTATTCCATGGCCGAGGACGATGTTTTGAAGGATTAGAGCAGTTAACTTGCGATTGGCTGCAAGGTCAGCTGGTGGTTAATATCTTTAAAGATGTCGACGAAGAATTTTTAGCTGCTCTTAAACAAGGGCTCATTGAACTATCGGAGTCAGCTCTTTGGAACGAGAAAGAAGGTCGTTCAATACTTGTTCAACATCGATACGCCGACCGCGCGCCGTCTGAAGTGATCTATGGTGAACTCGAATCAAGGCCCGTGGTAGTAGAGAGCGGGCTAAAGTTCCAACTTGATGTTGGGCGCAACCAGAACATTGGCCTTTTCCTTGATATGAGACTTGGTCGTGAGTGGGTGCGTCGAAATGCGAAGCATAAGAACGTATTAAATCTTTTTTCCTATACGTGTGGATTTTCCGTTGCCGCTATTGAGGGCGGTGCAGACAAAGTCGTAAACGTTGATATGGCAAAAGGTTCTCTCGCTAAAGGCCGAGAAAACCATAAGCTCAACGGACACAATTTAAATCAAGTCGGCTTTATGGCACACGATATATTTAAGTCTTGGGGCAAAATTAAGAAGTCTGGCCCCTATGATATGATCATTATTGATCCACCTTCTTTCCAAAAAGGCAGCTTCGCGTTAACCAAAGATTATAAGAAAATACTGCGTCGTTTGCCTGATCTCTTGACTGAAACAGGAGAAGTGCTGGCTTGTGTTAATTCGCCAGTGGTGACGAGCGACTTTTTAATCGACAGTATGAAGGAGGAGGCGCCCGAACTGAACTTTATCGAGCGCTTGGATAATCCACCTGAGTTCCAAGATGCAGACAGCGAAGCCAGTTTAAAAGCGCTATTGTTTAGTCGTTAACGGTGAGATATACAAAGGGACGCAGTTTGCGTCCCTTTTCTTTGGAAGTCTAGTTTTCTTCAATCCGTTCAATTCTCGGTTTGCGTTTTGATTAACTTCCGTAGCGTTTAAGCCACTCTTTTTCAATCGCGCCATGCCAGCTTGGGTGTGGCTCTGCTACCGCCTTGAATAGCTGAGACTTAGCCGCATCACCAGTAAGATGCTCCGTACTTAGTACTGAAGGGTCACCCCATACGTTGAGGTCGCCTTTTCGTGATTGAGCTTCCGGGCTAAGCAGGAAGTTAATGGTGACTAATGCGCCTTCATTGGCTGAAGCGTTCCAAGGAATAGCCAAGAAGTGGATGTTAGACAATGCGCCCATGTCCATCGCGTAAGCGCGCGTGGTTTCAGCTAGCTTTCCGCTTGCTTGCGCAGAAAAGACCGAATTTGGGTTGAAGGTGACTGCTAAGTCAATCTGCCCATCATCGAGAAGCTGGATGGCTTCAGAAGTACCAGCTGGGAACTGTTTTCCCCCTCGCCAAGCGACGCTATGAAGGGCATCTAGGTAGTTCCATAGTGGGCGAGTCACGGCGTCAAAGTTATCATCTGTTGCAGGTTTTGCCAACGCTGGGTCATTGTTGGTTAATTCAATTAACATAGACTTTAGAACGCTGGTTCCATGAAACTCGGGTGGTCTCGGGTAAGTAATACGATTAGGAAACGCCCTTGCATAGCTCAGCATTTCATTAAAGGAAGCTGGAGGGTTGTAGAGCTTTTCTTGATCATGGATGAACACAAGTTGTGCGGCGCCCCATGGTGCTTCTAAGCCTTCCGTAGGCTCTGAGAAATCGACATCGATAGGTAGAGTCTTGTCGACGTATTTCCAGTTAGGCAGCGATTGGGTGAAAGGTCCAGCGAGTAGCTGGTTCTCTTTCATTGATTTGAAGTTTTCACCATTGATCCAAACCATATCGACGCTACCGCCGCTGTTTTTGTTGGCGGCTTTTTCTGCAATCAGCCGAGTCGTGGTTTCTGCAATGTCTGTCACTTTTACATGTTTTAGGGTCACTTCATAACGCTTTTGAAGCTCAGAGTTGGCCCATTGCAAATATTGGTTTATTTCTTGGCTTCCGCCCCAAGCGTGAAAGTAAACGGTTTGACCTCTGGCACTTTGTTCTATCTCTTGCCAATCAGCGGCATGGGAAATCGTGGTGTGGGAAGATAAGGTTGCGAGTAACAAAGTGGAGTAACGTAAGTTCATAGTCTCATCCGTTGATTAAGGCTTAATGTAGTGGCAACGCACAAACGATGAGTTGCCGAATCCGTTGTGATCTAATTATAGCGAGGATAAATAGAAAAACGACTGTGCTATCAGTCAATTATGCATCAACTATTGATAGATCACTTGTTACGTGAGACCGAAAAGAAGCCACAAAACTTTCAAAGAAAGAATCAGCTTTGTGAGTGGAAGTGTTTTTTAAGGTAGGTCGAAACAGAAAAAAGGAGCCGATGGCTCCTTTTAAATGCTTTATTACTTTACCCAATCTCTGAGGGCGAATGTAAGCGTATGGACATCGTTTTTAAGCACTAGGCTATCTTTCGTTAATGTAATATCGCTCCATTCCGCTAACGTTTGAGCGAAGGCTTGCTCTGTACCCATCTCTGCGTCTGGGCACATTTTCATTGTCATCCCCATTTTTTCAATGCGTAGTTGGTTATCTTTCAGTTCGGCTTGACCAAAGAAGTTGTTGCAGCCTGCAAAACCATTCGCTGTCATGTTTTCTCCGATCTCTAAGTTCGGAGCTTTGTTTGTTGAGCCTTCGGCAATCGCATTACCGTCGATCTCTACTAATTGCCAATTGTGGTGCTGAAGATCTTGAGAAGTAATTTCTTTCATATCGTCCCCGTTGCTTGCGCATGCCGTCATGAGTACAGGAAGAGAAAGTGCTGCGAGCAATGTTTTTGATTTAAGCTTCATTTATCGGACTCCAATTAGTCTTTAATTTGAACCATTTCAAGAGATTGGTTACTTTTGATAGTGCGAGTATAGACAATAAAACACTGTTTTTGTCAGCAGAACGTCATACTTTTTTAGAGATAATTAGAAACTGAGACACAGTTTTCTATATTAAACACTAAGCTAAAATTAAAAGTAGTCTAAATCACTAAGGAGCTAGCGTATGGAACAATTAGAATTCTTTGTTGTACCTAGTCCTTGTGTGGGCGTTTGTACTGTGGACGATAAAGGTTATTGCCAAGGGTGTATGCGAAAAAGAGAAGAGCGCTTTACGTGGCTAGATATGACACCTGCTCAGCAATTACATGTTATTAAACTTTGTAAAATGCGCTACAGAAGAAAAATGATGAAGCAAGCACCACAAGTTTCCGAATCAGAAAGGGAAGACGATACGCCTCAACAAACTCTGTTTTAGCTTAGAACCTGCCATCAGCGTATCAATGCTTGGTTACTTTACTTGGCCGCTTTACTTAGCCACTAGTCTCGCTACTTGAGTCCCCAGTCGTCACTAATCCAGCCCCCTGCGTGCTCATCGAAGTGATTTCCATGAAATCGACCATTGAGTTCGTTGTGCGAATCTTCTGGAGACTGCTCGGTGAGCAGCTGCTGTATGTGGTTCACCATAGGATCATTAGATAGCTGTCTCTCTCTTCGAGTGACAACTTCTTTGATAAGTTGAAGGCGGTAAGTGGTACTTGCACGTTTCATAATGATCCTCCTAGTTGATGTGACTAATAAGAAACATTAGAAGTGGACCTTTACATCGTCAAGGTAACAAAAGGATGAACTTTATGTGACAAGAATATCACCCAGTTTGATGGTTTTTAAATGAGAGTTTAATCAGATAGTTGGAGAGCAGGTGAGGCAAGTAATGAGAAAAATTATTTCAATTTTTCTCATTGAATCTTATTTGTCAGAGCAGGTCGCTTTATTAATAAATTGATCTACCATTAACTGGCCGCGCGTGTTCCGCATTTTAATTCGATAGGTTAACCCCATATCGAGATTTCTTAATACATCAGGGTTGCCACAGTAACTAGCGACACTTGCTTGAATCACCTGATTGGTTGGTTTGGCTCCGCGCGCGTCATCGTTGTATACCATCATTATTTCAATCGTGCTGCCCTTAGCATTGGCTCTTAGTATGGAAAGAGGGCCGTATTCGAGTGGTAGCTCCGCACTGAGCACTCCAGCTCTATTAGCAGCAAGGAGCTCCAGCTGTCGCTCTTCATCTGACTTACTCGAACACCCCACCAATATGCTAGAAAGAGTGAGTACAATGGCAAAAAGGCGCATGAGACTCGCCATGTTAAAACACTTTCTTAAATGGTTTTACAATCACGTTTTCGTAGACACCAGCGGCAATGTATGGGTCTGCGTCTGCCCAGCTTTGAGCCTGATCCAGTGATTCAAACTCAGCGATCACGGTAGAACCTGTGAAACCAGCTTCACCTGGGTTATCGCTGTCTATTGCTGGCATTGGACCTGCCGTTAGGAGGCGTCCCTCATCTTGTAGTTGCTGAAGTCGAGCCAAATGCTGCGGGCGAACGCTCATGCGCTTTTCTAGCGAGTTTTCGACATCTTGAGAGAAAATTACGTACCACATTTAAACGATATCCTTATGTTCTAAGTTTCTGAAAGTTAATGTACTTAATGTAGCCTGAGTTTGACTAGTAAAAATCAATAGAATGTGAATTTAGTCGCTTAACTTGATTGGTCTTGGCTTTCCGCCTTCGTCTACCGCGACATAATTGAAGGTTGCCCCACAAACTTTATAGCGATCACCAATCCCATGGTCTAAGACAGGCTTAACCCAAACCTCAAGATCGATGCTCATGGATGTACGACCAATCTTGGTACAATCTCCATAAATACACACTACGTCTCCAACAGATACAGGCTGTTTAAACTCGATGCTCGAGACGGAAATCGTTACGATTTTTCCATTAGATATCTCTTTCGCCAAAATGCCGCCAGCAAGGTCGAGCTGAGACATGATCCAACCACCAAAAATTTGGCCTGCGGCGTTTGTATCGCTAGGCATTGCCAAAGTTCTTAGTAGAAGTGAGCCAATTGGATTTTTAGTTGCTTGAATAGTCATTATGGAAGTAAACCGAGTAAATCTAGGGCATTAGATTAATGCAAATTGAGAGATTATTACTTTAGCGCACCACTGAGACCAGAGGCTAAAACCTAGGTACTAGAGATTCGACACGCAAAGCCAGCAAAGCGGCAGTATACCTGACATGGATGAGTAAACAATACAGTAAGCCGTCTGGGCGCAAAGTGGGGGAATTGTTGTTTGTTCGCCAAGATGCAGTGAGTGGCAGCGTCTTGCCTCGAATGGATGCGCCAGTTTGTGGACTAGCGCTCTAAGCTTGATTCTTCTAATTTAGGAATGAGTCGCTTGAGATCTTCTAGATAGCCTTCGCTCTTGAGATTATCGACGGTGAGTTGCAGCTCTTCGTTACTCATTGAAAAGCAGCTAGATTTTCCCGTCATTAAGCTCAAGTACTCGTGGTAATCAAGCTCGGTAAAGTGCCCAACACGGTCGACCAGTAGCGATTTGATGCCGTGGTGGATTAAGCCGTAATAAGTGTGTCGATGAATATCCATAGTAATTACTCCCAAAGGTATGGATGTGACATCCGATTGTCGTTTGGAAGTAACTAAGCATAATCAATGCCAATACGTGGTTCTAGCTAACCGGCAGTTCAAGCTTTACTTTCATCAACTCTGCTAAGGCATTCTTTGTAGTGGGTTTTTCCAATCTGCCATCCATCAGCATTGCCATCTTTTCAATGTCCGCAGGAGAAGATTCGCCCGACAATGCAATGATTGGTGTCGTCGGCGTGATCTTCTTGATCAAAGCTGTAGCTTCAAAACCGTTCATTCGTGGCATTTGGATATCCATCAATATCAGATCGATGGGATTGGATTTGCAGATGCTCACGGCTGACTCACCGTCATTAGCCTGTATGGTATGCATGCCTAATTGGCTGAGATAGAGTGTGACTAGCGCGCGTTGTATCTCTTTATCATCAACCACTAACACTGTTTTTCCTGCCAATGTTTTGCTTGGTTTATTAGGGTAACGAACACTTGATTTCTGATTATTTGATGCTTTAAAAATCGGACCATTCGACGACTGTTTTACCTCATCCAGCCGAACCGATTGAACAGGAAAGTGCATAATAAACTCAGTGTACTGACCCAATTCAGAACGACACTCAATGCGGCCACCAAAAGACTCCATCACTCTGCGACAATAACCTAAGCCTAAGCCACTACCGCCAGATTTTTGATGTGAGTAAAAATCGTCGAAAACCCGTTGTACATAGCGGCTATCAATTCCTGGCCCAGTGTCTCTGAAAATTACTTGGTTCTCATGGGTGTCAGTCAGAGTACTGATTTCAATCTGACTCTCAGGATAAGAGTCAAAATAGTAAATGGCGTTTCTTAGCAAATTGAAAATAACGAAGTTAAACAGGGTATCGTTGATGTTGGCGACAAAATCTTCCCCATCATTGAGCTTAACTCGGTCTCTGATTGAGTTAGACTCAAAACCATAGCGATTCAATGCTTGCTCGATGGCAACTCGAATTGAGCTTGGTGAAGCGGCTTCTTGCTCTAGAGAGGAATCGTTGACTTCACGCAAAATGATGTCGATGAGTTGACGTCCCCTCAGTACAGCAAGATCTCCAGCTTCAAGATACTCTTGCATAAGGCTTGTATCTGATTTGTTCCTTACAAGCTCTGCAAGGTGCTCCAATTGAAGCTGGACTTGAGCAAGTGGGTTTCGCATTTCATGCGCGATAGAGTTAGCTAACGCTTGGCTTTGTTTTACTTTTCTGTCTGCATCAATAAGATTTTGTATTCGTTTGAGCAGTTTTTGCAGGGCGGAGATTTCTTCTATAGTAAACAGACTGTTGTCGAGCTTATGTGAAGAAATAAGTACATGTGTGAAAGATTCGTTCTGATCAAATAAGGGCAAGACCAAACCTATTTGGCTAGACTTCATTGTTTGATATAGGTTGTGAAGTGGACTGCTTGTTGGCGATTCTTGGCTAGGCAGCTGGTCTTCAACTTCTTCGGCAATAAGTACAGTTTTATTAGAGTCAATATAGTCTTGATAAAAAGCTCGGTGATCGGTGTTCGTAACGATTTCTAGCTGTTCATAAGGAATATTGAGTTGTTTTGCGAGATTTTTTTTGCCTAAATCAATCGATGATTTGAAATCTTTTTCGATAGATAGGATCTGAGATACAGGAGAGGAAGTTTGGCCATATACTAATAGCGCAGTATAGCTAGAGACATAATCAAAAATTCGTCTCCATGATAGACCAATAAAAGCGCACGCTAACAAAGTGGGAACTACTTCATGGTAGTTTACGAATGGTAAATAAAATAGTGACAGTACGCCAGTGTACACAATGGCACATAGTCCGACAGAGGTAATACAGTAAATCATATATCGGATACTATAAAAGCGAGATGTAATTAGTGCGTAACCAACGAAAAGTAACTCACTAATTGATAAAGCGGGAGGTAGCCACGTTAGACTGAAATCGTTGAAGTAATATGTCATTATAAAGTGGATTAGGCAGGTCGATGCCATAAAGACAATGATGCCAAATACCATATACTTTGACCGAAGCTTCATAATTCTACGGTTAGAGCTTTTCAGTTTTATTAGATTATAGATTGTGGCGAGTATGAGTATTATGATGCTCAGGAAGAATAGTTGAGTGTATTCTCCGAAATAGAGCTTAAAGACGCCTGCAGATTGAAAGCTAACACCCTTTATGGCTGTGTTGGGTAATATATTGACAGTCAAAGATGCCAAAGAAGTAATAAGTATAATGCCTTTTTGCCAGCTGAGTAGGTGTGGAGTTTCATTTCCTAGTACACAAGAAAAAGCAAAAGCAAATGTAAAAGCGCCAAAAGATGAGATATTGGCTAATAAGGCAATATTGACCGTCGTCTGATTTTCAAACTGTAAAGGTAGCTCGGTTTGGAAATAGATGTTGGTTACTATCCATAAAAGAATACTCTTTGTATAGAGTATATAGTAAGTGTATTGGCTATGTGTTACGGTCCCTTTTTTCTCAGAAGCGTAAATGAAGGTCGCAAGCCAAATGGCAACAACGATCGCTGCCAAAGATAGAATCAGCAGCTCTCCGGAAATATACGTGTTTTCTTCGACCCAAAACATCATTTAAGCCCTTTCTTTCCTCTAAGAGCTCTTCGAGTAAACTCTCTAAAAGTAGTATCTTCTAGATCTTGGCTAATTTCGTCGAGATGAAGTATTCCTTTGCAAATAATGTTATCAACAACTTTTAATGTGCTGATGTTTGTATAGCTAAGTCTCGGAGATGAGTTGTAGTATCTCAGCATTTCTTCATTGTCAGTTATACTGAACGCAAATTTAAATCGGCTACGTAATAAATTGGAAAGTTTTAGTAATGAAGTATAGAGTAGATAGAGTCTTTGTTTCCTTTCACCTGAAATAGTGAGTCTAATCACTTCACAAGCCGGAAAGTTAGAAGGTAGTTTCTTAAGGATTATCTGGTCAAAATTCGCCTTTTTACGATCCAGATTGATATCTTCAGAGGTTTCTAGAGCTTCTAATGCTTGATTGTAGTTATCCCATTCCCAGTTTTCATTGCAGAAGTAACTTGAAAGATATAACCACTCATCTTTATTACAAGTTGTCTGTACGCACGCGGTGGAAACAAGATATCTATAGCTGTCATGTTTAAAGAACATTACAAAATGACAGCCTTGGTTTGAGCGGCTTAAATCGAATAATATTTCAAACCATTTTTGATCTTTGACTAGTGTACATAAGTTAGTCAATAGAATAGCGTCGGCTAGCAGGAGAGCTTGATCGGAAAACGGTGTGAGGTATAGGTGACGGTCATCTCTAACTTCGTCAAGAAGTTCGGCGCGATACGAATGTTCGTTTGAGGGGAGAGTAATTGGTATATCGACGCTTGAAGTTTGCTTACTTCTTTTCAAAACCTTGTATGACTCATAGTCACACAAGAAATTCCCCCAATGCTGATATTGCCTATGGATCTTTTTCTCTAAATCAAAGCTTTCTTTACTCTGTCCGGGAAGACTTTCTTTGATGACATTCTGATACTCCTCAGATTCAAACAAGTCATTGAGACTAGCGTTTGCTAACCATGAATATCGAGTCCGAGCAATCAGTATGCGGGTTCTAGCAATGTCTCTTGTCTTGATAGATGCATGCTTGTCATGCTCTTCAACTAACAAGAATAACGGTATGTTATTCGATTTGTGGGGTGAGTTATGTAGCCTAGCTGACGTGTTATCTAAAATATTCAAGGCAAATATCCTTTTGCTCTTTGATGTATTAAGCCAAATCATTTTATTGTTTGGAGGACATGTTAATTAGGATAAAACGGTATGAATAGCTTAGATTCCAAAATCTAAATGATACTTCGCACAAATGCGCAGTGAAACGCGTTCCGTATTGAAATTTATGAAATGAAGTGTCATGAATATCGATAGGTAATAAAAAACCAGTAGCGAGGCTACTGGTTTTTTCATATCTGAAAGAGGAGATTCAGATTAAGCGTTTTGTTTCTTCAGCTCAACGCTGTCTTCAGCAGTGTCTTCTACCAATGAATCAACAATCACAGCACATGCCGCATCACCAGTGATGTTTAGCGCTGTACGGATCATGTCAAATACGCGGTCAAGAGCGAACAGTAGTGGTAGGCCTTCAATTGGAATGCCTGCCGCTAGTAGTACCGCTACAACAAGGAAAGACGGACCAGGAACACCTGCTTGACCTACAGCACCTAGTGTAGAGGTCACAATGATTGCAATGTACGCACCCATTGATAGGTCAATGTTGAACAGCTGAGCAAAGAAGATTGCGACTAGGCCGTAGTAGATTGCGTTACCAGACATGTTAATTGTTGCGCCTAGCGGCAGTACGAAAGAAGCGGTTGAGTTACGTACGCCAAGTTCGTTCTCTACCGTATCCATCGTTACTGGAAGAGTTGCCATAGAAGAGGCTGTTGATAGTGCAACGGCTTGTGGCTTTTTCATCACCGTTAGGAAGCGTTTTGCTGAAGTCTTAGTGAAGATCTGAATCATCAGCGGGTAAGCGACAAAACCAAAGATTAGGATTGCAGCAATGTAAACTAGGAACAGTTTGAACACGACCATCAATGCGCCGAAACCAAAAGTACCGACTGCTTCTGCCATTAGACCAAATACGCCGATAGGAGCGATGATCATAACTTTGTTGATCATCCAAACCATTGCGTCAACGATAGTGTTTACACCGTTGATGATTGGTGTGCGCTTCTCTTCTGCTTGCTTAGAGATTGCGATACCGAAGAACAGACAGAATACTAAGATTTGAAGAATGTTTGCTTCGTTCAGTGACTGGAAAATGTTGTCTGGGATCATACCAGTGATGGTCGCCCAAAAAGTAGGAAGTTCACCTTTAGAAGCGTACTCTGCAGAGAACATGCCTTCTACGCCCGATACGTCAATTGCAACACCTGGTTTAAACACTTCACCCATTACAAGTGCAAGTGCTACTGCTAGTGCTGAAGTCAACGCAAAGTAACCTAGCGTTACCATGCCAACCTTGCCTGCGTTTTGACTGTTACCAAGGCCTGCAGCACCTGAAATCAATGCCACTGCGACTAGAGGGATTACAAGCATCTTGATCAAGTTGATGAAGATTGCACCCAGTGGAGCGAAGACAACGGCGCTGTCGCCCATCATGGCACCAACAGCAGTACCAATGAACATTGCGATAACAACCTGTACGCCAATGTTGCCTAGTAAATTCTTTTCTTTTAACACTTCCATAACCTCTGTGCTATATAAATTTAAAATTCCAGTATTTATAACCACATTGAAATATTGTGATAGATAAATATTCGGTTTGTTTTTACAGGTATATCGAAATTTTAGCAACAGTTAGAATGGTGATTTCGTGGATTTAGTAACAAAAAGTCACTTAATTGAGGAAAAAAAACGCACAAAGCAATCGTTTGCTATTTGCATGGTAGTGTTTTTGGGCTTGTTTGATTGATTTGGTGAATTATATTTGTCGGACTGTTAAAAATTTAAAGACAAAAAAACCGATAACCCCATACAAAGTGGTTATCGGTTGTTTTTGTCAAATTGGGCGAGTCGATGCTATCGCTTGGTTGCCGCTTTCATGTTCGCAACAAACGTTTTTAACTGACCAAGCATCTCTTCAGGTTGTTCCACATTGCTTTCGATGATTTTTACAACCGCTGAACCCGAAATTGCACCTGCAGCGCCTGCGTCTAGAGCTTGCTTCACTTGTTCTGGTTGAGAAATACCAAAACCAAGCAGGGCAGGTGGCGCGTTGTGTTTGTTCAGCTTTGCAAGCATATTCCCTACAGGCATGTTTGCTTTGGTTTCAGCGCCAGTTACACCTGCACGTGATAATAGGTACGTGTAGCCACCACCAAGTTCTGAAACTGACTTCAATGTTTCATCGCTAGCCGTTGGCGGTGCAATGAAGATTGGATGAATGCCGTGTTTGTGCGCAGCTTCAACAAATTCTTGGCTTTCATTCGTTGGAACGTCAGCGATCAAAACAGAGTCGATACCTGCATTTGCACAACGCTCGTAGAACGAGTCGATGCCTCTCGAGTAAACCAAGTTTGCGTACATGAGTAGGCCGATTGGTAGATCAGGGTACTGCTGACGAATTTTAGAGATTTGCTCAAAGCAGATGTCAGGAGTCGCACCAGAGTCCAAAGCACGGATGTTCGCGCTTTGAATCGTTGGGCCATCCGCTAGTGGATCAGAGAAAGGAATGCCAAGTTCAAGTGCATCTGCACCGCCTTCAACTAACGTCTGCATGATCTTTAGTGATTGTTCCGCATTTGGATCGCAAACGGTCACGAATGGGACAAACGCACCTTCGCCTTTTTCATTTAGGCGCTCGAACATGTTTTCATAGCGAGTAGATTGGTTGCTGCCCATTAGATTGCTCCTTTTGCTTCTAGGATGTCGTGTACAGTGAAGATGTCTTTGTCACCACGACCAGATAGGTTAACGACAAGTAGTTGTTCTTTCGTTGGGTTCTCGCGCGCCATACGAAGGGCGTGAGCGAGGGCATGAGAAGATTCAAGCGCTGGAATAATACCTTCACTGCGTGCAAGTTCTTGGAATGCTTCTAGTGCTTCATCGTCTGTTACGTTGTCGTATTCTGCGCGACCAATCGCATTTAAGTGCGCGTGCTGTGGGCCAACAGACGGGAAGTCTAGGCCTGCAGATACCGAGTAAGACTCTTCAACCTGACCGTCTGGGTCTTGCATCAATGGTGCTTTCATACCAAAGAAGATGCCTGTCTTACCGTGTTTCAAAGGAGCACCGTGTTGGTCGGTATCAATACCTTTACCCGCAGGCTCAACACCGATTAGACGAACTGTTTCTTCTTCGATGAAGTCAGCAAACATGCCGATTGCATTTGAACCACCACCAACACAAGCAATAACTGCATCAGGAAGGCGACCTTCGCGCGCTAAAATTTGGTTCTTCGTTTCTTCACCAATCATGCGTTGGAAATCACGAACGATGGTTGGGAATGGATGAGGACCTGCAGCTGTACCTAATAGGTAATGGGCGTCTTCGTAAGTAGCAGACCAGTCACGTAGTGCTTCGTTACACGCATCTTTCAAAGTAGAAGAGCCAGAGTGAACAGGAATCACTTCTGCGCCCATTAGCTTCATGCGGAATACGTTCGGGCTTTGGCGTTCGACGTCTTTTGCACCCATGTATACGCGACATTTAAGACCGAGTAGAGCACACGCTAAGGCAGTAGCTACGCCGTGCTGACCAGCACCTGTTTCGGCAATGATTTCGTTTTTGCCCATGCGTTTTGCAAGAAGTGCTTGGCCCAGTACTTGGTTGGTTTTGTGCGCGCCACCGTGTAGAAGGTCTTCACGCTTTAGGTAAAGCTTGGTTTTAGTGCCTTTGGTTAGGTTGCGTGTCAGTGTTAATGCCGTTGGGCGACCAGCGTACTCTTGAAGAAGAGTCATGAACTCGCTGCGGAATGTTGGGTCTTCTTGAGCATCAATAAATGCTTGCTCAAGCTGCTCTAGTGCAGGGACCAGTATTTGCGGAACGTATTGACCGCCGTATTCGCCAAAGTAGGCATCGAGTTTAGCCATGGTTCTGTATTCCTTTTAATTCTTAAATGCAGCCGCACTTGAGCGCGGCTCGCTATCAATATTGTCTAATTGCTGCAAATGCTTGTTGCAGCTTCTGCGCGTCTTTTTTGCCTGGAGAGGACTCAACACCTGAATTTAGGTCAAGCCCTAGGCAGCCAAGTGACGCTGCTTTCTGTGCGTTGAACGGCGATAATCCACCGGCCAACATCACGTTGTTTTCATTAGGGATTAATGACCAGTCGAAGACTAGACCTGTCCCCCCAGATTGTGTCCCTACTTGTGTATCCAGTAGATGACGATCAACATTCTCTTGGAACAATTCAGGCGACTCGCTGGTTACGCCATAGGCTTTCCAAATCTCTACAGATGCATCAAGCTCGCCACGCAACGTGTTGATGAAAGCCTGATCTTCTTTGCCATGTAACTGAACGGCCTTTAAGCCTAATTCAGATACGTGCTGGCTGATGAACTCGACATCATGGTTTTGGAACACCCCAACATATTTCAGAGGTGCGCCGCTCATGGTGAGTCTTGCTTGCTCAAGGTCAACAGCACGCTTGGATTGCTCAACAAAGATCAGTCCACCGAACACAGCGCCGCTTTGGTACGCTTTGGACGCTTCATCCGCATGTGTCAAACCACAGACTTTGTTTTCGCCTAACGTTACTTTTCGTACTGCTAGCTCAAGGTTGTCTTCCGCCATTAGCGAGCTGCCAATCAAAAAGCCGTCTGCATGGTTTGCCAAATCGCGAACTTGCTGATGGGTATAGATACCCGACTCGGAGATAACAACGGCTTCAGGGGCTAACTCTCGCAAAAGCGGGGCTAGCTCTTTAGTACGGTTTAGGTCTGTTGAAAGATCGCGAAGGTTACGGTTATTGATACCGATGACTTTCGCACCTAAGGCGACAGCTCTATGGAGCTCTTGCTCGTTACTGACCTCGGTAAGGATGCCCATGTCGAGTTCGTGAGCGACTTTTTCTAGCGCTTTGTACTGCTCATCATTGAGAACCGATAGCATTAATAAAATGGCATCCGCATTGTGATGACGAGCCAAATAAACTTGGTAAGTATCAATCATGAAGTCTTTGCACAAAACTGGTTGCACGACTTGGCTACGAACTTGATTGATGAAGTTAAAATCGCCTTGGAAATACTTCTCGTCAGTCAGTACCGAAATGGCATCTGCATGACGGTTATAAACCGATGCGATGTAGTCCAGATCAAAATCCTCACGGATAAGCCCTTTGGAAGGAGATGCCTTCTTACACTCAGTGATGAATACGGTTTTTTCTTGCTGCTTTTGTTGCTGTAAAGCAGAGTAAAAACTGCGGTCAGAAGCCGTAATGCCATCAATGAACGTCTCTAGTGGTTGAGATGCTTTACGCTCTTCAACCCAGATATGCTTGTCGGCAACAATTTTCGCCAGTACTTCAGCCATTTCTGCTTCTTGAACAGAAACGTGCTCGGATAATTGTTGAGTAGAATCAGTCATGATTATTCCTATGCGCCTGTTTCTGTTATGCGTGTGCGGCGAGCTTTTGAACAAGCTCGTATGCTTTTCCGCTGTTCATTGCATCAATCGCTTTCACCGTGTTCGCTTTGAGATCTTCGTGACCAAATAGACGCATCAGCAGAGCCACGTTTACTGCGACTGCTCCTACTTGTGCTGGTGTGCCTTTACCCGTCAGGATATTGGTGATGATGCTTTGTTCTCTTCTGGAGCACCGCCCTTGATCGCTTCAAGCGGGTATGACTCAAGACCAAAATCGTCAGGAGTCAGCGTGTATTCAGTAATCTTACCGTCTTGGATCTCTGCAACCGTTGTTGAACCGTGAATCGCCACTTCATCTAGACCACTGCCATGAACGACGGCAGCACGTTTCATGTTCATTTTCAGCATGGTTTCAGCGATAGGGCGAACTAACTCTTCGCTGTAAACGCCCATCAATTCGATGTTTGGCTTAGCAGGGTTAATCAGTGGGCCAAGAATGTTGAAGATGGTGCGAGTTTTCATAGTTTGGCGTACTGGCATCGCATGGCGAACACCACCGTGATATTGCGGGGCAAACAAGAATGCTACACCTAATTGGTCAACAGCAGTGCGCGTATCTTCTGGGCTCATTGCTAGGTTGATGCCAAACGAGTCAAGTAGGTCAGAAGAGCCAGATTTGCTGGAAACGCTGCGGTTGCCATGCTTTGCCACTTTCAGCCCGCAAGCCGCTGCAACAAACGCTGCTGTTGTCGAAATATTGATAGTGTCGTGGCCGTCGCCGCCGGTACCCACAATGTCGGCAAAATCGTAATCAGGGCGAGGGAAGTCTTTAGCGTTGGCAAGAAGCGCCTGCGCTGCACCTGCAATTTCTTGTGGCGTTTCACCTTTTGATTTTTAGCGCGGTTAAGGCGGCAGTCATCAAGATTGGATCCAGTTCACCACGAATGATGATATCAAACAGTTGCTGACTCTCTTCTTGGCTTAGAGACTGCTGTTCATATAGTTTATTAATGATACTTTCCATGCGGTGATCTCCTATTTTCCGTTTGTCTCTAAGTCTGTCTTTGGTTTTGAATCGATGTTTTTATTCGCTGAATTTTCTAGTGCCCAGTTTATGGCGTTTCCAAGCAGTGTCGCACCGTAGGTCGTCATAATAGACTCAGGGTGGAATTGGAAGCCACATACCTTATCTTGTTCGTGGACAACTGACATCACCAAACCGTTTACTTCTGCCGTGACTGTCAATGCCTCTGAAACTTCAGTTGCAACCAGTGAATGGTAGCGAGCAATAGCTAATGGGGATGGCAAGTTGTTGTATGTTGGATGATTGTCATGCTCCATCATCGATACTTTGCCATGAATGATTTCGCCAGCACCAGCAACCGTGCCACCATATGCTTCAACAATCGCTTGGTGGCCAAGACAGATACCAATCATAGGTACTTTGCCTTTGAGGCGTTGAATCAGCTCTGGCATGCAGCCAGCTTCCGAAGGTGCGCCAGGGCCTGGTGATAGTAGAACTACAGGTTGCTTTAAACCTTCCAATGCCTGTTCAATGGTCGACACGTCAATGCTGTTGCGATAAATTTTTACCTCGTGGCCTAGAGAGCGAAACTGATCCACGAGGTTGTAGGTAAATGAGTCGAAGTTGTCGACAAAAATAATATTGGCCACTTTGCTACTCCTTATGCGCTGCTTGAATAGCAGAGATGACGGCTTGAGCTTTACCGCGAGTTTCATCGGCTTCCGCTTGTGGGTCTGAGTCGAATACCACGCCGGCACCCGCTTGAACATTGGCGATGCCATTTTCGACGTAAGCTGAGCGAATAACGATACAGGTATCTAACGTGCCTTCGCCGTTCAGGTAGCCCACAGCGCCACCGTAGCTACCGCGTCTAGTTTTTTCTACGTCGCGAATAAGCTGCATAGCGCGAATTTTAGGAGCGCCAGTTAGCGTACCCATGTTCATACAAGCTTGGTATGCGTGTAGAGCATCAAGATCTTCGCGAAGTTGACCAACAACACGCGAAACCAAGTGCATCACGTGACTATAGCGGTCGACTTTCAAAAGGTCTGCAACGTGACGTGTGCCTGCTTGAGAAATACGAGCCACATCGTTACGAGCCAAATCGACCAGCATCATGTGCTCCGCGTTCTCTTTCATGTCAGTGCGAAGCTCAAGTTCGATACGGCTATCAAGATCGAAATCGATTTGGCCATTGGCATGTTTACCACGACGGCGAGTTCCGGCAATCGGGTAGATTTCAACTTGGTTTGTGTTCTTTTCGTATTTCAGCGCGCTTTCTGGAGAGGCACCAAATAGTGTGAATAGCTCATCTTGCATGTAGAACATGTAAGGGCTTGGGTTACTTTGTTTAAGCTCTTTATACGCAGCCAGAGGCGATGGACAAGGTAGAGTGAATCGTCTTGACGGTACCACTTGGAAAACATCGCCTTTAACGACGTATTGTTTCAGGTCGCGAACCGTATCGCAGAAGACTTTATCTGAGATGTTGGTTTCAACTTCTACGTTTGGCAGCTTTGTCGCCTGAGGAAGTGGTTTAGGTGCGGCGCAGGCCTGCATGATTTCTTCTAAGCGCTGCTCTAGACGAGACTCTGCGCTGTCATCACTTTCGAATAAGCTCGCTTGAAGCTGACACTGCTCGGTTTGATGATCGACAACCAACAATGTTTCCGCGACGTAGAAAACATAGTCGGGACATTGGTTCGTCTCACTAGCATCACCTAGTGGTTCGAAGTTTGCGACAAGGTCATAAGCAAATAGGCCGGCTAGGAAGATACTGTGCTCTGGCTTATTTGCGCGGTCAAAACTGTGTTGAATTAAACGCAGAGCATCAAAAGAAGAAGCCTCTCTCAGGCGTGAGTCTTCATCAAGCGTATCGCATGGCGCTTCAAACTGCAGTGTGAGTGATGAGGTTTGGTAATCGGCTTTAATCGCGTCATCAATATTCTGCTCAACCAATTTAAGTAGGTTTACACCATTGTCAGTTAAAGCCGTCATTGTGACGGTGTGACCGTAACAAACGATACGAACGGCTGAATCGACGACTAAAAGGCTTTTCAGATCTTGCTTTGAGTCAATTTCAGCAGACTCAAGAAGTAAGCTGTCGCGCTTGTTTTCACAAAGAGTGTGAAACAAGCTTGTTGGGTCTTGCGAATACGGAACTGAAGCTTCAATGACTTTCAGATTCCCTAATTTATTAATTGTGATGGCCTTGTTCACAAGACCTCCTTATATTTCATTTGAAAGCCAACGTTGAGCTGTACATACTCGCATAAAGCAAACGTTGACCCAATCAAGATACGACACAAATTGTAGATTGTTTGAGCACTTGATTGTGAGGTATACGACAAAACAAAAAAAGCCCGCTTTAGAAGCGGGCTTAATATGGAATTTCTTACTTTCAGAAATGCACAACTGCCCACTTGGAACCTGACCAAGTGCGCCACCACACAAGAATGCTCTTACCCATATTAAGGGCAGCGAATGCATTTTTTGCTTTCGGAGCTAGGTTAAATTCTTGTAACATGACGGACCTTAAAATCGACATTTCGTATCTGTGTACTAGTTAACTAGTACCCGAATAAAAAGTCAACCATTAAAGAGCAAAAAATGCGAATAGATTTACACAGCCACACCACCGCTTCTGATGGAAGACTTACTCCCCATGAACTCATCGACAGAGCTACCGAGTTTAATCTCGATGTATTGGCAATCACTGACCATGACACCCTAGAGGGTTTGCAACCTGCTCATGAGTATATTGCTGATCAGAAACTGCCACTAAAACTCATCGATGGCATCGAAATCTCAACGGTTTGGCAAAACAAAGATATCCATATTGTCGGTTTAAATGTGGATAGAAACTCTCCTGAACTCCTCGCGCTGATCAGTCAGCAGCAAAACCATCGAAAAGAGCGTGCCGAGCTGATTGCCCACAGGTTAAGTAAAGCGACTCGTGAAGGTGTACTTGAAGAGGTCAAGCTTATCGCGGGTGATGCTCCAATTACGCGAGCACACTTCGCTAAATGGCTAGTTGATAATGATTATGTGAAGAATATGCAGCAGGTATTCAAGAAGTATCTGACGCGAAACAACCCGGGTTATGTGCCACCAAACTGGTGCTCAATGAGCGAGGCAGTGGATGCCATTCACGCAGCTGGTGGCGTCGCCGTATTAGCTCATCCCGGTCGATACGGGCTTACAGCTAAGTGGTTAAAACGCTTGTTAGCCGCGTTTGTCGAAGCGAACGGTGACGCAATGGAAGTGGCACAGCCCCAACAAGCGCAACAAGAAAGACGCAACCTGGCAGATTATGCTATACAATACAAACTATTAGCCTCTCAAGGCAGTGACTTTCATTACCCATCTCCGTGGATGGAGCTGGGAAGGAACTTATGGTTGCCCTCAGGCGTCACGTCTGTTTGGCACGATTGGGGAATTGAACCTAAGCCAACTGATTGTTAGTAAAGAACTACTTAGATAAGACTTATTTAGATAAGGACAGTGGCTAGGATTATAGAGTCGAGAGACTCGATAAAGAGGAATAAGAATGAGCCAATTTTTTTATGTGCACCCAGACAACCCTCAAGCACGTCTCATTAACCAGGCGGTCGCAATTATCCGCAATGGTGGCGTTGTCATTTATCCAACTGATTCCGGTTACGCATTGGGCTGCCAGCTAGAGAACAAACAAGCCTTAGAGCGTATTTGTCAAATTCGTCGCTTGGACAGCAAACATAACTTCACTTTATTGTGCCGTGACTTGTCGGAGATCTCACTCTACGCTCGTGTGGATAACGCAGCTTTTCGCTTATTGAAGAACAATACTCCAGGCCCTTACACCTTTATTTTTAAGGGGACGAAAGAGGTGCCAAGGCGTTTGATGAACGCGAAGAAAAAAACGATCGGTATTCGTGTTCCTGATAACCAGATAGCACTTGATTTGCTTGAGGCGTTAGGAGAACCAATGATGTCGACATCGTTGATCCTTCCGGGTAGCGAAAACACAGAATCGGACCCAGAAGATATCCGCGACAAGCTAGAGCACGCGGTAGACTGTATTCTTAATGGTGGTTATTTAGGCGAGCAGCAACAACCGTGGTGGACTTCAGTGAAGATGAGCCAGTCATCGCTCGTGTTGGTTCTGGCGATCCAACCCCATTTGAGTGATAAAATTGACTCGAAAGTGAGTGATTTTCTATAACGCTTCTGCGATAATACGCGGCCGCGATTTGAGGTCGCAATTTTTTATGTTCGACGTCTGTGAAGACGACAATAACTAGGTAGATAAATGAGCGAAAAGTTACAGAAAGTTTTAGCACGTGCTGGTCATGGCTCTCGCCGTGAACTTGAAGCGTTGATTAAAGCTGGTCGTGTAAGTGTAAACGGTGTAGTAGCAAAACTAGGTGAGCGCCTAGAGGACGAGAGTGCTGTTATCCGTATCGATGGTCATACAGTATCCGCGAAAGCTTCTGAAGAAGTGGTTTGTCGCGTTCTTGCATACTACAAACCTGAAGGTGAGTTATGTACTCGTCACGATCCTGAAGGTCGCCGTACGGTTTTCGATCGCCTGCCAAAAATTCGTGGTTCGCGTTGGATCTCTGTTGGTCGTTTGGATGCCAATACTTCTGGTCTACTGCTTTTCACCACTGATGGTGAGTTAGCGAATCGCCTAATGCACCCAAGCCGTCAGGTAGAACGCGAGTATCTCGTTCGTGTATTCGGTGAAGTGACTGAGCAGAAGGTGAAGAACCTTGTTCGTGGTGTCGAGCTTGAAGATGGTATGGCACGTTTCGAAGACGTTGTATACGCTGGCGGTGAAGGTATGAACCATACTTTCTACGTGGCGATTAACGAAGGCCGTAACCGCGAAGTTCGTCGTCTTTGGGAATCACAAGACACAACGGTGAGTCGTCTAAAACGTGTTCGTTACGGTGATATCTACCTAGACAAGAAACTGCCACGTGGCGGTTGGATGGAGCTAGACCTGAAAGAGGTAAACTACTTGCGTGAGCTTGTAGAACTTCGTCCAGAAAAAGAGACACTACTAGACCTGTCTAAAGACAACACGTCCCGCAAGCGTGAGCGTTCGCGTAGTCAGAAAATTCGTCGCGCAGTTAAGCGTCACGAAGAGCGCGTGAATACACCAAAAGGTCGCAGCAACAACCCATCTCGACGCAAGCCTAAGAAATCTGCAGGTGAGCAAGGGCTCGTTCTAAGAATCGCCGCTAGATAAGACAGGCGCTGATTACAGCAGAATTTAATAAGGCCGATAGCACTATATGCTATCGGCCTTTTTGTTGTTAATGATGCTAGGTTGTCGGTCAAATAGAAGGTAACACTTGCTTAAGCTCGTTGAGTAGTTTGAAGGCACTCTCTCCAGACATCTGGTAAGGGTTGAACTCGCGGCTGTTTGAGTATCTTAAGCAATATTCATTGTAGGTTCGACTGGTTGGCACATAGCCCATTGACCAGTCGCTAAATGTCCGTTCTGAAATCTCGCTGTAGTCGAGAATCACGGCGGTATGATGTCGTGCATCTTTCAAAATACAAGTGTAGACATTGTTGACGGCTTGTCTGGAACCTTCGATACATTGCAGGAAGTAGTCGCCGTTAAAGTACAAAATTCCAGTAAGGTCGTTGGCAGGATTGAAGCGCCGAGCGGATTCGAGAATGTTCTCAATAATGCCTGGGTCGTTGTGGGAGGTAATCGTGCTTGCGTATATCAAACGTACTAGGTGCATAGATCCTCACTGAATTCATAATAGAGTCGATAGTATCTATAAATATAATGCAAGTTTCATATGGTGCCATGACCAAAGATGAAATTTGGGCGCCAATTGAATAGCTAAGTAAACCGATTACATATTGATAGCCTTTGGCTCTGATGCTCGTGTAACTTTAAATGATAATATTTATCAAGAACTCCAAGTCGATTTTAGATAAACTATCCCCATCATCCATTTTTCAGATTTAATTATGTTCTATTTGTCTGCCGTTACAGTATTGTGGGCATTCTCATTTAGCTTGATAGGCGTTTACTTAGCGGGTCAAGTCGATGCTTGGTTCTCTGTTTGGATTCGAGTGGCATTAGCTGGCTTGGTCTTCTTACCATTTCTTAAATTCCGTGACGTACCAAAAGGCTTGATTGTAAAGCTGATGGCTCTGGGCGGGTTTCAGCTCGGTTTAATGTACTGCTTCTACTATCAGTCGTTTCTTCTACTCTCTGTACCAGAAGTGCTGCTCTTTACGGTGATGACACCAATTTACGTTACGCTTCTCTACGATTTATTGAACAAGCGCTTTTCCGCTTGGTACTTGGTGACGGCATTGATAGCTGTTCTCGGAGCCGTATTCATTCGTTATGCCGGAATCAACGAGCGTTTTGTGATGGGTTTTTTGGTCGTTCAAGGTGCCAATGTGTGCTTTGCTATTGGGCAAGTCGGTTACAAGGCGCTGATGGAAAAACAAACCCATGACTTAAAGCAACATACCATATTTGGTTATTTCTACCTCGGTGCATTAGTGATCGCGACTGTCGCGTTTGCTATTTTTGGCAATATTGAAAAGCTACCAACGACGACCACACAGTGGGGATTCTCGTGTATTTAGGGACGATTGCTTCTGGTGCTGGTTACTTCTTGTGGAACAAAGGCGCGTGCCAAGTGAACGCAGGTGTTCTAGCCATTATGAATAATGTATTGATACCAATGGGCCTAATTGTGAATGTTCTGATTTGGAATCGAGAAGAAGATCTAGGGCGATTACTGATTGGCGGTTTGATCATTGCCGCATCGCTTTGGCTAAATGAGAAGTGGGTGAAGAAGAAAGTTGAGCAAAAGTATGGTGAAGCTTGATCTACCGATAACTGGTTACCACTCTTAGACGTTTTAAAAGGCCGACTTGGATACCAAGTCGGCCTTTTGATTACTTCGATTTTCAAAATGCTTTATTCGAGTTAGAAGATGCCTTTCCTTTTGATTTTCTGAACATGAGCTAACCGTTCATTTAAATCTATCACAGGCGTTTTTTCCTCTGATTTGGCAGTTTTTGACTCGGAGCTTGAACTGGATGTGAGTGATAGGGACTGAATCAATTGAGTTTGAGCTTGGACTAAACTCTTAAGCTCTGTTAGCTGCGTAGCTTGAGACTTTACGATATCAATTAGGTGATCGTTTTGGCCCTTGGTCGCTAAAACAATATCGACAATGGTATCGTCGTGAACATCACTGCTTTGTTCATGCAGCTCATTGAGTTGCTCTCGAGTCAGTTGCGACTCAAGCTTGATATGTTCAGTGAGTGCTTCCTCCATTTTGGCCAAAGAATCAGCATTAAGGATGCCTGTGCCATTTGTTGGTGAAGCAGTAGAGTCGTGCAGCCCCAGGCTCTTAAGCGCCGCTATGAGTGTTTTAACGGTGATTTGGTCTTCTGTCAGCTGAGTGCTGAGGCGACTCGATAGTTCGGGGCTAAGCAGATGGAGAAACATGCCACTAAGGTACACTTGCTTGTGTATCGCTTTCGCATCATGGATTTCTAAGCTGCTCTCTGCGCTACTAGCAAGACTGGTGATTTTGTCCGCCCATTCGTGCAATACTTTGCTTGCGAAACGATCGGCAGGGATATTGAGCGGGTCGAGCAGAATTGAATAGCTTATCCGTTTTAGCCTATCAGACATTCACCACCTCTCGGTGCGGCATTTGTTCTGCAACAGCAGGCTGCTCTGGCATAGCGATAGATTCCCCGTCAGAGTGGTAGAGGCAAAGCTCTCGAGCAAGCGCTTCTTGAGGTTCGTCAACAAGAACTACACGATCACCTAGTGTGCTGTAAGCATTTTGAATCGCGGGATAGATTAGGCTAGCGCCGCCGCCTACAAGGTAAACTCGGTTTGGATTCTTAGCAAACTTCTTCGCCTCGTGCGCGACTTGTTTTCCGAGCTCTTCTATTTTGGTTTCAACTTTATTCAAAATCAGAGGAATTTGGGTTTCATCATTGACCACTTCACGTGCGAATTCGATATTGTTACGCTGCTTAATCAGTTCATTGGCGACTAAGTAACTTGAGTCACTGTCCGCTGCAGCAAGGTATTTTCTGGCTACATCTGTTACCATAGAAACACCGATCTCGTTGTTGCCGTAGATAGCTGATACATCATCAAATTCCCCGACAATGACACCCATATCCAATGTTGTACCGCCAATATCAATCACTAACGAGCGATTAAACTGGCTGACCGACTGCATGGTTAGCGTGGAAAGTACTGCTGGTAGGCTTTCTGGCATCACTTCTACATCAACAATATCAAATAGCTCGCCTTTATTAAGCTCAATTGCACGCATTAGGTTTTCGCGTTTGCGAGCAATTTTGTCTTCGTTCTTTTGGCAATCTTCGGCATCGTAGTACTCTGTTATTGGCAAGGTTACTACGAGTTTTACAGGTCCTGGCTTAATACCGGTTTGTAACAGAGCATGATGGACAGAGAGTAGGTTCAAATCGTCATATTGATAATCGACATGAGTGGTCTCTAACGCTTTGTCAGATGTCATGTCGTAGGTGTATTTGGTTGAGTTAATGGTGTAATTGTAGATTTTCTTATCTTTACGAAGCGCTGCGCTTTTCCAGTTTTTTCTAAATGAATTTGGAGAGATAACCGTGCGTATCTCGCCATTTTCAATCCAACTGATTTTTACGTTTGTTGAACCATCATCAACTGCAAACTTAAATGGGGTCATTTGATTCCTACTACTTTTAAATCATGGTGTTACCGCTTCATGGCAGTAAATAAAAAACCACTCCTAATAGCAAACTTGAGCCCAAAGGTTTGAAGAAGGGCAGCATAAAGAAGAAATAGGTCCATTTCGACTTAAGTGAGTGGCAAGTTTGGTCGTGCCAGATTGGATTAATAGCTCAGGCGTAAGTCATTGATCAAAAACATGTCATGTACGTGTAGCGTTTGAAAAGTAAGCTGTCGGATGCAAAAGGATTGAAACGAAAAAATTAGATGTTTAAACTCGATTTAAACAAGATAGAAGTGACGATATGACTCCGTTGGAGAGATACCTAGCTAGGAGATCGATGTCGTCAAAGTGGTAAGTTTGTAATCAAAAAATGTCGAAGAAAAAGAAACGTCAGATAAGTCCACTGTTGGGTATCATCTACTTGATCATTATTTTTGGCCCTGCACTTTGGTTAGGGCATATGTTTGGATAGCGAGAATAAGGTATCCAGCGCTTTAGCATTCAAAAAAAGAAAGGCCGAATCTGCTCGATTCGGCCTTTTTGTTTCTCACTACGATACACTTAGCACGCTACATTGCGGCTTTCTTCGCTTCGTCCACCCATGCGTCAAATTGAGATTGATTCGCTTTGATCCAACCACTCACATGCGATTCGATATCGGCCACGCTGTTCTTGCCTTGGCTCATCATCATATTTTGAGCACTCACATCATTGATGTTGAGTTTGATGATTTCAAACAGTTTTGCTGCGGCTGGGTTTTCTGCAGCAAATTGTTTGTTAACAACAATGCGCATTGAGTTCATTTCGAAACCGTAGTTTTTGCCGTTTTTCAGTGTGGTATCCACACCCTTGCGCTCACCAGGTAGAGCAGAGAATGGCACTTCTAGCCAAACCACGTCTTTACCTGGACAAGTACGCCACTTACCCAGTATGGTGTCCAAGTGTAGTAAACCACTGGATCACCTTTCTTATAACGAGAGATCGTGTCAGCGATAATAGCCGCATAGTTACCTTGGTTGTGCGTGACCGTATCACGCAAACCATAAGCGGTGAGCTGTTCTTCAATCACTAGCTCACAACCCCAGCCCGGGTTACAACCCGTAAGGTCGGCTTTGCCGTCACCATTTGCATCAAACAATTTGGCAATTTCAGGATCTTTCAATTGCTCTATATTGGTAATGTTGTACTTCTCAGCGGTTTTCTTATCCATTAAGTAGCCTTGAGCCGCACCACTGACATACTGACCTTGCATGTAGAAACTGTCGTCGCCACCAGACATAGTGTATTTATCGGCATGCAGTGGGAACCAACCTACCGCTAGGAACGTAGCATCGCCCTTGGCAATGGACGTATAGCCAACGTTGTAGTCTACTTCTTTGGTTGGTTGAACATCGTAGCCAAGTGCTTCTAAAGCTCGATTCACGATAAGTGTTTGGAAAGTCTCTTCAGCAACGGTTGACTGTACTGGCTGTACAACGACACCTTCACCAGGAAGTGCAGCTGCTAACGTGGTGCTAGAAAATGCGATAGTTGAAACCGCACCCAGAGTTAGTGCTCTTTTCCATGAGTTATTCATTTATATTTCTCCTTGAGTGAAGCTTCAGGCTTACTGCCTGCAGCAATGAATTTTGTGAAAAACGAAATTGGGCCAGAGTGGTACCAACGAACCTTAGTATCGCCGGCGTTAGTGCCAAGTTCTTGAGTAATGCGATCAAGTAAAATAGCCAGAATGACGATGCCTAAGCCGCCCACTGAGGCAAGGCCCATATCCAAGCGACCTATACCACGTAAAACCATTTGCCCTAATCCTCCAACGGCGATCATTGAAGCGATAACGACCATTGAGAGCGATAGCATTAGAGTCTGGTTCACACCTGCCATGATAGTAGGTAGAGCAAGAGGCAGTTGAATGCGATAGAGCATCTGCTTTTTGCTTGCACCAAAGGAGTGTCCGGCTTCAATAAGCTCTTCTGGCACCTGTTGGATACCCAAAATGGTCAGCCTCACGACAGGCGGTAGGGCGAATATGATGGTCACAACCACGCCGGGAACATTACCAATACCAAATAGCATGACGATTGGAACGAGGTAAACAAATGCGGGTGTCGTTTGCATTGCGTCGAGAATGGGCCGCACTATTTTTCCTGCCGTTTCACTTCGTGCCAACCATATTCCTAAGGGAAGGCCGATAAGTAGACAGAAGAACACAGAGGTCATTACAAGCGATAAGGTCGTCATCGCTTCGGACCAAGCGCCAATTAGGCCAATAAAGACGAGCGAAAACAAAGTCGCCACACCAAGTCGTAAGCTTGAAAACTGCCAAGCAAACAAGAAAAGTATCAGAATCATTAACGGGGCTGGTGTTGAAACAAGCGCGGTTTCAAAGGACATCAATATGAAGTCAATCGGGACGCGAATCGCTTGGAAGACGGGGCGGCCATGTTCCACCAACCAGTTGAGACCAGTTTCTACCCAAGAATCAAGGGGAATAATGGCTTCCTGAAATGGGTTCATTACGTCGAACTGAGCCTTTTCTACGGTCTCGGTTGTGAGCCAGTCATTGGAGGCTGATGTATCAGCCGCTTGGCCCCAAGGGTCAGCTTGCTCGGTAGTTTGTGCCCAAGGATCGCTCTGTTCTTGAGATTGTGACCACGGGTCACTGTTAGATTGTTCGTCTGACATTGCCTAGTCCTTATCTAAAGTCTGAAGTAATCGTGATTTAGTCACAACACCGTAGTAATTGCCGTCATCGTCGACAACTGGAACAGAGTAGGGAACGCTGGCAACGATGCCTAAAATGTCATTGATGGGTTGATTAGGTTGCAGTGTGATGCCGTCGGTGAGTTCGGCACTGGCGAGAGAGCGATTTTCATTGTGTGCTTCACGAAGCGATTCAACAGAAACAATGCCCGAATAACGGCTGCTCTTCTCAACAATAATTCCATAGTCACGGTCGTTGTCGATAAGAATTTGCATCGCTGAGGCTGGGCCGTCATGCTCAGACTTCTTAAACACCGCAGCGGGTTTCTTACGAGCGATATCTTTGGCGGTAAGAACATTGGCTACGTTTACTCCCCTAAAGAAGGCGGCAACATAATCATTTTCAGGGTTATGCAGAATTTCATCGGGTGTACCGACTTGAACGACAGATCCGTTTTGCATGATGGCAATTCGATCGCCAATGCGCATCGCTTCATCCAAATCATGTGAAATAAACACAATGGTGCGTTTGTCATCATTCTGTAGTCGAATAAGCTCATCTTGCATTTCGGTACGAATCAATGGGTCTAGGGCAGAAAATGCCTCATCCATTAATAGAATATCTGGGTCACAGGCTAAGGCGCGCGCGAGCCCAACTCGTTGCTTCATGCCACCAGATAACTCATCAGGGAATGAGCTACAGTAAGCCTCTAAGCCAACACGCTCTAGTGCTAGGTATGCTGAGCGGTTACGGGTTTCTATGTCGACCCCTGCCAACTCGAGCCCAAATGCTGCATTTTCAATCACCGTCATGTGGGGCATAAGTGCAAAGTTTTGAAACACCATAGAGATATTGTTTCGGCGGACTTCGCGCAGTTCTTCATCAGAGATATGAGCAATGTCTTTCCCTTTGAAGAATACATTACCGCGGGTGGGTTCTATAAGACGATTTAGTAAGCGAACTAGGTAGATTTACCTGAGCCAGATAGACCCATGATAACGAAGATTTCTCCTTCGTTGATGGACAGGGATACATCATCAACGCCGAGAGTGAGGCCAGTTTTTTCAAAAATAGTGTCTTTGTCGTTTCCTTTCTCTATCAGGGGAAAGGCACGTTCGGGGTCTTCTCCGAACACTTTGTATAGTCCCTTAACTTCCAGTATGGGATCCATGAAATAATTTCCTTTAATATCTTGTTTATATATGTAAACAAATAAAACCTTACGTGTTATTGGCGAATAATTCAATGTAGAAGCAGAAGAGGGCTGAATTTATATTCTTTTTAGGCTGTATACGGATACAGTAATATTGGGCTTAAGGTAATGATAAGTAGTGGTTTTCAATCTGGTTTTGATGAGTTTTCGGTTTTAAGAAGAATATTTGTAAAGTGATGTGAAAGCGCATGAAAAATATGACTTGAGTCCAATAGTTAACAAATTGGGATTTATGGCTTTGTAATTTCTATTGGTAAGCAAGTAATGTGCAATGCTGTGAATGTAATCTAAATGAGTAGATAGAATGATCAGTCGCCAAGGAATAGAATATCGCTTTTGTAAAAATGAGAACGCGTCGGAGTGCATCGTAATTTGCACTGGGGCAGGGGTTCACATCCATCATAATGTTTGGTTGCAAGACGAGCTGGCGAAACGTTGCAGTGTTCTGTTATACAACCGCGGAGGATATGGCGAAAGCAAGCTTGAACAGCCCAAGCGTACTTTAGAAGCTGTAAATGCTGAGCTCGAAAGTCTTGCTGATGAACTTGAACTGGATAACATGATCTTATTGGGGCCTTCCTTAGGGGGTTACTACGCTCGCTATTACAACTATCTGCATCCTGAGCGAGTGAAAGGGGTTATCAACATCGACACCCGAATTAGTAATCTGTATGCAAAGATTGAAGATAAATTGTCCGCTGAAGAGAAAGAGGCCGTTGCCGAGTATTTCGCGCCGTTGCAGTTAGATGACCAACTCGTGCAGTCAGAAATAGAAGAAGTCTTTACTATGGAGTTTAATCAGTTTCGATATCATGAGACGCCCGTGCTGAATTTTTACAATACTAGGTATGGCGAGGGTTTAGAGTTTTTATCAGAGTTGATTGTAAATGTTGAAAAGCATGAAGCAGAGATGGATAAAAACGTTAAGCTTGTCTTCTCGGATGTTGGCCACGATATTATCACTCACGATACAGAGTACTTTTTCTCTGAAGTCGATAAGTTCCTTACTGAAATAAGATAGTGGGATAACTCGGGATTTGAAAAAAGGGAGCGTGAGCTCCCTTTTCGGTTTATAGCGTTTGAGTTAACTGGTGGTAACGACCTTGATTGCGAATAAGGTCATTGTGATGACCAAACTCGACCACTTCACCTTGCTCAATAAGGCAGATTGCATCCATCTTATCGAGATTGACTAGGCGGTGAGTAATGAATATCACCGTCTTATCCGTCAGGAACTCGTCAAACAGCGCCATAATTTTCTGCTCTGTTTTTTTATCTAGCCCTTCGGTTGGCTCATCAAGCAGAACAATAGATCCATTGTGAAGTAAGGCTCGAGCAATTCCTATGCGTCGCTTCTCTCCTCCAGAGAGTTGCCGGCCGCCTTCGCCAAGCCAAGCATCGAGCCCTTGTTCTTCTAACAATTTCTCTAACCCAACCTTGGCTAACGTATGTTGAAGTAATGTGTCGTCGACCGTTGGATTCGCCATTAAGAGATTATCTCGCAATGTACCATTGAGGATATCGACGCGTTGGCTGACCACAGTAATACTCTTACGTAGCTGGCTCTCACTCCATTGAGTCAGCGGAACGCCAGCAATAGAAATTGAACCTTGGTTTGGATCCCAATAGCGCGAAAGCAGTTGTAGAAGAGTCGATTTCCCTGAGCCAGTTTGGCCGACAATGGCCACCTTTTGCTTAGCTTCAACAGTAAGAGACACTTGCTTTAATACTTGCTGCGAACTGTCTGGGTAGTGAAAATCGACATGATCAAACTCGATTCGGTAGTCTTGCTTTAGTTCGATGTCGTTTTCTGGGAAGGTCACATCTGGCTCAGCCAGAATAACCTCATTCAAACGTCGAGCAGAGGTGAGAGTTTGGCCTAGGTATTGGAAAGCGCCAGCGATTGGCATGAGTAGTTCAAAGCTCGCCATCGTTGCGAACGCAACAAGCGCGATCAGCGGGTCAGGAGTGTTGCCTGCAACGCCATCTGATGCCAACCATAGAATTATAATCAACGTCCAACCGTTAAACAGCAGTAGTAGAGCTTGAGCTAAACCTGAATAATGCGCGTTGACTCTTTGGTTGTTAAGGAGCTTATCTTGTTCGGTTAAAATCGCTTTTTTGTAACGCTCTTCAGCACCAAATAGCGTTAGCTCACTGAAACCCTCTAACCAATCCAATGTGGCGATTCTTAACTTAGAGCGAGTCTCCGTCAGCTGCTCACCATTTTTTTGTCCTAGTTTGTAGAACAAGATAGGCCAAACTATCAGTAGGACCATCAAGATAGCGCCAAGCGTTAAACCGAGTGTGGTGTCAAACCATACGAGGAACGCCGTGAGGGCCGCGATACCAAATACGCCAACCACGACAGGCTGATAAGCCTTAAATAGACGTGATCCATTGCATCGACGTCGGCGACCAATCTATTGAGAAGATCGCCATCGCGAAGGTTGGAAATACGTCCTGGAATGAGAGGAGCCAGTTTCTTGAAGAAAAAGATTCTCAGATCCGTTAACAGCTTGAAGGTTGCATTGTGGCTTACGACGCGCTCGCCCCAGCGCCCCGCAGTTCGACCCATCGCAAAACCGCGTACAAACGCGCCCGGCAGCATGTAGTTAAACGTCTCTCGCGCAACCGTAAGGCCAGCGACTGCCGCGGCAGACAGGAACCAACCCGAGAGCGTGAGCAGGCCAATTGAAGCGGCTATAGTTAAGAACGCGAGGATCATGCCCAGAGAAAGGCCAAACCAATGCTTCTTATAGAGTTTTAAATAAGGGGCTAATTCACGCATCGAGGTTCCCCTCATTACTTTGATTCGCCGCTAAGTTTGCGTCGAGCATTTGTTTGAACAGTCCATCGGTGTTAGCAAGATCTTGGAAGCCCCCAGATTGAGCCAATAGCCCATCTTGCATAACCAGAATTTGGTCTACGTTTTTGAGTGGAGCGAGTTGGTGAGTGACCATAAGTGTGGTTTTACCTGCACTTTGGGTATCGATGCCTTGCATCACTAATCGCTCACTGCGGGCATCCAAGCTGGCGGTTGGTTCATCTAGCAGCCAGAAGCGTCCGTTTTGCAGCATAGCGCGAGCCAATGCTAGGCGTTGAGCTTGTCCAACAGATAAGCCGCCGCTGCGGTCACTGATTGGGTAGTCCAAACCATGTTGGGCAACAAACTCTGAAGCGTAAGATTGCTCCAAGACTTGGTTTACTTGCTCTGAAGTGAATTCACTTTGGCCAAGGGTTACGTTGTCTTGAATTGTTCCATGCAGTAACAGAGGGTTTTGACCGACCCAGCTAATTTGCTTGCGCCAATCTGCCATGTCCACTTGGTTTAGTTCGATTCCATTAACCGTGAGGTGACCTTTGTAGGGTAGGAAACCGAGAATGGCATTGATTAAACTTGTCTTGCCCGCACCACTTGGGCCAACAAGCGCAGAGGTTTGTGCTGGCGAAATTTCGAATGAAATGGGACCCAAAAGTTTTGTGCCTTCTGGGCTAAAGACCTCTAAGTCAGTCGCCTTGATTGCAATAGCACCGTCTTGGTCAATTAGGGTGGTACCCGATTGAACCTCGGTTACGTCGGTCTCTAGAAATTCAACAATGCTTTCGGCTGCACCCACCGCTTGCTGCTTGGCATGATAGAAAGTTCCAAGGTCGCGAAGGGGTTGATAAAACTCTGGGGCTAAAATCAAGATGAATAAGCCTGCAAACAGAGTGACACCGACACCGTAGTGACCAAAGTTAAGTTCACCAATGAAGCTGAAACCAAAGTAAACCGCGGTAATTGCGATTGAAATGGAGGTAAAGAATTCTAAGACTGCAGAAGACAAAAACGCGATTCGGAGTACGTCCATTGTGCGAGTTCTGAAGACTTCTGATGCACCTTTTAGCACTTCGGTTTCTGCCTTGGTGCGGTCAAACAGGCGGATAGTGGTCATAGCTTGTAAACGGTCATAGAAGTGACCGGATAGTCGCTGCATCGCCTTGAAGTTACGACGGTTAGCATCAGCAGCTTTACGACCCACTAGCGCCATAAAGATTGGAACGAGTGGAGCCGTGATCAGGAAGATCAAACCGGCTGCCCAGTTGATTGGGAATACGACGACGAGAATGATGAATGGAATGAATACCGACAGAGACATCTGCGGCAAATAGCGCGAGAAGAAGTCTTGCATGTCTTCGACTTGCTCTAGCAGTAGAGTTGCCCAACTTCCCGCAGGCTTGCCTTTGATATAGGCTGGCCCAAGTGCACGCAGTTTATCGAGGATAAGTTGCCTTATGTAAACGCGGACTTTTTCCCCACAGCGAAATCCAGCAATTTCGCGCCCCCATGCACAGCCAGCTCTCGCGACCGTAATGGCGATTAATCCAAGAAACTGGGGAATAAGGCTATGCTTGTCGGCGTGTTCCATAATGAGCTGATGGAGAATGGACGCTAATAGTGCCGCCTGAGCTAGGAGAAACAAGCTTGATAAAACCCCGAGCCGACAGCAATCATCAGCCAGCGTTTGGCTAGCCGACTTTGCTGCTTGAGCCAATTATTCAAGCTGCGTTGTTTTTTCTTATCCATTTGAAAGTTTTAATGATAATTATTTTGACTGTTGAGCCGGGCATTATACAAAAGAAAGCCCGACGGTTATACCGTCGGGCTAGAGGGATTTGAACTAAAAGTGCAAATTAAAGGTGCGTAAATTGATGGTATCGATTTGGGTTACGCTTTGTCAGCAAGGCCATCAAGATAACGCTCTGCGTCCAGTGCCGCCATACAGCCTGTACCGGCAGAAGTGATCGCTTGACGATAGTTATGATCCATAACGTCACCTGCAGCGAATACACCTTCAACACTTGTTTGTGTTGCGTTGCCGTCTAAGCCAGACTTGACGATGATGTAGTCATCTTTCATATCCAGTTGGCCTTTGAAGATCGCCGTGTTTGGCTGGTGGCCGATAGCAATGAATGCACCCATGACATCAAGTTGCTCAATGTTGTCTGATTGAGTGTCTTTGATTCGTACGCCAGTCACGCCCATGTCATCACCAACGACTTCTTCAAGTGTGCGGTCTGTGTGCAGAACAATGTTGCCATTCTCTACTTTATCCATCAGGCGTTTCACTAGAATCTTTTCTGCGCGGAACGTATCACGACGGTGGATCAGATGAACTTCTGAAGCAATGTTTGATAGGTACAACGCTTCTTCAACGGCTGTGTTACCGCCACCGACAACCGCGACTTTTTGGTTACGGTAGAAGAATCCATCACACGTCGCACAAGCTGAAACACCGCGGCCTTTGAATGCCTCTTCAGACTCAAGACCTAGGTACTTTGCAGAAGCACCTGTCGAGATGATTAACGCATCGGCGGTATATTCATTACTGTCACCCGTAAGTTTAAATGGGCGCTGGCTAAGATCGACTTCATTGATATGATCAAAGATCATTTCTGTTTCAAAGCGTTCGGCGTGCTCTTTCATGCGCTCCATGAGGTTTGGACCTGTCAATCCTTCCGCATCGCCTGGCCAGTTTTCTACTTCAGTGGTTGTGGTTAGCTGACCACCTTGCTGCATGCCTGTTACAAGTACAGGTTTAAGGTTCGCTCGCGCGGCATAAACTGCTGCTGTGTAGCCAGCTGGGCCCGAGCCTAGAATTAGAAGATTACAGTGTTTCGCGTTGCTCATTATTGCTCCAATCCAAATGGATACAGGCCCACGTCCGGCCCAGAGATTAAGTCTTTATGGTTAGGAATATATAGGGTTAGTTGAGGCACTTTCAAGATGCAAAGCGTAAATAACCGTGTATTGATAGCAGTAATAGGGGCTGCCTATCAATCTATATGTTTAAAAAGTGACTAAATAAGACAAAGCACGATGAAGCTTATGCTACATCGTGCTTTATTTTGTTCTCAACTCGAGATATTGATTAGTCGTCGCTCACTTCGACTTCATAGGAAGAGAATTTGCGAATGTTGATCACGCCGGTATCAAAAATCAGGTACTGGCCTTTGATTCCTTTCAGCGTGCCAGTGACTTCAGGGTTTTTATCGAAGTTATGAGATGTGATTTTTGCTGGGTGCTCAAGTACTGGGTAGTTGAGCTCAGTGATTGCATCGTTAAGCACTTCAATAGCGTCTTCGCCGTAAGTAGCTTTGATCTGTGCGAGCTTGTCTTCGACCAACGGAAGGAGTCTAGCGGCTTCCGCATGTAGGTCTATAGGTTCCCCATCCTGTTTGAGAAGGGTGCGCCAATTGGTTTTGTCTGCAATGTGCTTAGCCAGTTCAACTTCAATCAGGCCAGAGATGAGTCGACTCTTTACCTTAAGAATAGGTAGGCCTTGTGTTGCGCCTTGGTCAATCCATCGCGTTGGAATTTGCGTGTGTCGGGTGATGCCTACCTTCAGAGAAGAGGTGTTTGATAGGTAGACAAAGTGATCGACCATACAGTTGTCTTCACCCCATTGAGGTTCACGGCATGTGCCTTGGTCGAAATGGCAGGTTTCTGGCTTCATGATGCACATATCGCAGCTTGCCAGCTTCTTCATGCACACAAAACAGTGGCCTTGAGAGTAGCTTTTTTTGGTTTTCTTTCCACATGAGCTACAGAAGATATTACCCGTATGGCTAAGCGTGATGTTTTTTCCGATATAAGGAGAGAGGTCGACTAACTCATCACCGACAGGTAAGTGATACTGAACGTTCTCTAAGTTGGCACCTTTTAATTTTTTTAGTGTGCCTTTTGCTAATAGTGACATGACTTTGCTCTATAATTTTAGTTAGAACGTCAGTGTAGCAAATTCCGGCTTCACGGTAATGAGGTTTCCTACTGGCTTGTATTAGCAATTGTTGAAATAGGTCATAATTTTGCGTCTAATACAAAAGTTTATTAGGAGAGTTTCATATTTCCAACGTATCATACCGTTAATCTTATCAATTGATGGAGTCTGGTAAGGTGATCGCAGGGATTTTTTTTGTACCCGTATTAGGCATTTTGTATGGTGAGCTGTAGTGAAATTGATTCATAAAGCAGTCGCTTTTCTAGTCGCAGTGACGTTGGTCATTGTGTACCTCTATTTGTTTTATGGCGATAGCGTGTGTACACTCTATCTCCTGATAGGTTGTCGTACTTTCCTACCAACGACCAGACTCAAGGTGGTCTCTCCACTTCTTCAATTGATTATGTCGATGGCGAAACAGTGCTCAGCTGTGAACTCAAGGAAAGCGAGTACCCTTGGCCCTATTGTGGTGTGTCTATTCATGTCAACGAAGATCCGACGATTGGCTTAAATCTCAGTAAGTACCACACAGTGAGGCTTAACGTTGATTTCATTAACTTAGAAACGGGCTCTTACCCTCGAATGCGTTTCTATTTGCGCAATTTTAACCCTGCTTATTCGACAGTCGATAATGAATACACCCATAAGTACAACGGTTTAGAATATCTTCCTTCCTATGAACAGGGTGCCATTGACATCCCAATAGGTAACTTACAAGTTCTCACTTGGTGGCTGGTTGATAACAACATACCTATCGAACACTCGGCACCTGAGTACGGAAACATCAATAAGATCGAATTCGCGACGGGTTCCGGAGCTGGTATTGGCCACTACAAAATGGTCATCAAAGAGGTCTCATTCATCGGGCAGTATGTTGAAGGTGAAGAACTGTTTTTGACGCTGCTATTTATGTGGATATTCCTCGTCGTGGTATGGAGTGGTAGCGAAATCCGACGCGGCAGGCGAGTCGTCAAACAAGCAGAACTTCGTCAAGAGCACCTCACGTTCATTAACCGCTCACTGCGAGCACAGAACTTCCAGTTCGCAGAACTTGCCCACCGTGATGCACTGACTGGAGCCATGAACCGCCACTCAATAAGAGACTGGTTTAAAGCCCAAGTAGAGAATAAAGGCCCAGACCCTCTTGAACTGTCGATCATTTATATGGATATCGATTTTTTTAAGAAAGTAAACGACACCTATGGTCATAAGATGGGGGATGATATCTTGCGAGAGTTCGCAATGGTTGTCATGAGTGCCACGCGTAAAACGGACCGATTAGTCAGGTGGGGTGGGAAGAGTTTGTTCTTTATTGCCCAAGAACCTCGCTTGAAGAAGCAACCATTGTCGCTGAAAATGTGAGAAAGACCGTTGAAAACCACATTTGGGTTCATGGTGATTTGTTAACGTGTAGCCTAGGCGTCGCGCAAATTGGTGATGAGCGGCACACCGAAGCGCTCGCGCGTGCCGATGAAGCACTTTATTGCGCTAAACGTGATGGGCGAAATCGTGTTGAAGTCAGTCAGTTTAAGAAAAGAGCGCAAGCTTAATTGAACGATATCAGAATGTTAGTTTTGCGTAATGGGCTATTTGCCTGAGTATTCGTTTTCCGACTCATTTTGACTGACGATCGCATTCCGCCCGATGGGCTCTTTGGGCCCTAGGAATTTCGGTTCCGTACCAATGATATACAAGTCTAGAAAAGCTTTTGCCCGAGCAAAAATTTCGCGAGTTCTAACTTTATACCCTGAATGATTGGTTGGGCCTGGTACCGCCAGACATTGGGCATTGATGCGTGATAGTTGGCAATGAACAGAGCGCGTTCACAGTGGAATTTCTGTGAAATGATTAAGAAGTTGTCAGTATCAAAAATCAGTTTGGCCCTTAAGACCGAATCCAACGTTCGAAAGCCCGCGTAATCCAAGAATATCTGGTCCTCTGGTACGTCCGCTCTCATTAAATCTCGCTTCATCGTCCAAGGCTCATTGTATGAGCGATGGGCGTTGTCGCCACTGAGCAGAAAGTTGTCTACCTTACCGTTTTGATATAAAGAAATCGCGGCATCAATGCGGTGTTTGTAGTAGTCGTTGAGGGTACGGCCAAGATATTTGCTGGTGCCGAGAACGACAGCCACATCGAAGTTCTCGATCTCTTGTTCACTTTTGATGATTTGTCGGTGGGCCTGGACCGTTACCCAAGCGTCGATAACAGTGAGTGATGCGGCGGTAACCACGAGAAGTGCAAATAGATATTTCACTACTGTGTAGCAGCGATAGACGAAGCTTTTGGTGGGATTCGGCTTTCTAAAAATATTGCGCACTATACTTGTCGGTTCCTTTGTGCCCAAGCTCCTATAGCAAAGAAGCTCACAATAACAGTAATCAGCATGATGCCAGCGTCTAGGCTTCTTAATGTCTGAGAGATGTAAGGTGTTGCTTTTACGATGATTAAACCGTAACCAAAAGCATTGATCAACACAAACACCAAGGTTCGTACAATAAATGACTCGTTTCTCAACATCGCGCAGAGAGCACGATTAATTTTTCCACCGCTAATAACGAGTAAGCAAGCGACCAACGCGGTTGAGATTTCAGAAAGATATGGGTAGAGATGACGCCCAAGCGAGTTAAAGAGGTCCATAATCAGGTGCATGAAAAACCCTAGGTAATAATTAGGAATGAGTTGGATAAAAACGCTAAGAAGTGTAGGGACGGTTAGGACAAAATAACAGTAAAAAGCTGAAATGATGAAAGCAGATCATAAAATTATTCTGGCCCAGTGAAAAAGCAATAAGTGTTGCATTTCAATGAGCAGAATAGATAGATCTAGAGAATTAGAACGATGTACGTTTGTAGCGACGGTAAACCGGCTGCCAGAAGTGCTGGTCAATCGCTGACTCTAGTGCTTCGTCGGTGATTTCTAAGGCAACGCCCTGCTCAATTGCTTTTTTCGCAACCGCGAAAGCAATCTTCTTAGATACCGAGTGAATCGCTTCAAGTGGCGGTAAAAGTGCACCATGGCCGTTAATTGCCAGTGGTGAGCATGTGGCCAACGCACGGCTCGATTCCATCAACATTTCATCGGTAACACGCTTAGCGCCAACGGCAAGGACACCCAAACCAATGCCAGGGAAAATATAGCTGTTATTACATTGAGCGATTGGGTAAGTCTTTCCGTCGTGCACGACAGGTTCAAATGGGCTACCTGTTGCAACCAGCGCTTCACCATTTGTCCAACGAATAATGTCGTTCGGTGTTGCTTCAACGCGGCTAGTTGGGTTTGAAAGTGGGAACACAATTGGGCGTTCGCAATGGGCATGCATCTCTTTAATGATGTCTTCGCTAAACAAGCCCGGAGCTCCAGATACACCAATCAATACCGTTGGTTTCGCATTCTTCATTACATCAAGTAGTGAGAAGGCGGTACCATCACTTTCCCAGTCTGCTGTATCTGCATGTTTCTGAACCAGACGCTGTTGGAAGTCCAGTAGGTTTGGCATGCCTTCTTGTAGCAGGCCCCAGCGGTCAACCATGTATACTTGTGAGCGAGCTTGCTCATCAGAAATACCTTCAGACACCATTTGCGCAATGATCGCTTCTGCAATACCACAACCAGCAGAACCTGCACCTAGGAAAGTGACACGCTGCTGAGATAACTGACTTCCCGCCGCTTTACATGCTGCAAGCAAAGAGCCGACGGTAACTGCAGCAGTGCCTTGAATATCATCATTGAAGCAGCAAGTGCGATCTTTGTAGCGTTCAAGAAGTGGCATTGCGTTCTTCTGCGCAAAATCCTCAAACTGGATAAGTGCATCAGGCCAACGGCGCTGCACTGCCTGCATGAACTCTTCAACAAACGCATCGTACTCTTGACCAGTAATACGAGGGTGACGCCAGCCCATGTACATTGGGTCTGCAAGGCGCTGCGGATTGTTCGTACCCACATCCAATACGATTGGTAGCGTATAGGCAGGACTGATACCACCACATGCGGTGTAAAGTGCAAGCTTACCGATTGGAATACCCATACCACCGATGCCTTGGTCCCCTAGACCAAGAATTCGTTCGCCGTCGGTCACAACGATGACTTTTACGTTATGGTTTGATGCGTTGTTCAGTAGATCATCGATACGCTCGCGATTGGCGTAGGAAACAAACAGGCCACGTCCACGACGATAAATGTTTGAGAAGTTTTCACATGCCGCACCAACGGTTGGCGTATAGATGATTGGCATCATCTCAGAAATGTGGTTCTGAACTAAGCGGTAAAATAAGGTTTCGTTGGTGTCCTGAATGTTACGCAAGTAAATGTGCTTATCCATGTCACTTTCGAAGTTTTTGTATTGCTGATACGCACGTTCCACTTGCTCTTGGATGGTTTCCGTTGATTCTGGTAGCAGCCCCTCAAGGTTGAACGATATACGTTCTTCAGTGGTGAATGCACTGCCTTTGTTAAGAAGTGGTGTACTAAGAAGTGCAGGTCCTGCATAGGGGATATATAGGGGGCGTTTGTCGTTGTTCATTCGAGGCCTATCGTAGGGGTTAGCAAACAATAAAAAATAGAAGGTGGTAAACACTTTGTAAACAGATTCTACCTTATCTTTAACGCTTAATCTTCGCCTAATCCGACACTTAACGATATAATTTGAGGCAATTTTCTATCGATATTAAACATTATGCATTCTCTTCCTATTGATCCCATCAAAGATAAATTCATTGAGCGACTTAACGATACTCACTTAGTGGTAGAAGCAGAGACAGGATCGGGAAAATCGACTCGCCTTCCTTTATGGGCGAGCGAGCAAGGAAGAGTCTTAGTCATTGAGCCAAGAAGGATAGCCTGTACGTCCCTTGCAGGGTTTCTGGCAAGCCAACGCGGCGAGACTATTGGTCAGTCTGTTGGTTATGCGATCAAACTCGAGAACCGATACAACGAAAATACCAAGGTGGTGTTTGTTACTCCAGGCGTTGCTCTCAAATGGTTTGCCGACAATCGCTTGGGGAGTTTGATGTTGTCGTTATTGATGAGTTCCACGAGCGTCGATGGGATACGGATCTTTTGCTTGCTATGCTTAAGACTCACTCAAAGCATCGGTTGGTGCTGACATCGGCCACAATGAATAGCCACGCTTTAGCGAAGTATGTCTCTGGCGATGTGATGGCTGCGAGTGGTCGTCAATTTGAAGTGGTCATTAGCCATGTCGAGAGTGAAGCTCGCACCCTTCCTAACGCTAAGAACCTCGAACAAAGAGTGTCACGTGCGATCCGCCAAGAACTTGATTCGGGTGATGGTGATATTTTGGTCTTTCTACCGGGTCGAAAAGAGATCGCCCAGTGCCAATCTATGTTATCGGGGATTGAAGACTTACTTGTCGCGCCATTGCACGCTTCTGTGAGTGATGAGGAGCGGGATGTTGCGATACACCGCCAGCCTCAACGCAAAGTGGTTCTCGCAACCAATGTGGCGGAAACGTCCCTCACTATTGATAACATTACATGTGTGATCGACTCTGGTTTGGAGCGAAGAACCGTGCAGCGAAACGGGCGCACAACCTTAGTGTTAACCCATATTTCGAAAGCGAGTGCGAAACAAAGAGCAGGCCGAGCAGGGCGTATTCGAGATGGTCGCTGCATTCGGCTTTACGGTAAAGACGCTGCATTGGAATCGGTTACCCCACCAGAGCTGCAAAGAGAGAGCTTAATCGAGCCGATGGTCGCCGCCGCTCAGAGTAACTTCTGCATCGAAACACTAGAATTGTTGGAACCGCTGCCTGAAAAGTCATTGGCCATCGCTAAAGATACACTTCTAAAAATGAGTGTGATTGATGAAGCTGGCCACGTAACAGATCATGGCCGATCGCTTTCCCCTCTGCCATTAGAAGCATTTTATGCCGACCTAGTGAGTCGCATGGAAACTAAGGCGCTAAAAGAGGCGATGGTCGACCTGACCGCAGGACTCTCGGTATATTCATCCTTGTATTCATTATCCTCAAATCCTGACAGGCACGAAGCACTCAACAAAGAAGAACCGCGTTGCTGTGATGCCGCCGTCGTGATTCGATTAGTAAGAGGAGAGCAACTGTCGGGCGTATTCGTCGACGAAAGTGTTCTTAAAGAGGCGCAAGGTATTTCGGCTCAAATGCGCGAGTGCCTGCAACTTCCGCAGCTTGAGGTGGCGAGCCGTTATGACCACACTGAGCTTGTCAAACAGGTGGCTAAGTGGTCACCACAAAGCGTATTCGTAAGAAGAGCTCGGCGTCGTGAGGTGCTGGCTAATGGTCAGATGGAAGCGGTATTAGGCCGCCAAACTCGATTCGCAGAGAGCGCTGAAGCAGCGTTATTCTAGACTTTCACTATTTACCGGGGCGAGGCGTAAAAGAGACGTTAAATATAGCGACTGTATTGATGCCTTTGCCGCTAGAGCATATTGAAAAGCTTGGCTTAGGTGGATGGAAGCAAGTTAGCAGTAGTGCTGAAGATGGGGAGATTATTTCTGAGCTTGAGTATCAATACGCAGGTAGGGTAATTGCAAAGCGACAAGAAAACGCAACAGGAGGAAATGCCCTTTTGGCAATGGTGGAGGCGGTCAAATCTGAGGAGTATCTGCCAGGCTTTTACCAGCAGCGTTGGCAACAGATTGAACACTGGAAGCTTTTTGTACAGCTTAACCCTAATCAGATGAACCACGAGAAGTTGACCTCGACAGAGTCGGTTGAGAGCAGCAATGTTTCGTTCGAATCTTGGTTTACAGAGCAATTGGAGCAGTTGGGCGTTGAGACACTAGAAGACTTGGAATTGTTTGCTGCCAATGATTTCCCGTTTCACGGAATCCCTGAGTGGGAGTACGAGGACTTTGCAGAGCTTTATCCATTTGAACTAGCGCTGAGTGCTCTAAATTTGACGGTTGAATACGAGCCTAAGAAAAAGCTTGTTTACGTTGTTTATGCGAACGGCCTACGTAAGACTGCTCCTAAGCGATGGGAGCTTCCTCGTTGGAATGGTTGGCGCATCCAATACAAAAAAGCCAGTCGAATTGTTGATATTCGATGATGTATTTTTTTTAACTGAGAAATATTAACTGTTCGTACCCACTATTAAAAATGCTGTACGGCAAATGTTATGAGATTGGTTTTTATATGCCATTTATGTGCGCAAAAAGGTAATAAAATACCAATCTTCTATATCCTATTGCTATATAGGCAATGCTCAACCATAGTAGTTTTACTCCTTAGACACCACGCAACTTAGACTATGCCGGAGAAAATGATATGGACTATCAAGATAGCCAGCAGTGCGTTGAGTTTGACTACACGACTTTCCTTGGTGCCTCTTGCAGTAAAAAATGGACGTTTCTGGAAGCAATGAGCACGTTTGCTCCGATTTTCAGCATTGTCTGGAAAGACAATGTGAAGGAGCTATCAACGCCCGAGGATAGGCTTTGGGATGCTGCTCTTAAGTCACTGTCGGCAAGCCGAAGTGATGAATCGAATTTGATTACCTTGTGTGAACTTGCGAAATACGAGGGTATCGAAAAGCTGAAGCTGGTGATGCCATATGCATTAGAGCAGTCTCAGATCGAGCGCATCATGAATCGAACTCACGCTACTTTCTCGCCAACAACGAGCGAGGAGTTCCTCATTAACCTCATTGAACAGTAATTAGAAAGCTCCCTAGGGAGCTTTATTTTTTGTATCTGATTATCAAGCCATCTCACAGACTCGCGGTCAAAGTGCAATTAATTGATTAGATATCCTATTATTTCAGTTATCATTATGAAGAACATAATGAAAAAATGAGGTGAAGGATGACCCTAGAGCGAACTTATCACAAGCTTGTATCAGTGGTCGGCTGCTCTATCTTGGCTAGTGTTATTTATACTCCACAGGCTGAGGCCCAGTCGGCAAAAACCATCGACGCGCATTACGATTATTTATACGCCGATGTCACGTCTGGCCGGTTCGATGCTGATGATGGGCAAGATGGCAATGCGACATCATTAGCGATTGGTGTAAGCCAAGTGTTTAATCAAGATTGGCTGTTTGTTACAGATTACTCAGCGCGATTTTTACATCCCGATAATGTAACGGTTCAGCGCTATACCCTAATGCCTGGAATTGGCTACCGCTATTCGTTAAGTGATAGTTGGGATATATCGTCACGCGTTAAAGCAGGTATGATCTGGTCTCAAGTAAAACTTGATGGTACCGATGAGAAAATAAATAAAGACTCAGAGTTTATTTACGGTGCAGACGTGGCGCTAAGGTTTTTTGCAACAGAGAAGTTGAGTTTCTTAGCTTCGGCTGAACTTAATCGAAGCGACATCGTGGATGAGAACATATACATCGCTCGAGCTGATTATAGAGTCAGTCAGCGTTTCACCTTCGGTGCTTTTTACTCATACCGAAGTGACGATACACTGTATGTGAATGAAGGCGGCCTCTCTTTGAAATACGCCTTTTAGTCGCCAGAATGATAGAACAAAAAAGAGCCAGCGATTGCTGGCTCTTTTTTGTTCTGCGTTAGCGAAATTATAGGACAGCCGCGATGCCTTTACATAGTGGGTCCATATTCGCTTTAGTCATACCTGCAACACTGATTCGGCCAGAACCGACAATGTAGATACCGAACTCTTCTTTCAGACGGTTTACTTGCTCTTTGCTTAGGCCAGAGAAAGAGAACATGCCATTTTGACGCTCGATGAAGCTAAAGTCTGCATCAACACCTTCCGCTTTCAATGTTGCAACAAACAGCTCACGCATCTCTTGAATACGATCACGCATTTCAGCTACTTCTTGTTCCCATTCAGCGCGAAGGTCAGCATTGTTAAGGATGTGAGTAACAACGGCACTACCGTGCGCTGGTGGGTTAGAGTAGATTGAACGAATGATGCCTTTAACTTGCGAGAATGCTGTTGTTGCCACTTCTTCGTTGTCTGCAACCAGTGTAAACGCACCTACACGCTCGTTGTAAAGACCAAAGTTTTTAGAGAACGAGCTCGCGACTAGGATCTCTTTGTTGTACTTAGCAAAAGTACGAAGGCCAGCGGCATCTTCTTCAACGCCTTTTGCAAAACCTTGGTATGCGAAATCGAACAGAGGAAGTAGGCCTTTGTCTGCGACAAGCTTAGCCAGTGTTTCCCACTCTTCAGCAGTCGGGTCGATACCGGTTGGGTTGTGGCAGCAGCCGTGAAGAAGAACGATATCGCCAGCAGACGCTTTCTCTAGGTCTGCAACCATGCCTGCGAAATCTTTATCTTTAGTTTCTGCGTTGTAGTAGCTGTATTGAGCGGTTTCAATACCTGCCGCAGAGAATACACCATTGTGGTTTGCCCAAGTTGGGTTACTGATCCAGATCTTAACGTCGCCAAGTTGGCGTTTGATGAATTCACCCGCTACGCGAAGTGCACCCGTACCACCTGGAGCTTGAGCCGTTTTAGCACGTTTTTCAGTAACAACTGATGAATCTGCACCGAAAAGCAGTTTTTGTACAGCTAGGCCGTACTCTGCAGTCCCTTCAATCGTTAGGTAAGATTTAGTTTTTTCAGTCTCTAACAGCGCAGCTTCCGCTTTCTTTACTGTCGTTAGAACAGGTGTTTCACCCGCTTCGTTTTTGTAAATACCAACACCTAGGTTGATCTTTTCTGCGCGTGTATCTTTCTTAAACTCTTCAGTTAATCCAAGGATCGGATCGGCGGGCGCTGCGAGAACTTTTTCAAACATATCTATCTTCCATGTCAATTGAAATGAGGTTGAGATATTTATACCTTTCAACGTGTTTTGGTACAACCGTAAATGAAAGTTAATTTGGCTAAATAGGGGATTTTTGGAAATAAGAGGGTGAAAGGAACAAAAAATTAAGTTTTGGCCTGTCAGAAGAATGTTTGGATAGTATCAAAATATATTCATGGACTGTTAAGTTGCTCTAAAGTATTTATGCAACCAGTGAAATATCGTGTTATTGATCATGCAACTAGTTAAGTAGTAATGTTTTTGTCGGATAAATATATTCAAATATGGAGTGAATTTATATTCATATTAGTTATCTATTTATTAGTAAGGGGAGTTAAATGATGGGTTTTAAACTAGGGATTGGAGCTGTTCTTGTATCAGCAGCACTTCTTGCTGGTTGTGACAGCGATGATGATTCGACGACTTCAGCAGCGGAGACTTCTAATGAATCTGAGACAACAACATATTCTGGTACGTTAGTCGTACCAGAGTCTACAGAGAGTCGAAGTGCTCGAACATTGAAATTGGGTAGCCGCATATCCAGCTATAATAATGACTGCCAAAATGTACCTGCGGGTTACCTACCTATGTCTAGTGCGACGGTAGTGGTTGAAGATACAGTTGGTGCCCAAGTAGGGATCACAACGACAACCGATAACTGCGGTGCATTTGTGATTCAGGTTCCAGTTGATTCTGCTGATACAGAAGGTTATGTTATTGCAGCAACATCAGACGGATATAAAGCCTTAAAGGCTAATGCTGGCAACTTTCAGCAATCAGGAAGCACGACAAACTCAAGTGCAATTGCGTCTACAATCCCATCAGCTGCATCTTATGTGATTAGCGCGATGCAAAAGGCCGACGGAAGTCAACTAATGTTCTCAGTGACAGACTCTGTGACCAATAATGCAGTAATCCAATTATCTCAAAGTGCGTTTTCTTTAGAAATAAACAATTCTCCAGCGAGTATCTTATCTCTAAATACTTCGGATCAACTTGAAGTCGCTAGTACCAATGTATTAACGCTTGATGCTAGTGGTTCAATGACCGTTAATGCTGAGGATGAAAACAATCAGGTTGTTACAGATGATAACGGTAATCCGTATACTTTATTTCGGCTAACGGCTGCTGCCGCTCACCAGTTTATACAAGAAAAATCAGATTCTGATGAAGTAGCAGTGGTCGCTTTTGATCACGATGTTGACGTTGTTAATGACACTTTATTAGCGAATTATGTATTACGTGATGCTGACAGTAATGAA
>NZ_JYJP01000027.1 GCF_001012815.1 Vibrio mexicanus
TAAGCCGTTTCCCAATTGTGCAACAACCTGTTGCACAAATCAGTCAAAATCAAAAATGCCCCGAAACTGTTTAGATCAAATACTCATTCATATTCTAATCATCGACTTTTACTTAGTTATTCTAATAGCCCAGTCACTGTGATAGACGTGCAATAAATTCAGGCATAATGACAGGCAATAACGGCACACTCTCGGTCAATTATTCAGTAAAATACGCTCATTTGTTCATCAATGAACAAGGTTGATATTCGCTGAATTAGGGAGTGCTGGGTGTGTCTGAAATCAAAATTGTCGAGTTTGAACAGGGTCAAGAAAGCCAAAGTGTTTCAATCGATGAGCTTTCTCATTATATCTCCAGTGGGAGCGAACTCTCTTCATTTCACGATAGCTTACCTGATGAGCTGCAACGAGCCTTAGTCCCTTTTGCCAAAGGGTCGAGAAGCACGTACGTCAACGCATTAAAGGCCCAATTAAAATCGGAAAAATGGACAGCGATTAAGGGAGCGGGTTCGAATGTCGCGGCTCCCGCGTATAAAAGTGCTTATTATCCCAACTTCCATCACGAGCCTAAGCTAAGCAGCTCCCAAACCACCGTAACCGACACCGAGATTGATAAAAGGCCTGAGCTTGAGTACGCCTTTGAGCTGTCATGCAATATAAAAGCATTTAGAGAGCATGTTGGGTGGGATAGCGTGCTCACTAAAGCGGGCGATGAGCCCAATAACCGCAGTTGGAATGAGGAAGCCACTGAAAGTGGTGTACGTCTGAATGCCAAAACTAAAGTGGATGTGCCCAGAGCATTGGCCTTTTCATCTAAAGGGGCGTCAGTCCCCCTCAGTATTCCCAACATTATCGCAAAACCGAAAGATGAAACACCACTGGATGAAGCGATTATGGCCATCATGCCTGCAGTGCAGTTTGGAGAGCGTTTAGGGCTGCCAACCCAAGGTTATTACTATCACTTTAATGAAGGGAAGCTTGTTCAGGAATATCAAATTATTGGAAAGGGCAATTGCCGATTCTGCCTGACCTATTCCGATGAACATTCACTCAGTGATGAGCTTCGCCCCACGGCTTGGCAAAGTGCTATCCCCGTGCATTGGCGAGTGAAGGGGCAACTGCTTGATAATCAACATCTACTCTATTTACCGAGCAAACTCTCCCAGAAGCAATTGAATACTGTGGATGCCGCGTGGCTCGATGAGCATGGCTTAGCGCTCAATATAGCTGAGCTTATTGACGCGGGCCTTGGTCATGACAACGACAATGAACGACTCCATGCGCCCCTCACTTCTCCTTATGAACATCCTGGTCGGCTACTGCATGGCACTGAGATTGTTGCCATTAACAGCCCGAATATGGTGGCTAAAGGCATTCCGATAGTGAACCTACGCCCTGAAAAACTCTTTCGCATAGGGGTTTTCTTTGATGGTACTGGCAATAATGACAAGAACGATGCATACAAAGAAGTACGCGGGAACAAGTCACGAAGTAACGTTGCGCGTCTATTTGCCGCCTATCCACAGATTCAAGGTGAATCGGCAAAACTCTATATTTCTGGTGTCGGAACGGTCGACATAAAGGACGACAGTGAGCGGCCGGTCATCATCGATGCTCAAAAAGATGAAACCCAACTGGAGCAAGCGTTTGGAGTCAATGCTAAGCAGACCTTTGGTGGAGACTTTCAAGCCGCCCTCGCTTTTGGTTTTAACCCCGGAGCAATGGCGCTGTTGAACTATGTGGATGGTGAAAATGGGGCGTTTTATAAGTGGCAGAGTTTACTTGGGCAGTTGCGCAGAGAGATAGAATTGATGGGAGAGGAATATGATAGTTTCACTCACATAGTCTTCGATGTTATCGGTTTTAGTCGAGGTGCTGCGTTGTCGCGCCACTTTGTGAATGCGCTTTATCAAGGATTACCCGACTACACCAAGCCCGTGTCAGGTAAGTTAAAGGACGTGACAATTACGCCACATTTACTGGGTAATGAAACCCATTCAAAATTTTCTTCGTCGGGTGGTTATGAGCGAGATAATACTAAGGGCGTGAGTGTGCGTTTCTTAGGGTTGTTTGATACCGTGGCATCATTCTACCTTGCGGGTAATGACAATGAAGGCAACTTCCAGTTAGGCATTGAGCCAACGATGGCGACGACAGTATTGCAACTGACTGCTGAGCACGAGTATCGTAAGAATTTCCCCCTAACATCACTTGCTCGAGATAATTGGCTGCCGTCAAATTTCTATCAAGAGTGTTTTCCCGGTTGTCACAGTGATGTCGGCGGGGGCTACCCATCGATAGAGCAGTACGAAAAGGAAGGGCTACCCGAGTATGTCGGCTCCCCAACTGACTATACCTATAATCGACAATTAATTAAAACGGAGCCGTTGATAGCGCCTTACTTAGGGCCTGGGCATGACCGAGCGAAAGAGATTCAAGCTCAGCTTGATGAGAAATCTGCGGCGTGGAAGCGTGACTGCCTAGCGCAGTATGGTGACCATGGCGAAGTGAAATTGCATAAAGGCGTGTTCTATTTTTATCACTATTTACGAGTCAGTAACGCTATTGCTGGGGTTTCCCTTGAGCGAATGAAACAGCAATCCGAAGCTGCTGGTATTGTCTGGACTGAGGTTGATTACATTCAAAATTTAACCCCTGATTATAAAACCGATACCTTCTGTCAGGAGTTATGGCGTAAGCTTTCAGAGAAGCCATTAGGCACGATTACAGCTTGTGATTGGCAAAGTGAGATTACGCCCAACTTTGATGAGTATATTCATCGTTCACATGACACGGTAATCAATCCACCGTATAAGACGCTGATGGAAACCATTGTTAGTAGCATTACAACAGATATAGAAACCGGTGAAAAACCAGAGCGGAGAATTTGGGATAATGTATAAATATGTAATTGTCTTACTGACGGTAACCCTGAGTGTGTTAACTGGCTGTGAACAAGAGCCACCTTTGATACAGGCGACCATTGGCAATGCGGGCAGCATTAGTGGCTTCTATGGAATAAGAGATGTCGCAATACAAACCACTGGTGGTGGTTGGACGGGCTTTGGCTATGGCGCGGTCAATGGCTACCCTGGTGCGAGCGCAGATATTGGCAAAATGGGCGTTCCTACTCACATTCGAGGGACGTGGCGTAAGGGTTGGAACTATGATGACGAGTTAGTTTACTACCGCATTGATGCGCCTATTGACTCTGATTTAGCCGAGAAAAAAATGCGAACCCTGCAAGATTACTATGAGTATTACGAACCTACTCATGGGTCAATGCAAGTGGTGGTTGATGAAGAGCGGATCCAGGTGATGTACACTTTTGCCTGCGTAGCAAGGACTCGTGATTGCACACCAAGAGAAAACAGTGACCCAAAAGGTTGGGTTGAACGATCGCCACAAAAAGGGGTGACAGAAGTGGTCGTTCTCTTTGATGGTAAAGGTGAATCTTCTCCTGTGCCTTTTGACTAATCCCTGTATTCAATCCGTGATGGAAACCGGTGAAAAGCCAGAGCGGAGAATTTGGGATAATGTATAAACATGTATTTGTCTTACTGGCGGTAACCCTGAGCGTGTTAACTGGCTGTAAACAAGACCCCCTTTGATATCGGCGACCATTGGCAATGCAGGCAGTATTAGTGATTTCTATATTATCAGTGACGTATCAATACAAACTGTCGGAGGGGGTTGGGCAGGCTTTGGTTATGGTGCGGTCAATGGCTATCCTGGTGCGAGCGCAGATATTGGCAAAATGGGCGTTCCTACTCACATTAAAGGAACATGGAGTAAAGGTTGGTATGACGAAGATGAAATTACCTATTTCCGTATTGATGCGCCTATTGACTCTGAATTGGCTGAGAAAAAAATGCGAACTCTGCAAAACTACTATGAAAACCATGAGCGGAAAAATGGTGTTATGCAGGTAGTGGTTGATGAGGAGCGGATTCAGGTAATGTTTACTAAGAAATGTCATGAGCCTTATGATGATTGTGCACCTGCAGAAAATAGCAACCCACAAAGGTGGGTAGTTAAGTCGCCAACTGGGCATACTGATGTCGTTGTTCTCTTTGATGGTAAAGGAGAGTCTTCTCCAATGCCTTTTCAAGAGTAATGTCCGACTAACACAGCTATCAGGTTACTCGGCAACACATAATCTGATAGTTGTGATTAGCGAATTCTCTCCTATTAATGCTTGTAGTGGATAAGTGAAATTGACCACTAAAATTTGAGGCTTTGTCCTACCCCAAATAATCCGTGATTCACTAATTTAGCAAACGCTGTAGCTCAGAATTGTCCAGAACCGATACAGTTAGCACTTTCAAACACGAAAGTGCCCCATAGTGAGTTGAGGCAATCCAGTATCCCAGTTTTTCGTGTAATCATTTGACTTACTTTTGCTCATGTCTATAAGTTAACAGATAACATTAAAACAAATAACCCATTATGGTTTTAGTTTGTTGAGCATGTTTAAACAGCCCGTAATAAAAAGTGGCGCTCGTTATTGAATATATTAGAAATAGGTTTCCATGTCAGAAAGTGCCTCTAACTACTTCGATGATTTATTTCTTAGATTGAGTAATAAGGATTTGAATGATTGCTCTTACCAACTTGTTATTGAGGCTTATACTCATAAAAAAGTAGTAAAGAAAGCAAATAAGCATGAGTTATTTTGGAATTCACTCGTTATTTCTGAAGTTCCACATTCCCTATATAAAACTGATGAGTTCATCCTCGCACTAACCACCTATTTCTCTCAAGAAGCGGCAACAAATTTTCAAATCATCGCTAATGTGCTAGTTGAAGCTCCAGAATCCATCGTAATTGCGATTCGTCGCTCTGAATTAGTCCTTAACAAAAGTCACGCTAAATGGGATGAAATCCATAAATTGGCGGTTCAATGCCCAAATATTCTAGATGATTTGATAGCTACGAGTAAGGTATTCCAAGCCGCTCATCTAGAGAGGCTGGATTTAGTACGAAAAAGTTCTGAACCATTTAAACTATTATCCTTATTCGAGTTTTTATCTTTTTCAGCAGCTTATTCCTTTAGTCACCTAGTTGAACCAGCGGTTGATTACGATGGTAGTACTATCAGTACAAGCTCTCAGGTTCGAGCATTAACTAATCTAGTGCAATGGAAACTCGAACATGCGACTGACGGTGAATTCATGCTTAACGAGAGTGTGATTATACAATCACTCGCAAAGTACCATATCCCATTAATTTTACCTTCTGATAAAAATCGTATTGCAGCGAATGCACTACTAAGACAATTTGAAGAGTTAATGCAAGCACAAGTGGAACTTGACGAGTTCATTTCAAGAAGTGTTCACCCATTCTGCTTTGATGACTCACTGTATTTCTCAGTTAAAAATGAGAGATTACAAATGGAACACGTCGATAGATCTAGTGCCGACAATTGGGTGCGCAATGGCAACAGGAAAACTATGCTCAGAGGCTATTGGTTCAATATGGCTTTGGATGCTTTCATATTGTCGGGGCTAGGAGATAAACAAATTGGATCTTTGGAGAATCATGAGCAAAATCAGATAGCTTATGTAAAGGCTTTGGCCTGCAAATTAGAACTAGTAAGTGTCTATGTAGTGGTCAACTAAAATTGGCCACGGTTTTAGAGTTTTCCCAATACAGTCGTTCAGACTCATTGGGTGTTAGGCCACCATTATATTGATGGGGCCTGAGTTGGCTGTAGTAGCCCGTGATGTATCGAGTTATATGCTCTCTCGCTTCGCTAAAACTTCGATAACCCGACACTGGTATCCATTCTGTCTTTAAGCTTCTGAAGAACCGTTCCATCGGACTGTTGTCCCAGCAATTACCTCTCCTAGATAAGCTTTGCTTGATTTGATAACGCCACAACAGTTGTCGATAAGAACGACTGGTGTAATGACTTCCTTGGTCGCTGTGGAACATCACGCCTTTGGGCTTACCTCGTGATTCAAACGCCATAGAGAGTGCCTTTCCTGTCAACTTACTATCAGGTGATACTGACATCGCCCAACCAATTGGCTTTCTCGCGAACAGGTCGATGACAACAGCAAGATACATCCAGCGCTGTCCCGTCCAGACATACGTTACATCACCGACCCAGACTTGGTTGGGAGTGGTAACGGCAAATTGGCGAGATAGATGGTTGGGGATCTCTACGTGCTCTTGTGATGCCTTTCGATAACGGTGCTTCGGTGTTTGGCAGCTTACCAACCCTAATAATTTCATCATCTTAGATGCTCGATAACGTGTCAGTTTTATACCTTGGGCCGTTACCATGTCGGCAATGCTTCTCGCACCCGCAGAGCCGTTGCTTGCCGTATGAACTTCTTTAATAAGACTTTTTAGCTTCACCAACTCTGGAGAAACACGCTTAAGGCGACAACGCCAGTATTTGTAACTGCTGCGGTGGACACTGAACACATGACACAGGGTTGTTACTTTAAAGCTCTGCCTGAGTTTCTCGATTATCGAGAGCTGTTCAGTGAGTCCGACATCAAGAGAGCTGTAGCCTTTTTTAATATTTCATTGTGCTCTTCAAGGCGAGCAAGTTTCTTCTTCAGCTCTCTTATCTCAATTTGCTCTGGTGTCATAGGTGAAGCTTGAGGAGCTACTCCCTTTCTTTCTTGTTTGAGCTGCCTTACCCACTTATCCATTGTCGATTTACCCACACCCATGGCTTTGGCGGCTTCAACAACGGTGTAGTTTTGGTCGAGAACAAGTTGCGCTGCTTCGAGTTTGAATTCCGCACTGAAAGTGCGTCGGGTACGCTTAGTCATAGTTTCACCTGTCATGCTATGAGGTGTATCTTAACACCTCTAATCAGGTGGCCAAACTCACTATGCCACTACACTATGGCCTTTCGGAGTTTGTAACGTTAAATAATGGGTTTAAGGTAGACTTGTTTCAAGCGCTGTTGGCTCAAGAGTTAATGGTGGCTTTTTATATAAAGGACTACGTTGAAGCATTTTATGAAGAATATGCTGAAGTACAAAACTGGGAGCAGGCTGCAGGATTAGTTGCAATGAAAGGTGCAGCTAAAGGACAAAATCGATTTCCAATTACTTGGTCCTTATGGAATGAAAAAGTTAGGAGTATTTTGGGCTGGACCGTATCTAATGACTTTCCTAGTGGAAATATAAACACTGCTAAATCTATTTTGGCATTTTGGGAGCTTGATATGAAAAAATTCAGCAAGCAGTTAATTGATGGCCTTCCAATTGATCATCAACAGCTCACCGAGCGCCCAATCATAAAAATTGGTAATCACTGTATTTTACTACCTTGGTTAATGTCTACCCAGATAACGTCGCTTAACTCAGTCAATAACTTGCGACGGTTTGGTAACCAAAGAAAGTCATTAAAAGATGAAACTACACGAATCGAGAATCAATTAGGTGATGCTTTTGAGAAAAAAGGTTTTACTGTCGTTAGAAATTTCACGGCTGGTAGTCCATTCGGTTCGGACGCTGGAGAAATTGACCTGATTTGTGCCCTTAATAACATTGTCATTGTTATCGAAGTTAAATCAACCTTTTACCGAACAACGAAGAAAGAAGTGTTTTATCATCGTGATAAAACGTTGAGAAAGGCTGGTATTCAGGTCAGAAAGAAAGTCGATGCAGTCAAGACCGAACTGGAAATCGATACAACCTTTAGACACAGGTTACAAGTAACAATTGACTCACCGCAGGTTGTTGGCTGGATAGCGGATACATCAACTGAGTTCGATCATGATCTTTTTAATGGTTTTACGAAGGTTTCGATTGAAGAGTTACTAATTGCATTAGCAGACAACGCCCATTATTTATGTAACCAAGAACAAATGCTGTCATCTTCATTTGATTCAGATAAACAAGATGGATTTCGAACAGTGAAAAGTTCGTTGTACCACAATGGATTTAGCGGTGACGAATTTCTTAGGGTCATTGAACAGTCACTAGTTTGGCGTAATGAATAGTGAGTTCATAGCTAAAAATTACTTATAGCGCGACTGACTCACCTTTGCCCCAAAATCGCGTAGAGTAGATGCTCCTCACTAAACAATTACGACCATATTGACCAACACTTTCTAATGTTAGATGCTAATGACGTAAAAAGTAGATTTAATCTGACTTGGCGTATGGTCGGCTAGGTTAATCAACAAAATCATAAAGGATAAAAAATGAAAGAAGTCCTAGTAAGGATGTTTAAATACATCTTGGCAATATTTATAAGTATCTGTTTCGTTCTGGTTTTTAACACGATAAAAGTTGTTGCACCCAATACCCCAGTTATTCCTATTTTTGCTATTCTAACTTTAGGGGCTTATTATTTTACATTGTTTAAAATCGCAAGGATAAAGAACCGTTCACCGTTGATTTGGGTACTTCTCGGCACATTTTTGTCCCCTTTCGTTGGCTTTTCCATTTTATTGTTTGGCAAGAAAAACAAAGAAAACACAAACATCGTGAGTAGTGAATCATGATCGGGGGAGAGTGGATGAGCATTTTGTCACTCGATTAGGTTACTGATTTTGAATTAGGAAGTTGACTCACAACTCATGGCATTGCTGGCCACTTAAGTTGGCATTAGTGGCAGATTTGTACAACACACTGATTTTTTAAATGGTTTGTGGTGGTTCGATGTTTAGATTGATGCTTAATTACTTCTTTGGAATCCCAACAAAGACACAAATTGATATCTACTCTAAAGTTTCTGAGGGTATTGAAAATGAAACATCAGAATTAGTTGAAGTGCAACGCAAAGAACTCGATTTTATAGAACGGCATGATTTGTTAAAACTGAAGTGCGATTTAATTTATGCAAGAGAATATGCAACAGCTATGAACGTTAGTTCTCAAGAACTCAATATAAAAATATCAGAGATCAAACAAGAATACTTTGTCCATCATAGTCGGAATCTTGAAAAATATCTAAATAATCAGGAATGGTATGTCGGGGTCAAAACCTAACGCTTTAAGGTAATTTCGTGGTATTTTTACCATGCGTTGAGTTTGGTGATTAGTTGATATTGTTTGGAAATTCATAACCAGTTTATCGCTTCCAAGATTGTGGTGTTATTAAATAATGTTTAGTTCGTCCGTTCGACATTAGCTTAATGTTGTTATAAAGATTTATAGAATGATGAAGAGTGATTTAATATGATGCAATTTATTCTTTTTGGTGGTATATCGATATTTCCTATATTGTTTTTGCTTTCAATAATAATTGGCGTTCCAATTTTCTCACCAATTTTTTCAGTATTGATTAATATCAGTGATAGATTGTTCGGGTTGACACCAAGTCAAGCAAGGGAAGAGTTGACAAGAAACTGTTCAAGGAAATATGACAGTTACTCACAGATGCAAAATCGATTTAATCGCCTATTTCGGCAATCAAAACTCCCTGAGGATAAGCGCTCGGATTTATGGAGTCTTTTCTATATGAGGAACCGCATTAATTAGACCATGAGATTGTTTAATTCTAATGCAAAAAAATTCCAAACTCAGCGTTGGCTGCTTTGTGTAGCTTTGATGTCTACGCAATGAAAGCAATAATATATTATTCTAGGTTTAATTCTATTTGGTGCTATAGATCATGGACTTACCAATAATTAGTAGATATCTTAGTTGATTATAATCAACTAAGATATCTACTCAAATAAAAGGATTTTGTTGTGAGACTATTGTTTATTATATTTAGTGCTATATTGTTCACAGGGTGTGCTTCTGTACCTTATGAGGATTTAAATTTAGATACAACTTCAAACTTCAACTTACCAACTAACGGTAAGGTTGGTATTTATGTTTATCAATGGAAAACCGGGGTACTCGGTGCTGGTTCTGATGTTAATTTTGAGATTAAAGGCTACCCTGAGTTGTCGTTAAACACTGGTGAGTACGGTTATTTTGAAATTCCACCGGGTGACTATGAATATAAGCTATCCGGTGGACTATTTAGTCAATTTATTCCTGTCAAACTTGAAGCTAATAAGAACTACTTTTTTAGGGCTTTTATACTAAACTTTGCTGACAATTCTGTTTTGATTAGAGATCAAGCTGAGATTGATGAAACAAAAGCAAATATCTTAATTGATAGATATGAATTTCACTCAGTGGACTAGATTAGTTTATCGTAGATAACGTGCTTATAGTTGCTGGGTGAATTTGGCCACTGATATAGAGTTTTCCCATATTTTTATTTATACGAACAAGGCAGACACTGATGGCATTCGTAACTCAGAAATGTCCAGAACCTTCTTAGCTTCGTTCACCGTTTACTGTTCACCGTTTACCCTGTATTACTTTTTAGCTCTAAGAAGGCTATTAGTTTGTTTTGATACATTCGATCTAACGTTTGTCCAGCTAATCATTTTGAAACTTGTCCAACTCTTGATTAAGAGCCTTTTCCCAAACCTCTAGCCCTTCTCTTTTTTCGTCTAGGTATTGATATCTATCGTAGTGCCTCCCAGAGACATCGCTAATCGCATGCCCTTGGATTCGGTCACGGATTTCTTTGCTTATCTTAAAAAGTCCACCAAGCGTTTTGAACGTTCGACGAAAATCCCGCCCAATAAAGTTTTCGATATCGGTAACTTTTTTGTAAGAGAGCAGTGCTTGAGCAAGAGTGTTAGTGGGCATTGGTTCATTAGGGGCTGTGCGTTTGTGAAATACATATGGACTATTGAACGTATTATCTTTGTGGCATTCAGCCAAAATGTTTAAAGCAGTATCTGTAAGAGGTACGTCGTGCGCTCGGCCAGTTTTAAAAACTTCAGGACGAATGGTAAGAGTTCTTTCCGTGAAATTTACATCGCGCCACAATGTATTGGCTAACTCATACGGTCGTTGCCCACCAGCATAAAAGCAAAACTTGATAAAACGACGTGTAGCAGCAGCTAGGTTCAGGTCGTCATAGCGATGATCCATGTCGTGCAATAGTTTTATTAGTTCTTCTAAGCTTAGAAAACGCTCTCCGGTTTTCTCCGCATGAGTTTGTTTAGGGATGGAAGCAATTGGGTTGTATTTTATGCCGAATTTTACTTCAGTATTAGTAAACGCGGGGTTATTGTCATTTTTTAACCCAAACTCAAAAGCTGCATGTAGAAAGGAGCGTAGTTTATTACTCTTGGGGCCATGGCCTTCGCGAATAGGAATGGCTAAGGCTTCCAGAAAGTCTGTCGCTTCAAAGTCCTTGGCTTTGCGTGTTGGATCGATGTAGGGATAGATGTATCGCTCAATTTTCCTTTTGTCTTCCTTATAGTTACGTTTACCTCTGTCTTTTTTATCTTTCGTATATGCTTCAATTAGCTGCTCGAGTGAACCAGATTGTGCAAGTTGTCGTTCTAGTAGCTTTTGTTCTACTTCTTTTTGTTCTAGGTACTCGATCGGATCGGTTCCAGAGTCTAGTAAATTGCTGTATGACTCTGCGACTTTTCGAGCTTTTGCCAACGAAATCTGAGGAAATGTGCCAATACGTATAAACGAGGGGTTAGAGTTTTTAAAATAGCGGAATGTGAAGGTCTTTGTACCTTTTGGGGTAACTTTTACACCTAAGCGACCTTTGCCCCTTTCGGCAGTTTTATCCCAAGTATAATAGGCGCTTTTTTTGGCCTGTAAGCTTGTGATTTCCACGACTGTAAGCATTAACAATCTCCAAATTCTGCTATTTAGATGCGTTTTGGGGTCAAGTACGGGGTCAAGTAGGGTCAAATAACTAAGAGATCCCCTGAACTCTCGTGAAACAAGATAAATAATCTATCCTATTGTAAGTATAGCACTATTTGTTTAATTCTGGTTCTTTGTGTTTCACGATAATTCGGCACTTATATCTCTTCTAAGGATGTGGTCGAAGGTTCGAATCCTTCAGGGCGTGCCATTTATTCGATAAAAGCCCGCTAGCTCAATGAGTTAGCGGGCTTTTCGTTTTTCTGTGGTGCCTCTGTGGTGCCGCTGAAATCTATTTTTAGTAACTTTTATTAAACTCCCTCCTATTTCCTTTCTTCGCTTTTTCCGAAACGTTGTCCAATGTTTGTATAGTCGATCGCGAATTCCGCCTACATGAAATGATACCTTCTGTAACTAGGATATTACGTAACCAGTTGCATGAGGTTTAGAGTGGCGAGGCTAAGCCAAAAACAGAGTGATGAGTTGAAAAGTATTGGGCTTGATGACTATCAGATCAGTGCTTGCGAAAATATATTGACCCAAATCCCCCAAAAAATGGATCTTAAGGCAGTCGAGAGACTAACTAAGTTGTTGCATCAAGCACAATCAGCTTTTGATGACATCAGGAAAGATGACCCTCGTTTCTATGAAGAAATAGAGCAGCAGCTTAATAAGAAGCTGGATTGGTCTTATTCAATACTTGGAATAGCGGCAGAAACGCTCGAAGGTGTTCGTTTACAGCAGAAAGGGGTTTTTGTTGCAGAGGTGGATACTTCCACCAATGAACAAGTCACGCGAGCTAACACTCCTGAAAGCAGAGATTACCATCGATATAAAGCATTTACGGATCTTTGGCTTTCTTGGGGTAAAGAAGTAAAGACTTCAAAAGAGTCTGAATTCTTATCCTTTCTTACGATATGCCTCAAAGGCAACTTTTCTCTTCATGGTGTAGCCAGTGTTAGAAATCACTATCTAAGGTACTTTCTGGGGCAAAAGGTAGTTGATCAAGCCCCTGATGATTCCAAAGATGAGTCTGACGTTTATGGTGTTGAGGTGACTATGAAAAATGGGAAAACCATTAAGGCGACCTTGAAAGCTCCGAAGTTGAATGGTCTGTCAGAATCCATAAGTCAATTAATGAGTGAACGTAGTTAGTGAATCCTTATTACCTCAAAAGCTAAGGAAACTAAGAGATGTTGATACCATTCGGCCTAAAAGACGGTAAATACCTAGATATCAGTGAGGTAAAGCGAGGGAGGGCATGTGGATGCATTTGTCCAAGCTGTAGTCAGAATCTTGTCGCTAAGAAAGGCCCAAACCCCGATAAAATGATTCATCACTTTGCTCATGATAAAAAAGCGAAAGATGACAGCGAGGAATCAGTTGAGTGTGAGTATTCTTTCTGTGTTGTCGCTAGGCTAGTGATTAAACAGTGTTTTAGAGAGTTAAGTGATTTCGAAATGAGGTTTCCTGAATGGAAACTAGAGTTTGTCGAATCAGACGACTACGAACGAGAAGTTAGAGTTTCAGGATATGTGACCAACGAGAGCAAACCACACATCTCAGAGTTTGAGGTTGAGCCTTCGGAGCGCTATTCAGAGCTAGATGTCCTATGTCGAATAAACGGTTATCCGGTTGGCTTGCACTTTAGCTACGAAGGTAGGGGATGGTCGAAACGAAGGGTTGGGCAATGATATTTCTATTATCGATATCGACTTAGAACCCTTAAAAGACCTTTACGCTAGTTTCGATAACAAGGCCCATGACTCTTTCAAAACCCTCGTAATGGACTACGTGTTGAACAGCGGTGAAAGAGCTTGGGTGAGACATGTTCGTCACGCTGAAAGATACGAAAAGTTGAATTTAAAATTACAGTCACTCCTAGAACAATCCAATCAAGAACCCCCAATAAATGAACCACCCCGATCACCTCTTATCGAAGCGATTGAGCAAAAGCCTTACAAGAAGACCAGAAAGTCACATGCTTATAAGGCAACCGAGCCAGAACTGAAGCGAGTAGCAGGCGAGTTGTGTGTAAGGTGCCGTAAGAACAAAGCTGGCTACATAGATAACCTAATTTGTTCGGGCTGTTTGCAAAAGTATTATAAGGATGGGGTTTTCCATACGGGTTCAATTAAGAAAATTGTGCAGGAAACTTGCTTGGAGTAAGGAAGAAAAACATATCTTTGCCGCATTCAAAACCAGCGCGTTTATCCGTCATACTTTATGGATAGGTAATTGACCTACTTTTTCTTATCAGTGTAGTGTCTAGTGAACAGGTGTTTTTATTATTAACTTCTTTGTTTAGGAGTGGAATTCTCATGAGTAGTGGTCCAATCATCGTTTCTTCTGAAAACAGTGTTCAAAGACTTCAGCGTGTCGACTTACAGGCGACTGGCTTCTACGATGAGAAGTGGTTGCAACAACTGATCTTTGATAATGCTGACCTATTGCCGTTGTACGGGATTGATGCTGATTATGCCGGTGCTGTGCCGGTATGTATGGAACTTGTAACCAAGTCGGGTAGAGTTGATTGCATTTATATAACGTCTTCAGGCCGATTGGTGATTGCTGAGACTAAACTTTATCGAAACCCCCAATCTCGTCGAGAGGTCATTGGGCAAATATTGGATTACGCAAAAGACCTTGTGAACTGGAGTTATGATGAGCTTGATTCAAAGGTTCGTGGTGCCAATGGAGGTAAGTCGTTATATGAGGCTATCGAGGCTAGTGGTCAAGAATTGCCGGAGGCTCGTTCATCGACGCGGTTCAGCGTAACCTCTCGAAAGGCCGTTTCTTATTGCTAGTGGTTGGTGATGGCATACGAGAAGGTGCCTTTGAGATAAAGGATTTTTTAAATATGAATGCCTCAATGGAATTTTCGTTTGCCATGCTTGAGATGCAGGTTTTCCATATGCCTGATAACCAACTTCTGGTGAATCCTCAAGTTATGCACAAAACGGAAATTACTGAACGTCGAGTGATCTCGGTTGATCAAGTGAACGGAGGTATTGCTGAGACGCTTGAGTCCAATAGCAGTCAGGGTGAATTGAGAATCAAAAAAGACTCCGGGCAGACTTATGAATACTGGAATGAGTTGTTAGAGTATTTAGTGCTTGATGATGTAAGTGTCAGATTGCCAACACCATCAACAAAGGGCAGTTTATGGTTTGAGTTGCCGCCAAGAGCTTACCAGAGTTGGATTACCATATATCGCCTAAAGCCGAATACAATTGGGGTCTTCGTGAGGTTTAGAAAGGACGCTCTGGGCCATTATTTGTTTGAGTATCTCTATAATATGCAGGATGCGCTGATGCCGTTATTGCCAGAGGGAGCTGAATTTGTGCCCGATAAGCTGCAAATCAAGTTTTCTACACTCACGCTCGAATGGATGAGCGAAGAGTTTTGGAAAGATGCTTTCGATTTCTATCAATTGCACTTAAACCAGATTTACGCTTCGATTAAGCCGCTATTGCTTCAAGCTCTTGATGGGTATGAAGGTTAACTTATAAATACATGTAATCATCAGGGGGTAAAGGTAGTTATTTATTAAAGCTTGTTTGCCCATTATCGAGCTAGCTCAGATCGGCTCAATTATTGGCTAGACTATTTACTCATTGACTCCCTGCTCATGTGCTTTTGCAATATTAAATGCTATCCATTGTTCTCATTCTGTTCGCTGGTAATCTCCGAGATGTAATGTGGGGAGAAAGTATTAATGATCACGTCTTTAGGTATGGGTAATGGTTAAATAAAACTAATGCCATATAATAATTAGTCTTTCTTAATTTATTAAATATCAGTTGGATATGGCAAATTACAAAAATACTTACACTTGGAAAAATTCTCTAGGCCTTGATGACAGTGATCATGCGGATGCAATAAAAAGACTGGCTTCCATATTTGAAGATATGCGAGAAAAAGTTACGCACTTAGCTAACGAAATAGGAGCATCATTACCAGATTTTACCGTGCATGATATTACCCACATAGACTCATTGTGGGAAATGGCTGACGTGGTTTGTGGAGAGGATTATCCACTAAATCCAGTTGAAGGGTTCATTCTTGGAGGAGCCTTTCTATTACATGATGTAGCAATGTCGATCCAAGCATACCCAAATGGACTTCAAGACCTTGAGGCTCTGGAGTTATGGTCTGATACTGTAGTTCAAAGATGTTATCAACTTGGAATTAACCCTCCATCTTCATTCAGATCGGCTGATTTATCCTCAGATTTAAGGAATTACACAGTTTCAACTCTTCTTCGGAAACTTCATGCCGAATCTGCCGAAAAAATAGTCAGTAAATCATGGAGGTTTAAAGCAGATGACTCACAAGTTTATTTAATTAATGATCCGGAAATCCGAGTTTCATTGGGCAAAGTAATCGGAAAAATCGCTCATAGTCATTGGTGGGGTATAGACAAGCTAGAGGAGGAATTCGCGCGCTCGATAGGTGCTCCTGGATGGTGTGACAGGTCATGGAAAATTGACACACTGAAGATAGCCTGTATTTTGCGTGCTGCAGATGCTACACATATAGACTCTCGCAGGGCACCAAGTTTTCTACGAACAATTAGGAAGCTAAATCATTATTCTGATGGCCATTGGACATTTCAAGAAAAACTCTCCACTCCCTACTTGAGAGATGAAACTCTTTATTACAGTTCAGCAAGTTCATTTACGGTTGAAGAAACCTCTGCTTGGTGGTTGTGTGTCGACGCGCTCAAGATGATTGACAAAGAACTACGCCAAGTAGATGCGTTGCTATCCGATAAGCAAATGCCTAGGTTTGAGGCCAAGCGTGTATTTGGTGTCGAATCGCCAGATAGACTTCGTAGTATAGTTGCTACAGAGGGCTGGGAACCGATAGACGCAAATGTCCATATTGGTGACATACCCAAGATAATAAAAACACTTGGTGGGCACGAACTATATGGTAACAACCTCTTAGTACCATTGAGAGAGCTTATTCAGAATTGTTCTGATGCAATAAGAGCAAGACGTAACCTAGAGGGTCGCTCAAGCGATTGGGGGAAATTGAAGTCAGTTTGCAAGAGAGAGAAAATCAAATATATCTAAGGGTTCGAGATTGCGGAACTGGAATGTCCTTGAATGTGATCAAAGACTACTTATTCGATTTCGGAAAAAGTTATTGGAACTCTGACTTAATGCAAGAGGAATTTCCAGGGTTGATATCAAAGAATGTTCTTCATACAGGAAAATATGGGATAGGTTTTTTTTCAATCTTCATGTTGTCCGATAACATAAAGATAACCACGCGTAAGTGTACAGACGCCCTTGAAGACACGCATGTTCTTGATTTCAATAATGGCCTTAATAACCGTCCTATCATAAGAGCGGCTTCTCGCGAGGAGTGTCTTACATTAATAGATGGTGGAACTATAGTTGAGCTGTTACTAGAACCCCAAATTTATAAACAACTGATAAAAGAGAGTAGAGAATTACCTCTATCATTACACGATCTAATTGTGTCTGCTGCTCCGGCTTTAGACATTACTATTTCAGCTAAGGACTATATTAATAGCGTAGACAGAATAATTCCTTTAGATTATTGGAAAACATGTGATGATGAGGAGTTCATAACTTACTACATGTCCCTATATCAAGAGGAGTTTGTGCATTTCACAGAAAAATATCGCGGTCATGCGATTAACGCAGTTAGGTTTATGTACGATGATAATGGAGAGATAATCGGACGTGGATGGCTCACAGCTAGTGCATATATGTCTTCGACCCCGGGATTGGTGCTATGTAATGGACTCTCAGAAAGCAAGCTAAGGCATATGTCTGGCTTCTTCCTAGGTAAAAACTTAAATGCAGCAAGAGATAGCTGCGTTTTAGTTGCAACTGACGAACAATTAGGGCGATGGTCTACTGAACAGTTTAAGATTGCTAATCAGTCTTTATCTAAAGATAAGCTTTTAACTATGAGTGGATGCATAAAAATACAGAATGCTAAACTTAGAGATTTTCCATTTATTTGTTGCAAAGAGCGCTCATATACTATAGATGAGTTCGTTGATTTAACTAAAGGTTTAAACCAGCTTAGAATTTCTGACAACTTCTTTTTGCGTAGAGCTACTGATTTTGACAGTTTGATAATTGAAGATGATATATTTTTCATTGATATTCATTCGTATGCTAGTTTGTACTTCGGTTCAAGAGCTAGTGCTCTCATAGACATCGAAGATCGATACAATAACCAGCCATTATCTATGGTTACTGACTGTTTATCAGAGGCTTGGGGGATTGAAAGAGAGAAATTGAAGGATGTCGCCAATGCAAAAGAATCTTATGTGAAGCAGACAATAGCTCATAATAATGGAATTAAACTTGACGAATACTGTTATTTATTTTCTCGTTTTTAACTTGTCTGTAATAGTGGCCGCGCGTTCGGTCATTATTTTACTATCCATTACTAATTTTTTACTCGCGACGGCTTGATTGATTTGGAAAGTGTTTTAATTTCTAGAACTGAGTCAATTTACGTTCATTGCTAAACATTACTTGTATTTGATAATTATTAATTTTCCGAGCTGGTTTTATTAGCCTAGTGGGTGTTTTATTTCCAGTTCGGAGTTTGTTTATAGTAACCCAATACACACTAGTGTCTACTGGGGCGATACTTGTTGTCCTGTAGGTAGTTCTAATTTTTTCAATATTGATTCTGAAATTTTGCCAATCCTCGTTATCAGTGAATTCTAATCGACTCTGGTATCTCATAAGTCTCTAACATTATTTTGGAACATCGTAACCCTTGTCCCATTGTTTGATTGTTCTCGCTCTTTTAAAAGCAAAGTTCTGCTGTTTCCCCAATACTCATTCTACATTCAATTTTAATAAAATTATAACTTCGCGTTTTAAAAAAGTATTCATGAGTTGTTAATGTTCGATTTCTAGTAACGAATAAATGTCTAAAATTGTTTTAGACTTGCCGCTAGTGTGTGATCACCAAACGACCATCCTTTATTTGGTGTGTGCTTTTTACTGTTTCGGCTTATTCTGGAAACAGCTACTCCTTAGCGCTGCCCGTTCCTCCATCACCCCTTTTAAATAAAGGGCTGACTGTCTGAGCTCTAAACAATTCACGAAAATCCGTTCCCCCAATCTGATTGCTGTTAAACCTCATCATTCTTAATCTGAGTTCATCCAATTGGGATATCTATAAACTAGGAAGATTAAGTATGAGTAACACAGAAAATTCAAAGTATGGCAAAAAGCTAAACCGTAAATCAGCAGCAGAGTATTTGGGTGTAACAGAGGGTACGCTTGCTGTTTGGGCATCAACAGGGCGCTACAGTCTCCCGTTTATCAAAGTAGGGCGTAAGGTGTTTTATACAATCGCTGACCTTGACGCATTTCTAGAAAGCCGCGTTCACACGCAAACAGCATAAGGGGTGGCTATGGAATGTATTACTGAAAGAGTGGGGCACTCTCATGAAACGACAACGCCTAACTATCCTGATCTGGATGCTAGGTTCAATCCTCTGCCTACATCGAGAAACCTACAAGCTTTGCTGAAAGGTAATCGTATTGATGTGGTAGTGAATAAAATGAACATGGAAGTCGAACTCTCTATCGATGGCAAAATGTTAAACAAAACTGCCGACCAAAAACGCAGTTTGCTAATTGATGTTTGTCTTAGAGGTGGGCTTAAGAAAGAGATTCTTACTGACCATTTAATGTCATTAGCCGAGAATAATAGTTATCACCCCTTTGCAAACTACCTTAATGAAAATGAGTGGGACGGTATCGATCGCATAAGCCCTGTGATTAATGCCATGAACGCAAAAGATAAAGAGCTTGCGAGTTGCGTGATGCGAAAGTTCTTTATTGCAGTAGTGGCGTCAGTATTTGAAACGCCCTTTAGCTCTAAGCTCATACCTGTTCTTCAAGGTGGACAGTCATTCAGGAAAACCGCCTTTATCAAACGGTTTGCGACTGTATTTGAAGGTGCATTTTTAGAAGGTCAAGAGATTAACCCTGACTCTAAAGATTCGGTAATTAGCTGCATTAATAGCCTGATTGTTGAGCTAGGTGAGCTAGAGCGTACCTCACGAAATAGCCAAGGAAGCCTAAAGGCATTCATCACTAAAGAGGTCGATACCGTTAGGCCACCTTATGGGGCCAAAGATATCAAGAAGCCACGTCAAACCTCGTTTATTGCTACCGTTAACGTGACTGGCTTTCTACGTGATGAAACTGGCTCTAGTCGATACGCAGTGATTGAACTTGAGGCTCCTATTGATATGGAGTCGGTTAACCAAACTCTTGGTTGGTGTTACGACAATGGCAGGCTTAGCCACCAAAATCCAATCGAACTCAAGCAGTTTTGGCTTCAGGTCTATGAGCTATACAAGTCTGGTGAATCATGGCATCTCACAGACACAGAGCTAGAGCTAGCGGCAAAAGTTAACAATGAACATAATGCTAAAAGTTCTTACTATGAAGCTATCGTTGACCGCTTCCTAGTTGATGACCCTGATAAGTATATCTGGGAGTGGGTGACGGCTTCAGAGGTATGTAAGCTTATCAATACTCACATCGACAAAAACAGAATCGTGGGTAAAGAATTGAAGCGACTAGCACAAGAGGAAAAAGCCATTGAGTCCAAAACCGGAAGATCAAACGCGACCCTCTATCGATTACCCGTTTCAGTTCGTATCTCCGACTGATTTGTCTATTCTCTTTAACCCACTAACCAATAGGTGGTTAATGGGTTAAAGAAATATTGAAGATTAGGCTTTGTATCCTACCTATTAGGTTTTGGCTAACTGGCTATGTAGCCAGCTAGTTATGGCTAACCAAAAACGCTTAAGCCAATAAAACCAAGGCTTCCCATGGCTTAAGCCGTAATTATCTCTGAATCTACCGACCTTTCTAAAAAGCTGGTTAGCTCCTGTTTTGCTTCGAAAGGAAGAGTATCAATCTCTTGTTTGATTCGCTCTAATTTGCTTTGCAAAGAGTCTCCAAGCATATAGGTTACGGTGTTTTCTAAAGTCTCTCTCACGCTGTCATCCGACAAATGGGCATAGACATCATTAGTTATGCCAATGTTTGAGTGTCCAAGTAGCTTGCTTGTCGCTTGTATTGAACCACCTGACGTCACTTGAAAGGTTGCTAGAGTGCGTCTTAAGTCGTGAATCGTCAGATGTTTTTCTGGATCATTGGGTGCGTACATGCCTATACGGTTTGTAACTCTTTGCCAGAAACCGCCTTTCCCGCTTTTATCTGTTATATGCCCGTTCTTGCTTCTAGCGCTTGGAAATACAAACTCTTGGTTAAGTTCAGCTTCGTTTGAACGTCGGATTAAGATTTTCATCGCTTCGTTGGGAAGAGGCACAGAGTGCGGCTTTTTGCTCTTTGTTTTGCTGATTGGAATAACCCATAAGCGGCTATCGAGATTGAGTTCTTGCCAACGCATAGAGAGAACCATCGATTTACGCTGACCAGTTAGTAAAAGCATGGATATACAATCTTGATAAATCTGCTTCTCTTGTCTGAGCGAATCGAAAAACTGTACGAGTTCTTCTTTGGATAGGGTTCTTTCTCGCCTAAAAAGTGATTCATCAATCTTGCTAATTTTGGCAAAGGGGTTGGAATCGATATAGGCTCTATTAAACATCGATTTTAGCAATGTTAAGGAATGATTGTGTTTGCTGTAGCCGTCCTTGGTGAATATGCCTTGCATAAACGTTCTTGCTTTTTCAGCATCAAAGTCATTGATGGCTTTTTTACCTAGCTTAGGCTTTAAGTGCAGTCGGTATAAAGTTTGACTTAATTTGAGGCTGCTAGCACGGCGCTTTTTGGCCTTAATATCTAGCTGAAATGACGCTACATAGATGTCGAATAAGTCATCAAAGGTCTGGCTTTCTCTGGCTTCCCTTTTTTGCTGATTGGGGTTAATGCCATTAGCAATGTCGGCAGCCGTATTTCGAGCCATTTCCCTTGCTTGCTCAACCGTCATCGTTGGGAACTCACCCAACTTAACCTTGATGTTTTTCCCGTTCACCTTACGCTGAAAACGAAAGATTTTTGTGCCAGAAACTAACGCATCAAGTACCAATCCTTGAACGCTTTTGCTACTTCCAACGTCTCGATAGGTAACACGACTCTTCGGTTTTTCTATGCTTTCTAGCGCACGTTTTGTGAAGTTAAATCCAGTATCCATACTCACTTACCTTCAAATTCTGTGGTGCCTCTGTGGTGCCGATGACATCAATTTAGAGCTATTTTTGGCTATTTTGGTTAAATATACAATTCGATTATTTGGACAATAACTTAATGATAGTAAAGCAATATTTAGCTTAATTAAACGAGATTAAAATCAAAAAGAGATACCTTCAGGGCGTGCCATTTATTCAGAAAGCCTGATAACTTTGTTATCAGGCTTTCGTCGTTTGTGAGCAAAAGAAATTTCTCGTCCCTTGTTATGACCCTTCAGCGTTAGCTTATTCTTTTATCAACCCCTAACTTTTAAACTTCTGATCTCACATTCCTCGATAGAGTAGATGTTGCCCGAATAGTGGGGTGAGAGTGTCTGATTGCTTACCGAGCCTAAGTCTTCAGCGATGGACCATGCCTTCGTTTTCGAAGCTTCGTCGATGTGATTTTCCGGCAGAAGCAAAATATAGGTGTACTCTTCATTTCCTTGGTCAGAAAGGAACACTACTTTGGTAGCAAATCGGGCGATTAGCGTCGTATCGGGGTTATAAAACCAAGCTGCAGTGTCGCCGCTGGGCAGGGTTACGTTACTGATGTAGGGTTCATTGGCGAGTGTCAGCTCTTTCATAGAGATCCTCTACTAGAGTTAGTGCTTAGCCTTCTTCGTCGAAGCTCGTAACAATGCACTTTTCTGCAAGCATGTCATATTCGCATTGCATCTTCTCAATAAGGTCGTCGGAGTCCTTAAAGTCATCGAGCTTTTCTCCAATTACAACATCGCAGTTAAATGGCACAAACATGGCGGTTCCTTTTGGTAGTGAGCGCCCAAGCCCACGCATTACTACAGGGACAACTGGGCAATTGGGATGCTTTCTTACTAAATGATAAATCCCTTTCTTTAATCCGCTCATTACCTCTGGGCTACCTCGGCTGCCTTCAGGGAAGATCAGCAAAATATCACCATCTTTTAGTGCTTGATGGCACTCATCGAACATGGCATTTCTTTCTGATTTTGATGGGGAGCGTTGGATTGGAATAATGCCCAAGACGTTGAGTGATAGCCAAGCGGTCAATTTTGTTTTTAAGAAATAATCGGCAGCAGCTACTGGCCGAATCTTATGAATAATGCTGATGGGAAAGAGCGCCAATAGAACCAAGGTATCTAAATGACTGTTGTGATTGGCGGCGATAACGACAGGGCCTTTTTCTGGTAGGTTTTGCCGCTGAATAATATTGAGCCCAAGCGCGACAAACACTAAGGGCTTAACCAGTAATAAAACGAAGACGTATTTGAATAACTTCATCGACAGGAGCCTAGTAATATAGATAGTAGATGTAGTGGAAGAAGAGTGGCGCGGTAAACATTAGACTGTCTATTCGGTCTAAGAGCCCACCATGGCCAGGTATTAACTGGCTTGTGTCTTTTAACTTCAGATCTCTCTTAACTGAAGATATCACCAGATCGCCGATGAACCCACTAAACGCGATGATAGCACCGGCTACAACTCCCTCGTATGAAGAGAGCGGTGTTAGGTAGGGTGAAGCGAAGTAACTTGCGATAATGACTGTCGCAGCGCCACCTAAAAAACCTTCCCAAGTTTTGTTTGGACTGACCTTGGGAACAATTTTATGTTTTCCAAATGTCTTGCCCCATACATATTGGCAAACGTCATTGAACTGAGTGAAAACCAATAAAAATAGCAGCATACCCATGGAACCGGCATCAGGGTTTAGGCTAGGTAACACGAGTAAGTAGGCCATGTGACTTAAGCAGAAGACAGTCAGCATCAACGCCCAATGGATAGTGCCAGCAGAACGAATAAACCCTTTGGTGTCACCTATTAATACTGCGACCATAGGAAGGTAAAGGAACATATAAACAGGTATGAAAATGATGTACATGCCATACCAACCGATCGCCAGCCAGTAGTAGTGAAAAGGTATGGACAGATATGCCCAAAAGATCACTCGTCTGTCTGCCATTCTTGTAGGAACAATAGAAAGAAATTCTTTGAGTGCCATGAAACTCAAGAAACCGAAAAAGAGTAGTGAATAGTTCTGAGGCAGATATAAGACTACGAAAACAATCCCTATCATCCACCACCATGAGCGAATGCGAAGCTTAAGCTCAGTGTGATCCTTATCGGGATGCCTTCTCGATATGACTAGATAACAAAGGGTACCAATAACCAGCAAAGATAAAATGATGGCCATGATGTGTAAAGAATGAATAGGGATGCTCAACATTAGGATTACTCGGCTGGTTGGGTAGGTGTTGACTGTTTAGCAAGGTAGATTGTTCGTAGCCGTTTCCAAGTGGTAAGCAAGCTACCCAAGATCATAATGGAAAGAGAGGCGTCCATTAAATACGGAGAGTATTGAGGCCAAATAGAAAAAAACTGGCTAACGAGTAAAGCGATGCTGGTTAAAGTAAGGAGCGCCATTCGGTGTTGTTTGGCCATTGGCCCTTGGAAATCAGCATCGCATCCCATGCTGACGCCAAGCACACGTACATAAGCTGTTAGTACCGCGAAAATTGCTGCCACCCAAGCCAACTCCAAAGCCACTGATGAAGCGCCGATAAAACCTGCGCCAACGATTAATAAAGGATCAGCAATTCGATCAGGAACGTCATTGAACAGTTCGCCAGCTGGTGTCTTTTTACTCCCTTCAATTGCCACCATCCCATCGAAAAGATTGCACAGCAAGCGCATCTGAATGGCTAACAAGAAGAGCAGCAACCATACCCATGAAGGATAATAGGAATAACTGACGCCCGAAAAAAAACCAACACTGGCAAATGCGATACTCGCAAGTGAAATTTGGTTGGGGGTGACATTGCGGTTAGATAACCATTTCGCAATGCGCTTCATAACAGACAAGTTTCGCGTGGCTAGCGGGCGACGATTTGATTCATCTTTATGATTCATAACGATTTGTGCTCAAAAAGTGATTTGTCACACTATACTCGTTAGCTTAAAGCACAAGTAGTTGGATCGTGAGTAAGAAAAGCTTAATGACAATCTGATCGCAAAAATAAAGCCTGATACTATAGTAAGTTATCAGGCTTTATGGGTTTAACACCAAATTATGAGAGTCGAAGGTTAGCAATTATGGAAAGCGGTTGCGCCTTTTCCTACCCCTTCATAGGCGATTACTTTGAGTGACTGCTCTTCAGATAGGCTTTCGCGAACCACCTTGCAATATGCCATGCAAGGAGCTCGACGGTCGTGTCAGTTTGCAGCATTTCTGTCTCAGATTTCGCAATCGCCAACTCGAACTCCCCTTGAGGGGCGGTGTAACGAAATCCATGGTGCGTGTCGTCGTTAACGACATTCGCATGTTCGCTTAAAGAAAGTGTATTTAAATCCACTTTGTCTTCATCTGAACCCAAATAGATGTCTTCCCAGCGTTTAGCAAACTCTGCTTCACGAGCTGTGTCTCTTTGGCCGTCGACAATGAGTTCGATCGGAGAGCGGTGGCCGTGTGCAATTCGCTGACAGTTTCCGTCGTGTTTCTTTAAGCCATGTGAGTAATGATAGTAGGCACCTTCGATGTTCTCTGTTCGCAGAGTGACTTCAATGCCCTCTACGTTGCTTGGCAGGTTACCTTTGAGAAGTTGAAGGACATGCTCTGTGACACTTTCAATAGTGATGGCATCGGTATCTACGAAGCAAAAAGACTCATCAGGGCAATGCAGGTGAATGCTTTTGTCCTCACGAAGAAGATCAACGGTGCGGTAACCCGCTTTTGTCTGACTCGTTTTGATTAAAGAGCTGCGGCTAGGTATAAGCAAGCGATGATCAACGTATTGATCAACAAGGCGCTTGATTTGCGATTTTACCTTACCAAAATCAAGCACCATGCTCATTTCATTGAGTTGGCCTGATAGGGTAACGTCCAAAATCCAACTTTCACCAACCATACCGCGTTTGTCGCAAAGGTATGAAGAGTCAATGACAGTAAGCGCTTTGACAAATAGATTCAAAATAAAACCTTAATGATATTGATAGTCGTTTTAGTCAATATTCATTATACCTGAACCACCGCAACATTCATTGGCTCATTGGATTAAAACTTGTAAGAGGATTACTCAGACACACGTTACTCAGTTCATCTTGATGTTAAAAGCAATTGCTCATAAATATCATTGGCTTACATTGTAACCCCTGTTTGGGTGGGTTCATTGAGTGACACTTCGATGCAGAATGAGGTCAAAAATTCATATGAATATCATTGCAAATCAGGGCGATATTTTTACGGCGTGATATATTTATTTCATCTCTCAAGGAATGAGATAACGTCAGTGAATACAAAAACTAATAGAAAAATAACCATAAGATTTACCATTGCAAGTCTATTCGTGTTTGCAATAGTGCTAACTTCAACGATTGCCATCGGGTTTCAATACTCGTTCGGCAGGCAGCTTGCTACCGAACATGCCCTTAGCTCTTATTCTGACCTATCGCGCTCAATTGGCGCTCGAATTCAAGGTTCTGATGCCGACTCGTTGTCAGTTACAAAACTGCTCGCGAAGATAGGGTCAACGGAGCGATACCGCGGGCTAGAGAACGAACGAGCCTTGATTGATCTCTTTACAGAGACGATGGAGACACACCCGCATATTTACAGCCTCTATTATGCCGTGGGTGACGACTATTTTTTCCAACTAATCAACTTAGATTCCGACCCCAAAGTACGTGATAAGACCGATGCTCATATTGGCGAGCGATGGGTGCTGAACAAAGTGTTCAATGGCGAGAATGGCCGAGTTAAAGAGACCACCTTCCTTGACTATGACCACAATGGTCAGAGAGTAGAGACGGTGAGCAGTAGCTATTTCCCTTCGCAGCGCCCGTGGTATGAAGATGCAGGCTCTCAACAGCCATATAAAACAGAGCCGTATCTCTTCCAGCACCTAAAACTTACTGGGCAAACATATTCTATCCAGATCCCTAACTCTAACGCCATTCTTGGTGTAGACGTGGTGATTGATTCCATTTCTCATTATTTGACCGAATCTTCCTTGGGTGTCGCTGGGGAAACGGGGAAACAAGCCTTCATTTTCAGCTCTAACGGCAACGTCATCGCGTCCAACCATGAAAGTGCAGAAGCTGTCAAAACCATAAAGTTAGAGCCGATGACTTTGAGTCCTTACGAGGCAAAGCTCGTAGAAACTATGCCGGTGCTGAAAGTATCAAACCAAATGCAATGGGCACCAATAGACTATGCGGTATCTGGAGAGCCAAAAGGATTAGCAATCGATATTCTCGATGCGATCAGTGCGCAAACCGGACTTAGGTTCGAGTACATCAATGGACTGACTTGGTCGGAGCTAACCCAGCAGTTTGAACGCCGCCAAATTGATGTGCTTCATTCGGTATTGTATTCCGATCCAAGAGCGCAAATAGCCAAGTTTAGCCAGCCCCTTTATGAACTCCCTTTTGGTGTGGTGACAAAGGACAATGGGGAGTCGATTACCAATGTAGAGCAGTTGCAATCGGCCAGAGTTGGAATATTGGAAGGATGGGAAATTACTCAGTCGCTAAGAGAGCGTTTTCCATCTATGACGATCACAATATTCTCGACGCCGCAAGAAGTGGTTGAGGCGGTGGTTAACGGAGAGGTTGACGCGGGAATCGATTCAACACTGATCTTAAAACACACCTTAGAACGATTCTTTGTACAAGGTCTTGTGCTGCATAGTGATGTGGAAATTTACGATCGCACTATGACTCCACAGTTTCATCTTATGGTTCAACCAGAGTTTGCGACTCTAATACCGTTGATTAATAGAGCGATCGCGTCAATACCCAATGATGTGCGTGTGAGTATTAACAACAAATGGTTCGATTATTTCTCTAATGACTCTTCTGCCACGCAATACTCGACCATTCCCTATGAACAATTACTGGATATCTCCTCTCAGCGAGAGCTACAAGGGGGCTTGGTTGAAGGAGAGAGTAGTGGAGAGAAGCACTATTTTTATGTCTCTCAGCTTAATGAAAACGAGTATTTTGGTGTCGTTATTCCCCAATCTTTAGTGTTTAAAGAAGCGCTAAACAAAGTGGTGCTGTCTTTAGCTGCGACCACTATCCTAATATTACTGTTATTGCCAATCGCTTGGTGGTTAGGCTCGCCAATTGTCAAACCTATCCTTTTGCTTGAGAAAGAGACCGAAAAAATCAAAACTCGTCGATATGGTGAAATTCACAGTGTGCCATCACGGGTTTTGGAGATTTCTCAGCTATCCAATGCAGTGGAAGATATGGCCGCCTCATTGGCTAAGCACGAGAAAAGTCAGCAAGAACTGCTGGATGCGTTTATCAAACTGATCGCACAGGCGATCGATGACAAGTCTCCTTATACTGCAGGACACTGTAACCGAGTGCCAGAAGTGGGCTTTATGTTGGCAGATGCCGCTCACAACATGAAAGAAGGACCGTTGGCGGGTTTCTCATTTGCGAATAAAGAGGAGAAACGTGAGTTTGAGATTGCTGCGTGGTTGCACGATTGCGGGAAGATCACTACGCCAGAACATATTGTCGATAAAGGCAGTAAGTTAGAAGCCAATTACAACCGAATTCACGAGATTCGCACCCGCTTTGAAGTGCTGTGGCGCGATGCGGAAATTGAGTGTTTGAGGAAAACACTTGAAAACCCCGACGAGCGCAGCCAGTTTGAAACCGAGCTCGCCACCAAACGTGAACAATTGCAGCAAGAGTTCACAGCGGTAGCGACAGCTAACGTCGGCAATGAATATATGAGCGATGATAAGAAACAACAGATTCGCGACATCGCCAACCGAACTTGGGTGAGAAATTTTGACGACAAACTTGGATTATCGCCGTTGGAAACAAGGCGAAGCCGCCCGACGAAAACCGCATTGCCAACGGTTGAGAAACTCTTAAGCGACAAACCAGAGCACGTGATTGAAAGAGAGCGCCCTTACGCGTTGGATGAACGTTTTGGTATAAAAATGGATGTACCTAAGTCACTCTATAACCTTGGTGAGGTATATAACCTAACCATTGAACGAGGAACGCTCACAGCCGAGGATCGTTTTAAGATCAATGAACATGTCATTAGTACAATTAAAATGCTGGAGAACTTGCCGTTCCCTGAAGAACTAAAGCGCGTACCACGCTATGCTTCCACTCACCATGAAACCTTAGATGGACGCGGCTACCCGAGAAAACTGTCGGCACATGAGCTGTCTGTTCCTGAGAGAATATTGGCGATTGCAGACATCTTTGAAGCGCTAACCGCGTCTGATCGTCCATATAAAAATGCGAAACCGATGAATGTGGCGATTGATATCATGAGTAAGATGGTGGAAGACAACCACCTAGACCGAGATTTGTTTGAGTTGTTCTTAGAAAGTGGCATCCACAAGAAGTATGCGGAACTCTATCTACCAGAAGGTCAGGCGGTCGATGTGGATATCGAGCCATACTTAAATCGGAGTAAAGCTAAAGAAACGATAGCCTAGAAGCAAAATGTCGGGCAGATAAGAATAATTGTACTTTTTTGCCCGACTGTCATAAAAATTTAATCTTTATATGCATTGAGATCTCAGTCGAAATTCATCATATTGTAATTACATTGTAATAAAAGTGAGATTCGCCTATGCAGCATCAAGAAATGATCCAACCTACCCAACTCGGCGTTATCAGCCGTACCTGCCTTTTTTCTTTCCTTGTCGTCGTTGCAGTTATCGCTGTAATTTAAGGGTTAAAAGCTGGGGAGTCCTATCTTGTTTGATTCGAATTAGATAGGCGTGCCCCAGGCCCAAGAACGCTTTTCATTGCCTCTATTCTCTATTTCACCACTACTTCCTACGTCTTTTTACGCCTTACATCGAAATTTGATTTGCTAGCAGTAATTTTGTGAACTTCATGCATTCATGATTCAAATTTCACAAAATTATCAATAACCAACAAATCTCAAGTTCTTTACACTAAACTTTAATTAATTGTTAATAGTTTGTGGTGTGGAAGGGTGATGCAGCTGGGTAATCGCATTTTGGTTGTCGATGATGATGAGGAAATTCGAGAGCTTCTTGAGGAGTATTTATCGAAAGCAGGATTTGAAGTCGACAGTGTCGAAGATGGTGCTCACTTGCATCAACATCTAGAAATGAAAGGGACTCCGGACCTCATTCTTTTGGATGTTATGATGCCCGGAGATGATGGTTTCACTGTTTGCCAGCAAATCCGAAAAACATCGAATGTTCCGATCATTATGCTTACTGCGGTCTCAGATGAAACGGATCAGATTATCGGCTTAGAAATTGGTGCTGACGATTATATCGCTAAACCGTTTAGCCCACGCCAGCTCATGGCTCGCATTAAAGCCGTCCTACGTCGTGTTCAATCTAACGACGAAGCATCAGCGAACACACTACCTAAACAGATTCTCTTTGGCGATTGGCAGCTCGATACGCTCGCGCACAGTATTCTTAACCGAGAAACAGGCGCACAGCATGATCTTTCGGGCAGTGATTTTACTTTGCTGATGCTGTTTTTAAATCGGCCAAATCAAGTGCTTGATCGCGACACCATTTCTATGGAGACCCGTGGCCGTGAAGCGCTCCCTTTTGAAAGAGGCATCGATGTTCAGCTAAGCCGCCTGCGTCAGCGGTTGGGAGACAGTGCGCGTTTTCCTCACTACATTAAAACCATGCGCGGCAATGGTTACGTCTTGGCAGTGCCTGTAACTTATGAAAGTTAGACTAGGGTGAAAGCTAGCCTATGCTAAAACGACTTCGACCGAACTCTTTAGTTGCTCGCACTCTTTGGCTGACCTTACTTGCTGTCGTCTGTGCGCAAGGTATCGCTACCGCGATTTGGTACAGTGAATCAAAGCAAAAAGAGTTGGAAGGGATCCAATCGGCCTCATCGAGCATGGCCAATATGTTCGCCTCAACCGTGACTTTTTTTCAGTCTCTACCCGTGCGTTATCGCCATATCGTGTTGGACCAAATTCGTAATATGGGCGGCACGCGCTTTTTCGTTTCATTTAACCGAGAGAAACTCCAAGTCGAGCCTATCCCTGATACCCCACTGAAGCTGGCATCGATTGAAGCCATCGAAAGTGTGTTGGACAGTAAGCTCAACAAAGTGGCCTCAATATCCGTAGATTTCTCGCACCCTGATAATCTACGTTTACTTAAAAATGATATTTACTTGCACGACTTACCTAAATCTTGGGCCCACCATACGTTGACCTTAGCACCGATTAATCCGCCCATTCTGGTGGTGCAAATTGAGCTTTCTAATCATGAGTGGGTTTACATTGCCGCACTGCTTCCCGCCCCTTATGTCACGCTAGACGACACGATTATAGGGCGAGAACAGGTGCTGTTTTTGGTCATATCGACATTCATTTTGTTGACCCTGACTTATTTAATGATTCGTCGGCAGGTTAAACCGCTGAAACGACTCGCAAGAGCTGCCAATGAGATGAGTATGGATGTCGAACAACAGCCGATTCAAGAAGAAGGGGCGAGTGAGCTTGTGACCGCAACAAGAGCATTTAACCGAATGCAGCAACGAATCAGGCGTTATGTTGCCGACCGAGAGCATCTTTTCTCGGCTATTTCACATGATTTGAAAACGCCGATTACCCGTTTGAGATTGAGAGCGGAGCTGCTTGAAAGTGATGTGAAGCGTGAAAAATTTAATCGCGATTTAGATGAGCTAGAAATGATGGTTAAAGGCGCTTTGCAGTGTGTTCGAGATACGGATCTTCATGAAAACAATGCGATTATCGACCTCAATGAGATGATCTTTTCAGTGATTGAGTATCACAACCGAAAAACGCAAAATGTCTTGTTTCAACCGGCAGCGCTTGAGCCTATCGTCGCAAAACCTTTGGCCATCAAGCGCGTGTTGACCAACGTTGTCGATAACGCTGTTAAGTATGGAAATCGAGCCAACATTGCAATGGACTTTGACGATGATTGGATAACCATCGTGGTGACTGATGAGGGGCCGGGTATTGAAGAGAGTCAACTAGATGCGGTTTTCGAACCGTATTATCGGCTGGCCAATGACGATGAAGGCCACGGTTTAGGATTAGGAATCAGCCGAAATATCCTTCATGGGCATGGTGGAGATCTCATTATTCGTAACCGTGAAGTAGGAGGCTTAGAAGCTAAGATCCTTATTCCTACAGGTTTAGAAGTGTAATGTAACTGATATGTTACATTGTTGTTACTCTTTGTTTCGGTCAAAATTATCTCAATGGATAGACTCAGTAGTGACAAGAGCAATTTGCTCACTATGGTCTAATCCAATACATGGAAGATAATTACAATGAAAATCAACAAAACCCTACTGACTTTATCCCTTCTATCTGCTGCTTCGCTGTCTCAAGCGGGGGAAGTAGAAGTGCTTCACTGGTGGACTGCTGGTGGTGAAGCGAAATCTGCCGCTGTTCTAAAAGACATGCTAGAGCAGCAAGGCCACAGCTGGAAAGACTTTGCGGTTGCTGGTGGCGGCGGTGAGAGTGCGATGACGGTACTTAAGACTCGTGCAGTGTCGGGCAATCCTCCTTCTGCCGCACAGATTAAAGGTCACGATATTCAAGAGTGGGGCGGATTAGGCTTCCTAACGACGCTAGACAATACGGCGAAGCAAGAGCAATGGGATGATATTCTGCCTTCTGTCGTGACTAAAGTCATGAAGTGGGAAGACGAATATGTTGCGGTACCGGTTAACGTTCACCGTGTAAACTGGCTATGGGCTAACCCAGAAGTCTTCAAAAAGTCAGGCGTTGAAGTACCGACCACGTTGGATGAATTTTTCGCTGCTGCCGATAAGATTAAAGCGGCGGGCTACATTCCTCTCGCTCATGGTGGTCAGCCGTGGCAAGACGCTACTGTGTTTGAAGCGGTTGCGCTGGACGTATTGGGTAGCGAAGACTACAACAAGGCGTTTGTTGACCTAGATATGGACGTTCTGTCTGGCGATAAAATGGTGGAAGTGTTCACTAAGTTCCAGAAAATGCATGACTACATTGATGCTAACTCACCAGGCCGTGACTGGAACGTAGCCACATCAATGGTTATTAATGGTGAAGCGGCGATGCAAATCATGGGTGACTGGGCGAAAGGTGAATTTACCGCAGCGGGCAAAGTCCCAGGTAAAGATTACATCTGTGCACCAGCACCGGGCACCAATGGTCAGTTCACCTTCAACATCGACAGTTTTGCTTTCTTCGAGCTAGGTGATTCTGCCAACCAACAAGCGCAGCAAGATCTTGCACGCACCATCCTGACCAAAGACTTCCAAGAAGTGTTTAACTTGAATAAAGGTTCTATCCCAGTTCGCTTAGATATGGACATGAGCAAGTTTGACCAATGTGCATTGGACTCAATGAGCACCTTCAAAGCAAGTGCTGAGACAGGTGATCTGGTTCCGAGTATGGCTCATGGCTTATCAACAACCAGCTACGCTCAAGGCGCGATCTACGATGTTGTGACCAACTTCTTCAATGACGCAAATGCCGACCCGAAAGAAGCCGCATCGAAACTGGCTAAAGCAGTAAAAGCGGCTATCTAAGCCTCATCAAACAAGTAGGTAGTGGCGTGTTGTCAACATATCGCTACCTACTTCCACTATCTCTTGTTTGTTAAATCTCTCTCTATTGCTACGCGCAAGGGGTGAGTGTGCAAAGTATTAGTGGGGTGTGTTGACCTCGAATGGTTAACTCACCCTAACAACAAGGATTTGTTATGGAGCACGTTTTGTCTCGCTCAACGACTAAGCCATCCGCCAAGCCTAGCTTCGCCGATAGGCTACAGAACTGGCTACCAAAGATTGTTCTTGCACCAACGATGTTAATGACCGTTGTTTGCATTTATGGATACATCTTCTGGACAGCTGCGCTATCGATGACCAACTCTCGTTTCCTACCTAGTTTTAAGTTTGTCGGCTGGGCTCAGTATGAAAAGTTGATGGAGAACGACCGTTGGATTACTTCAATTACTAACCTAGGCCTGTTTGGCGGCTTGTTTATGCTTGTCGCGATTGTGCTTGGTGTAGGTTTGGCGATTTTGCTTGATCAAAATATTCGCCAAGAAGGCGCAATTCGTACCATTTATCTCTACCCGATGGCCCTTTCCTTCATTGTTACAGGTACGGCTTGGAAATGGATCCTCAACCCAGGTCTAGGCATTGAAAAGCTGATGCATGATTGGGGTTTTACCAGCTTCAAGTTTGACTGGTTGGTCAACTCAGAGATGTCGGTTTATACCCTTGTGATCGCGGCAGTTTGGCAATCATCCGGCTTTGTGATGGCAATGTTCCTAGCGGGGCTACGAGGCATCGACTCATCTATTATCAAAGCTGCGCAAATTGACGGTGCAAGTCTACCAAGCATCTATCTAAGAATAATTCTGCCGTGCTTAAGACCGGTATTTTTCAGTGCGGTGATCATCACCTCTCATATCGCGATTAAGAGCTTTGATTTGGTGACTGCCATGACGGCGGGTGGCCCAGGTTACTCTTCAGATTTGCCTGCACTATTTATGTATGCGCATTCGTTTACCCGTGGCCAAATTGGCCTAGGTGCCGCCAGTGCCATGATGATGCTAGCTGGGATCCTGGCGATTTTAGTGCCGTATCTTTACTCAGAACTTAGGGAGAAAAAGTCATGAGCAGTACAATGAATTTTTCTCGCATGTTCATCTATGCAGGGTTGGTATTCTTCTGCCTTGTTTATCTGATGCCACTGTTTGTCATGGTACTGACTTCATTCAAAACGCTGCCTGACATCAAAGCGGGTAATTTAATGAGCTTGCCAAAGGAATGGGTGTTTGATGCATGGTACAAGGCATGGGATAGCGCCTGTACTGGTGTGAAATGTGAAGGGGTAAAAGGTTATTTCTGGAACTCATTCCAGATGGTGATTCCTGCCGTAGCAATTTCAACGTTACTGGGTGCCTTTAATGGTTACGTTGTGACCAAGTGGCAGTTCCGCGGGTCGAACTTCTTCTTCAGCGCTTTGTTGTTTGGTTGTTTCATTCCGTTTCAAGTCGTTTTATTACCGATGGCAGCTGTGCTTGGGAAGTTAGGATTGGCGAATACCACCACTGGTCTTGTGATAGTGCACGTAATCTATGGTATGGCGTTTACCACTCTATTCTTCCGTAACTTCTATATCAGCGTACCCGATGAGCTGGTTAAAGCGGCAAAACTGGATGGCGCAGGTTTCTTTACCATTTTCTTTAAAATCTTACTGCCGCTTTCAACCCCTATCATCATGGTGACTGTGATTTGGCAGTTCACGGCAATCTGGAACGACTTCCTCTTTGGCGTGGTGTATTCGGGCTCAGAAACTCAGCTATCACCGTGGCACTCAATAACTTAGTCAACACCAGTACCGGTGTGAAAGAGTATAACGTCGACATGGCAGCAGCCATTATCGCAGCGTTACCAACCTTGTTGGTTTACGTTCTTGCAGGAAAATATTTTGTACGCGGATTGACCGCAGGTTCGGTAAAAGGATAACCACATGGCCACTTTAGAATTAAAACAGATCCGAAAAACCTACCCGAAAGCGGATCAAGAAACGTTGAAAGGGATTGATATCAGCATTGATTCAGGGGAGTTCCTGATTCTCGTTGGCCCTTCAGGTTGCGGTAAATCGACCCTGATGAATACCATCGCGGGGCTAGAAAACATCAGTTCTGGTGAGATTGTGATTGATGGGCGCGATGTCGCCGCGGTTGAGCCAAAAGATCGTGATATCGCGATGGTGTTCCAATCTTACGCGCTATACCCAAACATGACGGTGCGAGGCAATATCGCGTTTGGTTTGAAGATCCGCAAAATGCCCGATGATCAGATTGATGCTGAAGTAAATCGCGTTGCTGAAATGCTGCAGATTGACCATCTGCTTGATCGTAAGCCTTCACAGCTTTCTGGTGGTCAGCGCCAACGTGTTGCGATGGGGCGCGCATTAGCACGCAGGCCGAAGTTGTATCTGTTCGATGAGCCTCTGTCTAACCTTGATGCCAAGCTTCGTGTCGAGATGAGGCACCAAATTAAACGGCTTCATCAGAAATTGAACACCACCATTGTCTATGTAACGCACGATCAAATTGAAGCGATGACATTGGCAGATCGAATCGCAGTGATGAAAGACGGTATTTTGCAGCAGTTAGGCACGCCCCAAGAGATCTACAGCAAGCCGAACAATATGTTTGTAGCCGGATTCATGGGCTCACCATCGATGAACTTTATCGAAACTATGGTGGACCTGGATGCCAATGAAAAGCCTGTGATTAAAGTGACGGGCAGCAATAACCAAGAGCATCACATTAAGCTGCCGGATACGATGCGTTCGCAAGATGGCAAACGAATTGTGATTGGCTTAAGACCAGAGCATATCAGTGAAACGCCAAGTGAAGATCAATCGGCTAGCACTCAGCTCGATATGAAGCTAGAGGTATTAGAACCCACTGGCCCTGACACGATTGCGATGATCAAAGTGAACGATCAAGAGGTGGCTTGCCGATTGTCGCCAGAATATGAAGTGTCGGTGGGGGATACGGCTTCACTTCATTTCGATCTATCCAAAGCCGTGTTCTTTGATGCCCAAACTGAGCAACGAATGGAGATTCACTAGGGTTAATTGACCCTATATACAAAGTTGAAAGCGCATCTCATTGCAGCGCCTCATTTATGCTCGTAGGGAACATATCTTAAGTAGGCGCTGACGCTCTCGGGGGAGGCGATGTTGGCTCATGGAACGCAAGCCAACCAAGGTGCGCTTTCCCTTATTCTTAATTACCTTGTTCTTTCATACGGTAGCGCTTATCACCTTGCGGCACATTTAAGGCATCTCACAAGGTGATATTTTACCAATTTTTCGCTCTTTTTTTAAAAAGGGCAAAAAAGTCCTAATGATAAATCTAATAATAAGAGCTAAACCTATTAGTAGCGTTGCGCTTACTTGGTGTTATTAGGGAATAGTTATTAGGGACAGCAACTCTAGACTTTTGAGAACGGAGAAGTGCGCAGTTTCGCTTGATTACGAGCTAAGTCGGCTCGGCAAAAGACGATTAGAAGAGGGTTGGAGCTGTTCCTCCTTCACAGCTTCAGCCTTTTTCTAACGTGTTTAAGACATTATTAACAGCGGTGTATTTATTTTTGGGTGGTATTCCGCCAATTCGAGTTTAAGTAATGGGTCATTAATGACCCATTTTTTTCGCCTGTAGAACGTTGGTTTTAGTGAGTTAATGTAAAGTAACTAAAAATCAATGAGTTATTTTAGTTTTCAGAGTTGGTCTGCTCCTTGCTCTAGATAAGCATCAGTCTCCATTGATGGGGCTGCTTTGTTTAACAAGGAGAATAATAATGTTTAAGCCACTTACCCTACTGTCTGTCTCAACGCTTGCACTAATGAGTTTCAATGCTGCCGCTAACTGTGATCCTGGTGAGATTGTTATCAAGTTTAGTCACGTGACTAACACAGATAAACACCCTAAAGGCATTGCCGCTTCGCTGCTTGAAGAGCGTGTAAACACAGAGATGAATGGAACGGCTTGTATGCAGGTGTTTCCAAACTCGACGTTGTACGATGACAACAAGGTTCTGGAAGCACTGCTGAATGGTGATGTTCAGCTAGCAGCCCCTTCACTATCAAAGTTTGAAAAATTCACGAAAAAGTACCGCATCTTCGATTTACCGTTCCTATTTGAAGACGTGGATGCTGTCGATCGTTTCCAAAACTCTGAGTCGGGTGAGAAGCTCAAAAATGCAATGAAGCGCCGTGGTCTTCAAGGCCTAGCATTTTGGCATAACGGCATGAAGCAAATGTCGGCGAACAAGCCATTGTTAACACCAGCAGATGCAGAAGGGTTGAAGTTCCGTGTTCAGGCTTCCGATGTATTGGTGGCACAGTTTGAGCAGCTTGGCGCAAACCCGCAGAAAATGTCCTTCAAAGAGGTGTATGGCGGCCTGCAAACCAAAGTTATCGATGGTCAAGAGAACACATGGTCAAACATCTACGGTAAGAAGTTTTTCGAAGTCCAAGATGGTATTACTGAAACCAACCACGGTATTTTGGACTACTTAGTTGTGACTTCTAATGATTTCTGGAAAGGCCTACCAGATGATGTTCGCGAGCAGCTTAGTACCATCATCACTGAAGTGACCGCGACACGTAACGCAGAGTCGACCAAAGTGAACCTTGCGAATAAGAACAACATCATTGAAGCCGGTGGTGAAGTTCGATCACTGACTCCAGAGCAGCGTCAGCAATGGGTCACTGCGCTTCAGCCTGTATGGAAGCAGTTCGAAAAAGATATCGGTTCCGATCTCATCGAAGCTGCGTTGGCTTCTAACCAGTAACGCTCCCTCAAAAGCTGGCTGCTTTTAGTTTGTTGCTCCTGACATCTAGAAGTAGCCAGCCCTCGATAACTAGAACAATAGAAAGTGAAGTAACTTATGGAAAAGTCGATTCTTGCCAAGGTCGGTCAAGTAACGGATGCCATTGAAGAGGGGCTGATTGCCTTTTTCCTTGGTGGTATGACGTTATTGACCTTTGCCAATGTGGTGTCTCGCTACGTCTTCAACGACAACATACTTTGGGCACTAGAACTCACGGTGTTTATGTTTGCATGGATGGTGCTGGTGGGCGCCTCTTACGGTGTAAAACGCCACTTCCACATTGGTGTCGATGTCGTTATTAATATGGCACCTGAAAAGCTCAGAAAGGCCTACGCTATCGCTGCTGTTATCAGCTGTTTAGCATTTTCCGTGCTGCTGCTGATTGGTTCATGGAACTACTGGTACCCATTTGTCACCGAGAGAGCTTGGTACGAAACCGATGATATTCCAATGCCTGAAATTCTACAGTTCCTTTCTGACTGGCTCAATGAAGGTGAGCGTTACGAGAAAATGCCCCGCTTCATCCCTTACATGGCACTCCCAATTGGTATGGCTCTGCTGACGTTTAGATTCACTCAAATTGCTCATCAGATTTTCACGGGCAAGATAGATCGCATGATTGCAGGGCACGAAGCCGAAGAAGATCTTGAAGCGCTTAAAGCCGACGTGGAAAGCGGTGTTGGCGACATTATGGATAAGTCAGGCCAAAACAAGGAGCGTAACTAAATGGATATTTTGCTGTTATTTATCATGGTTATTGGCTTCATGCTGATTGGTGTGCCAATTGCCATCTCGCTCGGCCTTTCGAGCATGCTGTTTTTGATGATGCATTCTGATGCCTCCCTTGCATCCGTCGCGCAGACTTTGTTTAACGCCTTTGCAGGCCACTACACCTTATTGGCGATTCCATTCTTCATACTGGCATCAAGCTTTATGTCTACCGGGGGTGTTGCTAAGCGAATTATCCGTTTCGCGATTGCGATGGTCGGTTGGTTCCGTGGCGGATTGGCCATGGCTTCAGTCGTGGCGTGTATGATGTTTGCCGCGTTATCCGGCTCGTCTCCGGCTACCGTGGTTGCAATTGGTAGTATCGTGATTGCAGGTATGGTGCGAAATGGTTACTCCAAAGAGTTCGCGTCTGGCGTTATCTGTAATGCGGGGACTTTAGGCATTTTGATCCCACCATCCATTGTTATGGTGGTTTACGCCGCGGCAACCGATGTGTCGGTTGGGCGTATGTTCCTTGGTGGGGTCATTCCAGGCTTGCTCGCGGGTGTGATGTTGATGATTGCTATCTATATCGCAGCTCGCGTTAAGAACCTTCCCGCTCAACCGTTTGTTGGCTGGGGTGAGGTATTTGCTTCTGCGAAAGACGCAAGCTGGGGTTTGCTACTCATCGTCATTATTCTAGGTGGTATTTACGGCGGTATTTTCACGCCAACGGAAGCGGCTGCCGTGGCTGCTGTGTATTCGTTCTTTATCGCGAACTTCATATACAAAGATATGGGGCCGTTCGCGGATAAAGAGAATCGTAAGCCTGCATTGATTAAAGCATTTCAAACGTTGTTTCATAAAGACACTAAGCACACACTTTATGAAGCAGGTAAGCTCACCATCATGCTGCTATTTATCATTGCGAATGCGTTGATCCTTAAGCACGTGCTGACCGAAGAGCGTATCCCGCAGATGATCACCGAGTCAATGTTGTCGGCAGGGCTTGGGCCAATCACTTTCTTGATTGTGGTGAACTTACTGCTATTGATTGGCGGCCAGTTTATGGAACCTTCTGGTCTGTTGATCATCGTTGCGCCGTTAGTTTTCCCTATCGCGATTGCACTGGGTATCGACCCGATTCACCTCGGTATTATGATGGTGGTGAACATGGAGATCGGTATGATCACGCCACCTGTAGGGCTCAACCTCTTCGTAACCGCTGGGGTTGCCAAAATGTCGATGATGAATGTGGTGAAAGCCGCTCTGCCATGGGTGGGTGTCATGTTCCTGTTCTTAATCATCGTGACCTATGTTCCTTGGGTATCGACTTGGCTACCTACCTTGCTCATGGGACCAGAGATCATCACCAAGTAGAAAAATTCCCCATCAAAGACAAAGCCCGGCATTTGCTGGGCTTTCTGTTTTTTTAGAATATTGTTAGAGCGTGCAGTAGAGCAGGATTAATTGGAGACCACCACCGGACGTTGAGATTGAGGGTGGGGCATTATCGTCACTTCATGGTGATAAACTTCCGCGATAGTTTGACTGGTCAGGGCATCGCTTGGGCGACCATCCATAACAATCTCGCCTTGGTTGAGGATCATGATGCGATCAGCATACTGCGCGGCTAAGTTTAAATCATGAAGAACCGCAATGACGGTAGCGCCTTCGCGAGCCAGCTTTTTAGCGAGGGACAGTGTACTGTGCTGATGCTGCAAATCCAGCGCAGACGTCGGCTCGTCGAGTAGCAAGATTTTGTTGTCACCACTTTGCGCCGTTTGAGTCAGCACACGAGCAAAGTGCACTCGCTGTTTCTCGCCGCCAGAGAGACTCGGATAACTACGATCACTTAACTTATCAACGCCTACCGCTTCCATGTTGCTTTTGACTACCAGCTCTAGAGCTTGTTTACCCAGAGAGAGGCCAATGCTACCAAGCTCGACCACTTCCTGAGCGCTAAAGTTGAACGATAGCGAACTGTGCTGAGGCAGTGCGGAAAGGTGCCTTGCAAGTTGCTCTGGCTGCCAATCTGCACTTGCGCGACCGAAAATGTTGGTTTTGCCCGTCGTGTTTACTTCACCGGTAATGGTTTTAAGCAGGGTACTTTTTCCTGCACCATTGGGGCCGAGTAAAACGGTAAATTCGCCGCGCGAGAACTGGGTAGTGATGTTCTCTATGATTGCACGTCCGTTGATTCTTGCTGCAACATCTTCTAATTGAATTGAGTAGCTTCCTTTGAAGTCCGCAATACTGACTGCACTTGCTTTCGAACGATTCCAAAACTCCAACATTACAGCCTACCTTTTTGCTTAATTAGCAAACCAATGAAAAATGGCGCGCCAAGAAGTGCGGTCACAATGCCTACTGGCATATCGAGAGGGCAACGACGGTTCGAGCAAGCATATCCGCAATGAGAAGCAGCAATGCCCCTAATAATAAGCTGACAGGTAGCAAGCTTTTGTAATTCGGCCCAACCAACATTCTGGCTAGGTGCGGGACGATGAGGCCAATAAAACCAATCATCCCCGCGAGAGCCACGGTGACCCCAACGCCTGCGGCAGCTAAAACAATCAGGCGGCGTTTTAGATTTTGCACATTGATACCCATGTGTCTTGCTTCAGACTCACCTAATAACATCGCATTGAGCTTGTTAGCGTCACGGTAGTAGGCAATCAAGAGAACGATGAGTGTGACAAATGCCAAACCCAATGCGTTAGTGTTTGCGCCGGCTAAAGAGCCCATCGTCCAAAGCGACAAATCTCGTAGCGCCTGATCGTCAGCGAAATAGTTGAGGAGCCCAAGCGCAGCCCCTGCAAGAGCGGCAATGGCGACACCCGCCAACAGCATCATAGAAACCGATGTGCCATTGGTGGTACTGCCTAATCGATAAACCAGAAATGTCACTACAATACCGCCAATACACGCAAAAACAGGCACGGTACCAAGAACAAGTAGTAGAGGATAATTGACCGCCAAATCTGCAAACACAACTATCGCAATGGCCGCGCCCAGCGCAGCACCAGACGACACACCAATGATCCCCGGATCGGCTAAGGGGTTTCGGAACAGGCCCTGCATCACCGCGCCACTGATCGCCAAAATCCCACCGACGGCAATCGCAAGTAGAGTTCGTGGCAGGCGTACTTGCTGAATGATCATCTCTACATGCGGAGGTAGTACGTCTTGCTGAGATGGAATGAGCGACTGCAAACTGTCTGAGAAACTAATGTTCATTGGCCCAACCGACAGTGACGCAATCATGGCGCCATAGAGCAGTACGGCGGCAATAACACATAAACTGCGTGTGCTGAGAATTCTTGTTGTTGTCATGAGTCAGTCATTACTGAGGTTGTGTTTGTGGATGTAGTTGAGAAAAATCGTTATACAGCTCGTCGGCTAAATCTAAGCTTGCAAGCCCAAGGCCGCCGATGATAGCGCTACCGTGAATCGGCTTAATGTTCTGATTAGCGGCTGCTGGTGTCGCTGCCAACAGAGGAAAAGCGTTAATGATGCCATCAAAGCCGCCTAGTGCGTCCCAAGCACGGTGCGTAACAAGAAGATAGTCTGGTTGCATGTCAACGATAGCTTCAGCAGATACAGGCTTGTATGACTGCAAGTGGTCATATGCTGGGTTCGTACCGCCCGCGAGCGAGATGATGGTGTCGATTGTGGTGTTGCGTCCCGCAATGGTGGCAGGGCGACCTTTGCTTAGCATCGCGAACATCACTTTTGGAGGCTGTTCAATGTGGCGCTGACTCATGCGATCAAGAATGTCCTTCAACTCAGTTTTTAAGATGGTTGCTTCTTCTTGGGTACCTGTTAACAAGGCAATCGCGTCGATTCGCTCAAACAGGTCAACTTTTGAATCACCGGATGGTACCGTTTCTACTTCAATACCTGCGCTATCGAGCAGTTGGAGTGTCGCATCAGGGCCCATTTCATGAGATCCAACGATGTGAGTAGGATTAAGAGACATTAAACCTTCGGCAGAAAGCTGTCTGTGGTAGCCCACTTGAGGAAGTTCGTTCTCTTTATTGAACGACTTACTGGTCACATCAACCGCAACCAATTGATCTTGAGCACCCAAAGCGAAAATGAGTTCAGTGATACTTGAACCTGCGCTAATGATTCGGTTCTCTTCCGGTGTATTTGCCATCGTATTAGGCAGATTAACCAAAGTGAGCATAAGGGCTAAAAGACGAGTTTTCATTGTGGTCGCTCCATGACGATATTGGTGGCTGGAATATTGTGTTGCTGAAGAAATCCAATCAGTTTGAGCATGAGCTCCACCCGAGAGTCTTTATCGGCAACGATAACGACAGGGCGCTCACTGTTTTCTTTATGGGTACTGGCCAATGTTGAGGCGAATTCTTCCCAGTTGTCATACTGAGTGCCATCAATAGCCCAAGGTTGAGATTCGTTGTTAAGAATGCCGATTGAGATGACATTCTCCGTCGGCTGGCTTAATTGGGTCTCTTGTTCTGCTTTAGGGATCTCAACGTCTAATGTATGAACCGAGACGTTGGCAGTGAGTAGCAAAAACACCATCACGATGAAGATGATATCGAGCATCGGTGTTAAGTCAGGCTTGAAGCTCTCATCGGTGAACTGACTCTGAGAATGAATCATTACACGACCTCTTCGGTTGTGAGCGTGTTCACGGCAATCTGCTTGGTGTCTGGGTCGATAATCACACCTTCAATGTGTAGGTTGCTGTGATTAAGCGTGTACTCAATCTTGGCCAGTGTTTTTTCCACCCACATGGTCAGTAGCTGCGACCCTGTGATCGCAGGTAGGGCAATCAATAAACCCGCAGCGGTAGTGGTCATGGCCAATCCGAGGCCCTCTGCCAATACTGATGGCGAAATAGCACCAGACATATCTGTGATGCCAGAGAACATTTCCATTAAACCTAATACGGTGCCGAGAAGCCCTACTAGTGGGCTAACCACGCCTATCACCGACAACAAACGAATTCCGGTTCGAAACTGTTGGCGATTCTTGAATAACCAAATACTCACGGCTTCTTCGCGCAGTGGTTTGGTGAAGTGGCGGTGACTCAATAGCATACGCATCGATTGATGAATCAGCTTCTTTCCTGAGACTTCATTTTGAATAAAGTCATCGACGTCTTGCGCGTTGGTCAGATCTAGCTGGTGGATGCGCTTGAGAATTTGATGGGTGTGAGTGCGGCCATTCATGAGCATATAGAGTGTTCGTTCAATAAGAATGACGAGAGTCAGCACAGAGAGTGTCATCAAAGGCCAGGTCATAATGCCGAGTTGGCTATGAATAGTAGTGATCAATTGCATTGCGATTATCTTAGTTTGAAATTAATTGGGATATGAACGCGGTGCGCAACCGCGATTCCGTCTTCCAGGCGGCGAGAAAATTGCCATTCTTTTATGGTTTTAAGTGCCCGTTCATCAAGGATTTGGTGTCCGCTTGATTGAATGAGATTCTGTTTAATCTGTTTACCATCTTCATCGAGCCATACCTCGATCACGGCCTTGCTTGGAAGCCGCGTTTCTGCGCCAGTTTGGGATAACTCACCGGGGTGGGTTTTGCGCTAAAGGTTGGTTTGCTGACAAGTTTGGGTTGTTGCGCTGGCTGTGGAACCGAGGCCATTTGTGCAGGATCATCCAAAGTAGGCTTTGCTTGATCGAGAGGCTTCTCGTTACTTGGCTTTGTAGGCGTTGGTTTCTGTTCCGCAACCTTGGTTTCAGAAAGGGGTTCTTTAGAAGTAATCGCTTTGGAAACAGCAGTTTTGGAAGTATCAGCATCTTTTGCTGTGGTTGGTTTTTTCTCAGTAACAACCTGTTCTGCTTTTGAATTTTTGACTTCAGGCTTCGTAGGTACGGGGCGATCTTGCTTAAGTGTTTCAAGCTTAGGTGTCTCAAGCTTTGGTGTTTGTTGAGTTGCTTGGGTAGGCGCCTTGGGAGCGGGGGCTCTTTTTTGGAAACAACGGGTTCGGGTGCGCTTTTTTCTATGATGGGGTCTTTGATCGCTTTCTTCACTTCTTGCTCAATCACTTTCTCAGTAATCTCTGGCTCATTGATGGGCTCAGCGTAAGCACTGGCCATGAGCTGAATCTGCACCGCATCAGCACCTTGGTCGAAGGCAACATGAATCTCTTTTTTTTCAGGCATATAAGACAGCACGAAGATATGTATCAAACATGCGACTAGGCCAGAAATGAGATAGCGTGAGTGTTTCATAATTGAGAAATAACTGAGTAATTTGCGTTGTTGAGTGCATTATCCATTAAATGAGAATGAGATCAAATTTCATTTGCATTTGTATTTTCGTTGGATAATATATCGAGCAATTACTCATTACCAAGGGGAGTTGGATGAAAGTGCTGTTTTGAGAGGCTTTCTCAGATTCGAGGCACAGAATCCGTTCCTATCCGTATGCATCAGGTTGTTTTCGATCGCTCAGATGAGCAAATTGTAGGTAAGCACACCCCAGACCCGCTCCGTTATGCGTTCAGCGGTAAACGAGGACCTCATGCAGGTGGCGCTATGTCACCTGTTCCACCGCCATTTGTTCAAAAGACATTAAGTGACGCTTTCCAGTTTTCAGGTAAAAAAGGCAATCGATGCTTGTATATCCATATTCCGTTTTGTCGCGTTCGATGTACCTACTGCAACTTCTTCCAATACGCCTCTAGCAAAAGCTTAATTGCGGACTACTTCGCCGCGCTTGTTAAAGAGCTTAAGTTCAAAGCCGCACAACCTTGGACGCAAAGTTATCCTTTCCAAGCGGTTTACGTTGGGGGAGGAACACCAACGGATTTGAGTGCTGAGCAAATGCTAACTTTGGGCAAATTGATTCGTGAACACTTTCCCCTAACTTCAGATTGTGAAATTACGCTTGAAGGGCGAGTGAATCGCTTCGATGCGGGTAAGTTCGAATCGGCATTGGAAGGGGGCTTCAACCGATTCTCTTTGGGCGTACAAAGTTTCAATACCAAGGTTCGCCGAGCGGCTAAACGTTTGGACGACGGCGATGTTGTGATGGCTACCTTGCAGAAAATGGTCAGTTACAACGCCGCGCCTATCGTCATCGATCTGATGTATGGGTTGCCTTATCAAACGCCTGAAAATTGGCAAGAAGATCTTGAAAGTTATCTTGAATCAGGCGTTGATGGCGTGGATTTGTATCAATTAATTGAAATGCAAAACCTCCCTATGGCTCGCCTGGTTGAACAGGGTAAGTTGCCAGAGCCAGCAGACACAGCGGCGAAAGCGTCTATGTTTGAGGTGGGGGTTAACTTTATGGCGATGCATCATCAAAAAAGGCTCAGTGTGAATCATTGGGCGTCAAGTAATCGTGAGCGAAGCTCCTATAACAGTCTAGCCAAAACTGACGCACAAGTTCTGCCCCTGGGTGCGGGGGCTGGTGGTAACGTCAATGGTATCAGTACGATGCAAACTCGAGATATGGAAACCTATATTGCCGCAATCGAAGCCAACGAATTCGCCAGCGCGATGGCTTTTCGTTCACAAGGCTCAGAATCCTTTAACGGCGCGATTAAAGCCGCTTTCGACAAAGGCGTGCTTTTGAAAAGAGATTTTGCAGAGTGGTTTGAACGTCTTATGCCACTTTTCAAAGAGTGGGAAAACAGAGGGCTTGTGACCATTTCACCCTTTGCCGTTTCCCTGACGATGGCGGGCCAGTTTTGGTCGGTCAATCTAGCAACAAATTTACTGTCAGTCATTCAATCGCAGGACAAAGTAGAAGCCGCTGTTTGTTAGAAACACGGTCTATAAAAACGCGATTAGTTAAAAGCTCGGTTTGCAAAAACAGGGTCTGTTAAATCGGTGAACACGTTAGGAGCCACCATGTATATCAGCTGTGACCAAGCACAAGCACAAGCAAAAGAAAAAGTGCGTCAAGCGTTAGCGGAAGATTTGGCATCGCCAATCTCTCAAATGTCGGAACAACTTAGGTTGAACGAAGGTGAAATTACCTTCGTACTGCCAGAAGAGATGGTAGGTCGTGCTGAAGGTCAGCATGCTCAAGCGATACTGGAGCAGTTGCCGGAATGGGGCAAAGTGACCACGATTGTTCATTCATTTGGGTCTATCTTTGAAGCAAAAGCGCGTTTTCCAAAAGGCAAAGTGGCACATGGCTACTACAACCTAATGGGAAAAGAAGGCGAGCTTCATGGCCATTTAAAATTAGATCTTGTCAAACATATTGGCTTCGTAAGTAAGCCATTCCGTAGCATGGAAAGCCACTATATTGGCTTTTTCACTGAACAGGGTGATTGCGTATTTAAAGTGTATCTGGGCCGCGACAAAAAGCGTCAATTAATCCCAGAACAAATTGAAGAGTTCAAGAAAATGAGAAAGGAGTACTCAAAATGAGCAGCAGTGAAGCGAGCGCAGAGCAGTTTAAAGAAGCACGCAGAGAGCGATTGCAAAATCGCCTAGAGCCAGAGGTTAGAGAGTTCCGTGATTCTCGAAAAACGCTTCAGCTTGCAACGATCAACCCTCAAGGTAAACCAAACGCGACGTATGCACCTTTTGCATTTGACAATGCGGGTTACTACATCCTTGTGAGCGATATTGCTGCGCATGGTAAGAACCTGAAATCTAACCCACAGGTTTCTATTTTATTGGTCGAAGACGAAAGCGAAAGCAAGCAAATGTACGCTCGTAAACGCCTGACCTTCGACACCAAAGCAGAATGTGTTGAGAAACAATCAAGCGAGTGGCTAGCCGGTGTTGCTGCGCTTAAAGCACGTTTTGGTGACATCATCGACAACCTAAGCCAATTAGGCGATTTCAATTTGTATCGTTTGGTTCCTGAATCAGGCCGATACGTCAAAGGATTTGGCCAAGCTTTCGAGATCTCAGGCAATGACCTTCTTGATTTCGTCCACTTAACCGAAGGTCATGTTCAGGCAGAAAAAGAAGCCCTAACTAAATAATAAAAAATAATCTCTATTTGTGCTCACTCCATAATCGTCGAGATTTGAGTACAGCAAGCTAGGAAATGGACAAATTCATGTTTAATAAAACACGACTCGCGCTAGTTGTGGGGGCAGTTATTGCCGCTCCAACGATGGCAGAAGAAATTTATACGTTTGATGAAGTGGTTGTATCAGCGACGCGAACTGAGCAGAACAAGGAAGATGTGTCTTCTTCAATTGCAACAGTTAGCCGTGAAGAACTAGATGAAACGATGACGTCTAACCTAAAAGATACCCTAAAGTACGAGCCGGGTGTTGACGTGCAAGGTAGCGGCCGTTTTGGTGTCTCAGGTTTCAATATTCGAGGTATGGAAGATAGCCGCGTAAAAGTAATGGTGGATGGCGTACAACAGCCAGTGCCATACAACCCAGGAGCAAGCCAGCAGCGTAAATTCCCAAATACAATCGAGACAGATACGTTAGTGGGTGTGGAAGTCAACAAAGGCCCGTCATCTAGCCTATATGGTTCAGATGCATTGGGTGGTGTTGTTCTGTTCCGTACTAAGAATCCAGATGATGTTCTTGTGACAGAAGGCGACGAGCATCGCTTTGGCATCAAGAGCAGCTATTCATCAGTAAACAGTGAGTTTAAGAACACCCTAACTTGGGCGATGCGCAAAGGTGATTGGGAAACCATCACTATGCTTACTTATGCTGATGGTAAAGAGTATCAAACTCACGGTGATGGCGCCGATATCTTAGGCCCAGACCGCGGTGCTGCGGATCCAGCAGATACGCAATTGATGAATGGTTTAGCAAAGGTTTACTACCAAGCAAACGACAGACATCGTTTGGGTGCAACTGTTGAGTATTTCGACTACCAACATGACTCTTTCCTAGCATCAGAAGAAGGCTATGAAATGATGCCAGGGTTTGCTTATACCGATTCTTCAGTTGAGGATCACAATAAACGTCTTCGTCTCGGCTTTGAGCATGAGTGGCAAGTGAACTCTTCATTGGCTGATGACCTAGCTTGGACAATAAGCTACCAACAAACGGAAAGTCAGTCAGACAATTATGACACGACCAACTTTGCTGGTATGCCACCATTCATGCCTAGTTACGATGACCGTATGCGTAACCGTCAGCGTATTTCTCAAGATGACTCGGTTCAATTTGATGTGCAGCTGAACAAGCTGATAGAGCGCGAAACGCATTATCATGAGATCACTTATGGAGCGAGCTTCCTTAACAATAAGTTCTCACTTGAGAACAACGACTACTTGATTAAGAGTGGTCAAGTAGGTGTGCCGGACGGTACTGTGTCTCCGGGTAGCACAGGTCTTCCAAATGCAGATACACGCCAATGGGGTGTCTTCATTCAAGACCAAGCTTTCTTTTTGGATGAGAAACTGGTTGTGTCTGCCGGCCTTCGTTATGACTCATTCAAAACGTCTCCAGAGACAACAGAAGGTTATGAAGTGGAGCATGAAGGCAACGAAAACGATGCGTTTACGGGTCGTTTAGGTGCGGTGTATCACGTCGATACGATGTTCAGCCCTTATGTACAAGTTAGCCAAGGCTTTAAAGCACCAACCGTCTATGACTTGTACTACTCATACAGCGAGGGTGCAATCTTCCGAGGTAACCCAAACCTGAAGCCAGAAGAAAGTATCTCTTACGAAATGGGTTTCCGTGGCAAGTCTGAACGCGTGTCTTACGAGTTTAGCGCTTTCTACAATGATTACACGAACTTCATTGCTGAAAGCACAATTGGCCATGACGCAGCTGAAGATAAAGACATCATCACAATGAAGAACATTGATGAAGCTCGTATCTATGGTGCTGAGTTCAGTACAATGTTGCTTGGCCCTTCAGGTACTTATGCACGTCTAGGTCTGGCTTACGCAAACGGCGAAGATAAGAAAACAGGTAAGGAGTTAGACTCAATAGCGCCATTTACCACCAATCTAGGTTTGGGTTTCCGCGATGCGAACGATACGTACGGTGCATTAGCTAACTGGAAGATCGTGGCTAAGAAAGACGAATGGCAACAAGAAGATAACGTTGAAGCACCGTCTTATAGCATCGTTGACGTGACAGCTTACTATCGTCCAATGAAGGACTTAACATTGCGCGCGGGTCTGTTCAATGCTCTGGATGAGAAATACTGGCTATACAATGACCTACGCGGTGAAGATGAAGGCTTGAAAGACATTGATACTCAAGCTGGCCGTAACTGGGGTATTAGTGCGGAATACTTCTTCTAAATTGAATCGAGCTACAATTCGCTGAGGTTCAGTGAATGCGATAATACCAACACCTCCAATCTCAAAGGGATTGGAGGTGTTTTTGTTGGCGAGATAGCTATTTATTCGTTAGTTTTGTAGTTCTCTTTTTCTAGTCCATATTTTTGCATTTTGTCGTATAACGTTTTGCGGGGAAGCTGAAGCTCTGCCATCGTACCCTTGATGCTACCACCATGTTTGATTAGCGCGAGCTCAATCGCCTCTTTCTCAAATTCGGCGACACGCTCACTCAAACTGGTTGTTTCGGCTGTATCCTTAGAAACGTCTCCTAACTGGGGCAAACTGCCTAATAACACAAAGCGTTCAGCGGTGTTTCTTAGCTCCCGAACGTTGCCAGGCCAATCATGTCCAATGAGCGTATCCAAGTCACTTGATGTTATTGCGGAGGCCGTTTTCTTGTAGCGAGCGGCAGCCACTAAGAGAAAGTGGTGAAAAAGCGTAGGAACATCTTCTTTTCTCTGGCGTAATGGCGGCAGGTCTAGCGTAACGACATTCAATCGATAGTAGAGGTCTTGACGAAATTCTCCGGCTGCCGAGGCAAGCTTGAGATCGGTTTTTGTCGCGGCAATGACACGAATATCAATCGGGGTGAGTTGGTTCGACCCCAAGGGTTCGATGACTCGCTCTTGCAGGACCCTAAGCAAACGTATTTGTGCGTGCATGGGCATAGATTCGATTTCGTCTAGAAACAGCGTCCCGCCATTCGCATGTTCAAATTTACCAATTCGTTTGGAATCCGCGCCGGTGAATGCCCCTTTCTCATGGCCATAAAGTTCACTTTCAAGTAAGTTTTCGGCAACCGCACCACAGTTTATTGCGACGAAATTTTTGTCCCGTCGTGAGCTTTGTTCATGTAATGACCGCGCAACGAGCTCCTTGCCTGTCCCTGTTTCTCCAAATAACAGAATATCCGCATCGGTATCCGCAACGTTGGAAATGGTCTGACGAAGCTGTTCAATGGACGGCGTATTGCCGATTATTCGTGGCCCTAGCGCTTGGCTCGCTTTTAAACTCCGTTTGAGGGACTCGTTCTCAAGTGATAGATCGCGCTTTTCAATTGCACGATTAACGGTCTCGATCAGCCTGTCAGGTGCGAATGGTTTTTCGATGAAGTCGTAAGCGCCAGTCTGAATTGCATTGACCGCCATAGAGATATCGCCGTGGCCGGTTATGAGTATGACGGGCACATCCTTGTCTTGATGCAAAATGGAGCTAAGTAAATTCTCGCCACTGATGCCCGGCAAACAGATATCGGTCACCACAACTTTGGGCATGCCTTGGGACTTGATTGCGAGTAAAGCGTCTTCTGCGCTTTCAAAGAACTGTGCCGATAGGTCTTCAAGTTCAAAGCTTTGTTCGATCGCGAGCCTAATGTCGCTTTCGTCATCGATAAAAAATACATCGTACATATGGATAGTAACCTACTCGTCTTCGTCTACTGGAAATGCGTTTATTGGCAAAGCAATGGTAAATCGCGCTCCGCCCAAGGGAGATTGTTCAACGATAAGCTGTCCATTCATTGAATGGACGATTTGAGCTGAGATAGACAGACCTAACCCAAGCCCATTTTTCTTGGTTGTGTAGAAAGGCTCAAACAGTTTGTCGGTATCTTCTGCCTTGACACCACTGCCATTATCATCGATATGAATTAAGGCTTGTTTTGAGTCTGAGGAAAGTGTTACGTCCACTTGCCTTTCAGATTGAGGTTCAAGTGCTTGAATCGCATTCTGAATGAGATTAATGACCACTTGCTCCAATTGAATGTTATTAACTACGCAAGTGACAGTTTCACTGGGAGCGGCGTAACTAAATCGGATCTGCTTAGACTTCAATTGTGGCTGAATGAGGTCAATCGCTGCGGTCACGATGGGCGAAAGCGGTAGTGCGGAGAGGTCATTGGTTGTGCTTTTTCTTGCAAACGATTTGAGCTGTTCGCTGATTTTGGCCATGCGTTCAGTCAACCCTGATATACGCTGTAAGTTTTCATCCACTCGCTCAATTTTATCCGAGGCCAGAAAGCGACGTCCGTTGTCGGCAAAACTGCGAATTGCTGCAAGAGGGTTATTGAGCTCATGGCTGATGCTGGCCGACATCTCCCCCAAAATGGCGAGCTTAGCGGTTTGGATCAACTCAGATTGCGTCTGGCGAAGCGCTTCTTCCGTCTTGGTCCTTTCGGCAATTTCTGCGTGCAGCTCTGATGTTCGTTCAAGCACTAAGAACTCAAGCTTTTGTTTGGCCTCGCTCTGTATTTGCTCGAATTGACGCAGCTTCTGTTTTCGATGATGGGTGAGTAGCTGAAGTAGATAAATGATGGAAAAAATCAGACTGACAACGATGATGTATCGCATCACCGACCAAGCTAGTTTGCTTTTTGGCGTCAGCACTCGAATGGTAAGTTCTACATTGGGCAGCGTTTTCATCGATGTAATGAAATTGCCTTTGTACCAAGGAAGCAGAGAACTGTTGAGCTCGCCATGGTCTTGATCCAGTCGGCCTTTGAGGTTGAGCGAACGCACTTGAGTATCAAGATACTGGCGTCCAAACTCTATTTGCTTGAGTTTTATTGGGTCTATGGGTTGTAAGCTAGCGTAGAGCCAATCTGGACGACTGGACATGAACACAATCCCGTTGGGATCTGCCGCAACAAAATAGCTATCTTGTCCCTGCCAATTGGCTTCTATGGCTGATAAATCCATTTTTACCACTATCACGCCAATCACATTGGCGGCATAACGAATAGGGTACGAATAGTAGTAGCCGCGCTGGCCTGACGTTGAGCCCAACGCATAATATTGACTGGCATCGCCATGGATTGCATCTTGAAAGTATGGTCGCCATGCGAAGTTGCGACCTAAAAAGCTGCGGTCTAAGTTCCAGTTGCTGGCCGCGATTGTCGTACCGTAAACATCGAGTAGGTATGTGTCTGATGCTTGGATTACCTCATTAACATTTTCCAAGTAGCGATTGGTGATATCAATTTGAGCGCTGTTGCCGCTGTTTTTCAGCGCATCAATGAGTTCGATATCTTGGGCGATCAGTTGGGGCAGATGGGCGTATTTATCGAGCTTTGCGAGATGTGACCAGAGAACTGATCGAGTTGATTTTGGTGTTGAGTGAGCAATTGATTGTATTGGTAGCGCCAAACCGCTTGCGTGCCCAACAGTAACGTGAGTACGTAAACGATGATGAGTCCGACAAAGTTCCTTCTTAAGTGCAACGGCTTAACTCCTAAATCTCGCTGTATATAGCGTAAAACTATTTAAAGTGAGAGTGATTAAAAAGTTAGCGATAATGCGGACTAAAACAAGAGCAAGATCTCTTTTTAGCCGATTAGGTAAAAAAAAAGGCTCGATTCCCTTGAAAAAGCATTTATTGTCCCCATTTCTGACAGGGTCGAACGGTGCGGTGGTTGAAATTAAACCGATCGACTGAGTAATTAGGAATTTGTACGTAACGTTAAAGTCGATTGGGTCGACAGCGTAGGCTTAGATCGTTAGAATGCTGCGTCTAATTTTTAATCCTGAGACTAATCGGAGATACCTTTTCACCAAACTTAAACCTCTCGTGGTTTAAAAAGGTAAGGATATCGCTCATTAGTCCGGCGCTAGGTAAGACTTGGCGTCGATGCTCAATTTAAATAGGTACTCCTTGAGTGCTAAACAAGGATGCAGTCACATCGATCTACATGAGTAGACGTGTGGCTCATACGCTCAGGCTAACCTGAGCCATTTTTGAGGTTTATAAACAATGCAAGTTACTGTTGAAACGCTAGAAGGCCTAGAGCGCCGTCTTAACATTACTGTTCCTGCTGCTAACATCGAAGACGCAGTTACAGCTGAATTACGCAACATCGCTAAAAACCGTCGTTTCGATGGTTTCCGTAAAGGTAAAGTGCCTTTGAAAATGGTTGCGAAAATGTACGGTAAAGCAGTACGTCAAGACGTGATGGGCGAAGTAATGCAACGTCATTTCATCGAAGCGATCGTTAAAGAGAAAATCAACCCAGCTGGCGCGCCAACATTTGCACCTGTAGAAAGCAAAGAGGGCGAAGACCTAGTATTCACTGCAACTTTTGAAGTTTACCCAGAAGTTGAGCTGAAAGGTCTAGAGAACATCACTGTTGAAAAACCAACAACTGAAGTTCAAGACGCAGACGTTGAAGAGATGATCGAAACTCTACGTAAGCAACAAGCAACTTGGGCTGAAGTAGACACGGCTGCAGAAGAAGGCACTCGTGCAACTATCGATTTCGTTGGTTCAATCGACGGCGAAGAGTTCGAAGGCGGTAAAGCTGAGAACTTCTCACTAGAAATGGGCGCGGGTCGCATGATCCCAGGTTTTGAAGACGGTATCACTGGTAAAACAGCAGGTATGGAATTCGAAATCGACGTAACTTTCCCAGAAGATTACCACGCTGAAAACCTAAAAGGTAAAGCGGCTAAGTTTGCAATCAAAGTGAACAAAGTTGAAGCTCGTGAACTTCCAGAGATCAACGACGAGTTCGTTTCTAAGTTTGGTGTAGCTGAAGGCGGCGTTGACGCTCTTAAAGCAGAAGTTCGTAAGAACATGGAGCGTGAACTTAAGCAAGCTGTTAAGAACCGCATCAAAGAGCAAGCGCTTGACGGTCTAGTGAAAGAGAACGACATCGACGTTCCTGCTGCACTAATCGACCAAGAAATCGGTACTCTACGTCAGCAAGCTGCACAACGTTTCGGCGGTAACCCAGAAGCTGCAGAGCAACTTCCACGTGAACTGTTCGAAGAGCAAGCTAAGCGTCGCGTAGTTGTTGGCCTACTTCTAGGTGAAGTAATCAAGTCTGAAGAGCTAAAAGCTGACGATGAGAAAGTAAAAGCAATCATCGAAGAGATGGCAACTGCTTACGAAGATCCATCTGAAGTAATCGCTTACTACGAGCAAAACGAGCAAATGATGAACAACATGCGTAACGTTGCTCTAGAAGAGCAAGCAATCGACGCGATCATTGCTAAAGCTCAAGTTTCTGATACAGAAGTTAGCTTCAACGAGCTAATGAATCAGCAACAACCTGCTCAATAAGCAATATCTTGCGTAGAAGGTTGACTAAGCGTTAACTATTCTGCTAACAATGGTCCGTATGATTTTATCATCCGGGCCATTTATTTTAGGGACATAAGAATATGAGCTACCAAGAAAAAAATGCAATGTCGCCAATCATAGACGCGTTAGTACCAATGGTGGTTGAACAAACTTCCCGCGGTGAACGCTCCTACGATATTTATTCTCGTTTGCTGAAAGAACGTATCATTTTTCTAACAGGCCAAGTTGAAGACCAAATGGCTAATCTAGTGGTAGCGCAGTTGCTATTCCTAGAGTCAGAAAACCCTGATAAAGATATTTTCCTATACATCAACTCTCCGGGCGGTAGCGTGACAGCAGGTATGTCAATCTACGACACCATGCAGTTTATTAAGCCTAATGTGAGTACAGTATGTATGGGTCAAGCGTGTTCGATGGGTGCTTTCCTATTGGCTGGTGGTGCACCAGGCAAGCGTCACGTTCTACCAAATTCTCGCGTTATGATTCACCAGCCTTTGGGCGGTTTCCAAGGCCAAGCGTCTGACATTCAGATTCACGCGCAAGAAATCCTAACGATCAAACAGAAGCTAAACCGACTTCTTGCTGAACATACTGGTCAGCCTCTAGAAGTGATTGAGAAAGACACAGATCGCGACAACTTTATGTCTGCGGATCAAGCGGTCGAGTACGGTTTAGTGGATTCAGTTTTAAACCATCGCGGCGAATAATTGATAACTTAATTGATTAGCGCAATTCGGTTTAAATTGATATACACTCAAACATAGAGAGTAAAGGCTAAGAGGTTAGCGAATGACAGATAAAAGCAAAGAGAGTGGTAGCAGTAAACTGCTTTACTGCTCTTTCTGTGGCAAAAGCCAGCACGAAGTTCGCAAGCTAATCGCCGGCCCATCCGTTTACATTTGTGATGAATGTGTCGACCTATGTAACGACATTATTCGTGAAGAAATCAAAGATGTTCTGCCTAAGAAACAGTCCGAAGCGTTACCAACGCCAAAAGACATTCGTGAACACCTTGATGACTATGTAATTGGCCAAGATTACGCGAAGAAAGTGCTTGCTGTTGCGGTATATAACCACTACAAGCGTTTACGTAATGGAGACACGACCAGTGAAGGTGTAGAACTCGGTAAGAGTAACATTCTTCTGATTGGTCCAACGGGTAGTGGTAAAACGCTACTTGCAGAGACGTTAGCTCGTTTCCTAGATGTTCCATTTACAATGGCAGACGCCACCACGTTAACAGAAGCAGGTTATGTAGGTGAGGATGTTGAAAACATCATCCAAAAACTACTGCAAAAATGTGACTATGACGTGGCGAAAGCTGAGCGCGGTATTGTCTATATCGACGAAATCGATAAGATTTCTCGTAAAGCAGAAAACCCTTCAATTACACGTGATGTGTCTGGTGAAGGTGTGCAACAAGCACTGCTTAAACTGGTTGAAGGTACGGTTGCATCGGTTCCACCTCAAGGTGGTCGTAAGCATCCTCAGCAAGAGTTCCTACAAGTTGATACATCTAAGATCTTATTCATCTGTGGCGGTGCATTTGCAGGCCTAGACAAAGTGATCGAGCAGCGTGTAGCGACAGGTACGGGGATTGGCTTTGGTGCGGAAGTTCGTTCTAAAGACGAAACCAAGACTGTAGGTGAACTGTTCACGCAAGTTGAACCAGAAGATTTGGTGAAATACGGCCTTATCCCAGAGTTCATCGGCCGTCTACCAGTAACAACGACTCTAACTGAACTTGATGAAGCTGCGCTGATTCAGATTCTATGTGAGCCTAAGAACGCACTCACAAAACAGTACGGTGCGCTATTTGACTTAGAGAACGTTGAGCTTGAGTTCCGTGAAGATGCGCTTCGCGCGATTGCTAAAAAAGCAATGGAACGCAAGACAGGTGCTCGTGGCTTGCGCTCTATCTTAGAAAGCGTACTGCTAGAAACCATGTACGAGCTTCCATCGTCTACCGATGTAAGCAAAGTGGTTATCGACGAGTCAGTGATTAAAGGCGAGTCAGACCCGCTATTAATCTACAGCAATAGCGACAACCAAGCCGCTGGCGCTGAATAAAGATCGCAAAATAAAAAAGGAGGCATCAAATGCCTCCTTTTTTTTATTCTTTCATTGAATCCAACTAAATAGCCCCCATATACTGCTCATAAGACTAAGCGGAAGAGAGAATAATATGAACTTGGAACGTTCCGAGCGTATCGAGATCCCCGTACTACCTCTGCGTGATGTAGTGGTTTACCCTCACATGGTTATTCCTTTATTTGTTGGCCGAGAAAAATCAATCAGCTGCTTAGAAGCGGCAATGGACAACAATAAGCAGGTTCTGTTAGTGGCTCAAAAACAAGCAGAAACCGATGAACCAGCCCTAGAAGACCTATTCGAAGTAGGTACTGTTGCGACAATTCTTCAACTACTAAAGCTTCCTGATGGCACAGTTAAAGTGCTTGTGGAAGGTCAGCAACGTGCCAAAATTCATGAGTTCAAAGAGAGTGAATTCTTTTTAGCTGACGCTGAATATCTGCCGACTCCAGAACTTGATGAAAAAGAACAAGAAGTGATTGTTCGCAGTGCGATCAATCAATTTGAAGGCTTCATTAAACTGAACAAAAAAATCCCACCAGAAGTCCTGACTTCATTGAATGGGATTGATGAAGCTGCTCGCTTAGCGGATACCATTGCGGCCCATATGCCACTTAAGTTGGTCGACAAGCAGCACGTGCTTGAGATTCTGGATGTCACAGAGCGTCTTGAATTCTTAATGGGCCAAATGGAATCTGAAATCGACATTCTACAAGTTGAGAAGAAAATCCGCGGTCGCGTTAAGAAGCAGATGGAGAAGTCTCAACGCGAGTATTACCTCAACGAACAGATGAAGGCTATCCAGAAAGAGCTGGGTGAGTCGGAAGATGGCGTTGATGAATTTGAAGTTTTAAAGCAGAAGATTGAAGAGTCGAAAATGCCTCAAGAGGCAAAAGAGAAGACAGAACAAGAACTGCAAAAACTGAAGATGATGTCGCCAATGTCGGCTGAAGCTACGGTGGTTCGTAGCTATATCGATTGGATGGTTGGTGTACCTTGGGCGAAGCGTTCAAAAGTTAAGAAGAACCTAGCGAAAGCAGAGGAAGTACTTAACGAAGACCACTACGGTCTTGAGCGTGTTAAAGAGCGTATCCTTGAGTATTTAGCAGTACAAAACCGCATCAACAAGCTAAAAGGTCCAATCCTTTGTCTTGTTGGTCCTCCAGGTGTAGGTAAAACCTCGCTGGGTCGGTCTATCGCAGCGGCAACGGGCCGTAAATACACACGTATGGCGTTAGGCGGCGTTCGTGATGAAGCGGAAATCCGTGGTCACCGTCGTACTTACATTGGTTCACTGCCGGGTAAGCTGATTCAGAAGATGTCTAAAGTTGGCGTGAAAAACCCACTTTTCCTTCTGGATGAGATCGACAAGATGTCTTCAGATATGCGTGGTGATCCATCATCGGCATTGCTAGAAGTATTAGATCCAGAGCAAAACAACGCGTTTAACGACCACTATCTAGAAGTGGATTACGACTTGTCTGATGTTATGTTCGTTGCAACCTCGAACTCAATGGATATTCCGGGACCACTACTGGACCGTATGGAAGTGATTCGTCTTTCTGGTTACACAGAAGATGAGAAACTGAACATTGCCAAACGTCACCTTGTTGATAAGCAGGTGAAGCGTAACGGTCTGAAGCCTAACGAAATCACCATCGAAGATTCTGCAATCATTGGCATTATTCGCTACTACACGCGTGAAGCGGGTGTACGTAGCCTAGAGCGCGAAATTTCTAAGATCTGTCGTAAAGCCGTGAAGAATATCTTGCTCGATTCAAGCTTGAAGTCTGTTACGGTAACGATGGACAACCTAAAAGAGTATCTAGGTGTTCAGCGTCATGACTTTGGTAAAGCTGATGACAGCAACCGTATCGGTCAAGTGACCGGTCTTGCTTGGACTCAAGTTGGCGGCGATCTACTTACGATCGAAACCGAAGCTATGCCTGGTAAAGGTAAGCTCACGCAGACTGGTTCTCTTGGCGACGTGATGAAAGAGTCTATCCAAGCAGCGATGACGGTTGTACGCTCTCGTGCAGAAAAGCTGGGTATCAACTCAGACTTCTATGAGAAGCGCGACATTCACGTACACGTTCCTGAAGGGGCAACACCAAAAGATGGCCCTAGTGCGGGTATCGCAATGTGTACTGCGTTGGTTTCTAGCTTGACTGGTAATCCTGTTAAAGCAGAAGTAGGTATGACAGGTGAAATTACCCTCCGTGGTGAAGTTCTGCCTATCGGTGGTCTGAAAGAGAAACTGCTTGCGGCGCATCGCGGTGGCATCAAAACAGTACTGATTCCAAAGGACAACGAGCGTGATTTGGAAGAGATTCCAGACAATGTTATTGCGGATCTGAAGGTTATCCCAGTGCAGTGGATCGACGAGGTTCTTAAGGTTGCACTAGAGCGAGACCCTTCTGGAGTCGAATTCGCTGCGCAAAAATAGTGACGTGCAGCAAAAATAATTAAAAGATTACGCTGATTAGCCTAAAAAGGCTTGTCAGCGTTTTTTTTGGGCGCTAACGTTACAAACTATAGCTGAGACCCTTGGTACAACTGGCCTCAGCTTATTTTCAAATATGAATGGAACGAAACGCTATCTTAATAAAAATACAACAGATAGCACTAAGGGGAATCACAGTGAACAAAACACAATTAGTAGAAAAAATTGCAGAAAATGCTGACATCTCAAAAGCGTCTGCTGGTCGTGCTCTTGATGCATTCATCGAAGCAGTTGGCGACACTCTACAATCTGGCGACCAAGTAGCTCTAGTTGGTTTCGGTACTTTCAGCGTACGTACTCGTGCTGCTCGTACAGGCCGTAACCCTAAGACTGGTGAAGAGATCCAAATCGCAGAAGCAAAAGTACCAGCATTCAAAGCAGGTAAAGCTCTGAAAGACTCTTGTAACTAATACAAGTTTTAAAGAAATTTCGAACCTTTTTAATTTATGCGCATCCTACTGATGCGCATTTCTTTTTCTGGTATCATCGCGCTAATCAAATTTTTTAAATTAAGAAGTGTTCAACTTCATTTTCGGAGAGCATTAAAACTATGATGGAACGGATTCGCGAGGGCGTGAATAGCATCGCGGTAAAAATTATCCTCGGACTAATTATCCTTTCGTTTGTATTTGCCGGCGTGGGTAGCTACATCATTGGCGGTAACGCGAATGTGGCAGCAAAAGTTGGCAACGCAGAAATTGCACGTGGTGAATTCGAGCAAGCTTATCAAAACGAACGTAATCGCATGCAATCACAGCTTGGCGACTACTTCTCTAACCTGCTTGCTGATCCAAGCTACGTAGAGTCATTCCGTCGTTCTGTTCTAGATCGCATGGTTAACGATCTGCTACTTGAGCAACACGCTCAATCTCTAGGTCTTCGCGTAAGCGATGCTCAAATTCGTACTATGATTCTTGAAATGCCTCAGTTCCAAACCGAAGGTACTTTCGACCAAGACATTTATCAATCTGCGCTTCGTCGTGCAGGTTTTTCTCCAGAGAGCTTTGCTGAATACTTGCGCCGTGATTTGATTCGCAACCAACTGCTAACGGCCGTTCAGTCGAGTGACTTTGCGCTTGAAGGTGAAGTCGAAGCTCAAAGCAAGTTGATTACTCAAACTCGAGAAGTTCGTAAGATTGCGCTGTCTTTAGAAGATTACGCAAACCAGGTTGAGCTAACGGAAGAAGAAATCACAAGCTACTATGAACAGAACTCTGCAAGCTACATGCGTCCTGAGCAGGTTAAAGTGGCTTACATCGAGCTCTCTGCTGAGTCATTGCGTAAACAAGTTAGCGTAACAGACGAGCAAGCCCTAACTTACTATAACGAGCACCTAGACAAATATTCATCAGACGAGCAGCGCAGCGTAAGCCATATTCTGACTCAAGATGCTGAAAGTGCTCAGGCAATTCTTGACGAGTTGAACGCAGGTGCAGACTTTGCCACTCTTGCTCAAGATAAATCTGAAGACTTCGGTAGCTCAGAAGAGGGTGGTTCACTAGGTTGGATTGAACGTGATGTGATGGATCCTGCTTTTGAAGAAGCGGCATTTGCACTGGTTAATGCTGGTGATATTACAGAAGTGGTTCAGTCTGATTTTGGTTTCCATATCATCAAGCTTGATGACGTAAGAACGTCAGTTGTGAAACCGTTTGAAGAAGTGTCTGATGAAATCATCGCTGAGATTATCGACCAAGAAGCGGTTGATCAGTTCTACGAGCTACAAAGCGACCTAGAGCGTGTTGCATTTGAATACCCTGATTCATTAGACGATGCTGCTGAAGCGGTTAATCAACCTATTCAAGTAACGGATTTTGTTTCTCAAGTGGATGCACCACAAATTCTGCTTTCTCAAGCAGTGATGCAAGCGATTCTTAGCCCAGAAGTAAAAGAAGATGGCCTCAACTCAGAAGTTATCGAAGTAGCACCAGAGCACATCATTGTTGTTCGTGTTGAAGATGCTCGTGATGAAATCGTACTGCCACTTGAGGAAGTCCGTGAGCAAGTTGAGTTGCGTCTATCTCAACTACGTGGTGAAGAGAATGCGATTGCAACTGCGAATGAAGTATTGGAGTCGCTAGAGCAAGACGGTTCTGCATTGACGAAATTCGATTTGAGCTTCTCAGAAAGTGAGATGATTGATCGTAGCTCTGCAATCGCTGATGTTGTATTTGCAATGGCGAAACCGCAGCAAGGCGAGCCGGTGTATGCGCAAGCGAAGGAAATGAATGGCGACATCGTCATCGTTGCTCTGGACAAAGTTATTGCAGATATTGAGCCTCAATACATGGCTCAAATCGGTAACCAAATTGTGCAGATGAATGCTCAACAAGATTTGTCTGGACTGCTGAGTATCATTCGCAATAACACTGACATTGACTATTTTATTGTAGATACGCAGTAGCATCTGCAATTAACAGGTTAATCAAAACGGGCCGCATTAGCGGCTCGTTTTATTTTGTCGTTATCCTGCTTATCAACAAACAATGGAACCTTCACAATCATGCTCCTTTTTTAATCTATTTCTATAAGGAGAATAAAATTGATTTTGAAGAGAATATTGATTGCATTTGCGATCGTTTTTAGTTTATCTCAGGTGTCATTTGCTGCAGAAAACACAACTAAGCCTGAACTGGAAGGTATCGAGATTACAGTCAATGTCAACCAGGCGGGGGCAGAAGAACTTGCGGCGTTGCTATCGGGTGTTGGGATTTCTAAAGCGAAGGCAATTGTGGAATATCGCGACAAAGTGGGTAAGTTTGCTTCAGCCGATGATCTCATCAATGTAAAAGGTATTGGTGAGTCAATTGTTGAAAAGAACAGAGCAAGAATTAAGTTGTAGTCACTTGCTAAGTTTCAGTGAGGCGCTGAAGTTAAGCGCCTTTCAACATCAATTCAGTAGAATTGCCTGTATAACTTCCTATCGCTTACGTATATAATTCTGCGTCGATAAATGCTCAGGTATATGTACCTTTGCAACTGATAACAACGTGGAGTTGAAGATGTCCCCTCATACACCTGTCGTTACCGTAGATGGCCCCAGTGGTGCAGGTAAAGGCACACTATGCATGCTGTTAGCTGATAAGCTAGGTTATCAGCTACTCGATTCAGGCGCGATCTATCGTGTATTAGCGCTTGCAGCGATCCATCACGGTCTAGACCTTGAGTCAGAAGATGCCCTTGTTCCTATGGCGACACACCTCGATGTTCAGTTTGTCGCAGAAGGTGACCTAGTTAAAGTCATTCTTGAAGGCGAAGATGTCTCTCGTGAGTTGCGTAAAGAAGAAACGGGCATGGCGGCTTCAAAAGTAGCCGCACTTCCACGTGTTCGAGAGGCATTGTTACGTCGACAAAGAGCATTTGCCGAAGGTGAAGGTCTAGTCGCAGATGGTCGAGACATGGGTACTGTTGTATTCCCATCCGCTGAAGTGAAAATCTTCTTAGATGCGAGTGCTCATGAGCGTGCAACGAGACGGCTTAAACAGTTGCAAGATAAAGGGTTAGATGTTAAATTTGACGACCTTTTGAGCGAGATCCAAGAGCGAGACGATAGAGATCGTAATCGCCCAGTGCTCCATTACGCCCTGCAGAGGATGCGCTCGTGCTTGATTCTACTTCGATGACTATCGAACAAGTGGTAGAAGAAGCACTGAAATATATTGAATCTAAGTTGGCAGAGTAGTCTATACTCTGTCAGCACAGAACGTCGGTCGCAAGGATGATGATTGGCGAATTTAATAACCCCATGCGGTAGGATACCCGTGGACGTTTAATTTATTGAAGATTAAATAAATGACTGAATCTTTTGCTCAACTCTTTGAAGAGTTTCTAAACGAAACAGAATTCCAACAAGGCAGCATCGTTAAAGGTACTGTAGTAGCTATCGAGAACGGTTTCGTTCTTGTTGACGCTGGTCTTAAGTCTGAATCTGCTATCCCTGCTGAACAGTTCAAGAACGCTGCTGGCGAACTTGAAGTTGAAATCGGCGCTGAAGTAGACGTAGCTCTAGACGCTGTTGAAGATGGTTTCGGTGAGACTCAACTTTCTCGTGAGAAAGCTAAGCGTCACGAAGCTTGGATCGTTCTTGAGAAAGCTTACGAAGAAGCTGAAACTGTTGTTGGTATCATCAACGGTAAAGTTAAAGGCGGTTTCACTGTTGAACTAAACGGTATCCGTGCTTTCCTTCCAGGCTCTCTAGTAGACGTACGTCCAATCCGCGACACTGCTCACCTAGAAAACAAAGAGCTAGAGTTCAAAGTTATTAAACTTGACCAGAAGCGTAACAACGTAGTTGTTTCTCGCCGTGCAGTTATCGAATCTGAAAACAGCGTTGAGCGTGATGAGCTTCTTGAAACTCTACAAGAAGGTAGCGAAGTTAAAGGTATCGTTAAGAACCTTACTGACTACGGTGCGTTCGTTGATCTTGGTGGCGTTGATGGCTACTACACATCACTGACATGGCTTGGAAGCGCGTTAAGCACCCTTCTGAGATCGTTAACGTTGGTGACGAGATCCAAGTTAAAGTTCTTAAGTTCGACCGTGAGCGTACTCGCGTATCACTAGGTCTTAAGCAGCTAGGCGAAGATCCATGGGTAGCAATCGCTAAGCGTTACCCAGAAGGTCACAAGCTTTCTGGTCGTGTTACTAACCTTACTGACTACGGCTGCTTCGTTGAAATCGAAGAAGGCGTTGAAGGTCTAGTACACGTTTCTGAAATGGATTGGACTAACAAGAACATCCACCCATCTAAAGTTGTTAATGTTGGCGACGAAGTTGAGGTTATGGTTCTTGAAATCGACGAAGAGCGTCGTCGTATCTCTCTAGGTCTGAAACAGTGTAAAGCTAACCCATGGCAGTCATTCGCTGAAGCTCAAGCTAAAGGCGACAAAGTTACTGGTAAGATCAAGTCTATCACTGACTTCGGTATCTTCATCGGTCTAGAAGGCGGCATCGATGGTCTAGTTCACCTATCTGACATCTCTTGGAACGTTCCAGGTGAAGAAGCTGTACGTGAGTACAAGAAAGGTGACGAGATCTCTGCAGTTGTTCTAGCAGTAGATGCTGAGCGTGAGCGTATCTCTCTAGGCGTTAAGCAAATGGAAAATGACCCATTCAATGCTTACGTTGCTGAAAACAAGAAAGGTACTCTTGTAAACGGTACAGTAACTGCAGTTGACGCTAAAGGCGCAACAGTAGAGCTAGTTGACGGCGTTGAAGGTTACATCCGCGCTTCTGAAGTATCACGCGACCGCGTTGAAGATGCTTCTCTAATCCTAAGCGCTGGTGACAGTGTTGAAGCTAAGTTCACAGGTGTAGACCGTAAGAACCGCGTAATCAACCTATCTATCAAAGCTAAAGACGAAGCTGAAGAGCAAGAAGCAATGGCTTCACTGAACAAGTCTGAAGAAGGCGCGTTCGGTAACGCTATGGCTGACGCTTTCAAAGCAGCTAAAGGCGAGTAATAGACGTCTTAGAAAAGGAGCCGTAAGGCTCCTTTTTTTTGCTTAAAATTCAGTGCTTATCTCAATAAACGGATTAATTTAGCCCGATAAACTTGAACCTCGGCTAACTAAATCTACACTTATCGTATTGATATTGATCCAAGTGATGGATTTTTAACAATAATTTACTTTCAGTGTTTGTTGGAATCAGCATTACTTACTATAATGAGTAAAAAAATACTCGATGAGGAAAACTATGACTAAGTCGGAACTAATTGAAAGGCTTTGTGCTGAACAAACTCACTTATCAGCCAAAGAAATTGAAGATGCAGTGAAAGATATCCTAGAGCATATGGCATCAACTTTGGAAGAGGGTGACCGTATTGAGATTCGTGGTTTTGGCAGCTTCTCTCTCCACTACAGAGAGCCTCGTGTAGGCCGAAACCCTAAAACGGGTGATAAGGTTGAGTTAGAGGGCAAGTACGTTCCTCATTTCAAACCAGGTAAGGAACTTAGAGAGCGCGTTAATAACAGCCTCTAATTCAGTTTAGATACAAAAAGCGGCATGCTAGTTTAGTGTGCCGCTTTTTATTACTTAGATAGTTAGCTCTAATCGTGGTTTGTTTGGGCGTTTTGCTGCATAATCAAGGCGGAATACCCAATAAGGTGATGAGTAATGAAAATTATAAAAATCGTTGTAGTCCTTGCATTATTTCTTATCGCATTAGCGTTAGGCTCGCAAAATCAAGCAGTTGTCACATTTAACTACTTATTGGCTCAAGGTGACTTCCACCTCTCAACACTGTTGGGTGTTGTTTTCGTTAGCGGTTTTGTCTTGGCCTGGGTTATCTTTGGTAGCCTGTACCTCAAGTCCCAGCATCAAGTTCGTAAACTCAATAAAAAATTGAAAAAAGTTTCAGGGCCAGAAGTGGTCGCTGAGAGCAAGGCTTAAAATCGAAAGGCTTTCTACTGAATGTTAGAGATACTCTTCTTGCTGTTACCTATCGCCGCCGCCTATGGCTGGTATATGGGTAATCGTAGTGCTCAGCAAGATAAGCAGAATCAATCCAATCAAATTTCTCGTCAATACGTAACGGGTCTAAACCTACTTCTATCTGATCAGTCAGACAAGGCGGTCGATCACTTCATTGAACTGCTTCAGGTCGACAATGAAACGATTGATACTCACCTCGCTTTGGGTAACCTGTTTCGATCACGAGGCGAGGTTGATCGCGCTATTCGCATTCACCAAAATCTAATTTCACGCTCGGGCTTGAGCATTGATCAGAAAAATATTGCGCTGCAACAGTTAGCAAAAGACTACATGGTGTCCGGCTTTTTGGACCGAGCAGAGCGTATCTTTGAGCAGCTAGTGGATGAGCCCGATCATAAAGAGCAAGCCTTACAGCAGTTAGTATCCATTTACCAGCAGACTCGAGAATGGAACAAAGCGATTCATTATGCGTCGATGTTGGTGAAGTCTGGTAAGCGACGTATGAAGCTTTCTATTGCTCATTTTTGGTGTGAACTGGCTATCTTGTCTCAGTCTGATGGCGACCGTGCAAAAGCGATACATCAGTTTGAGCAAGCATTAAAAGAAGACCCGAAGTGTGTTCGAGCTAGTATCTCATTGGGTAGGTTGTATCTTGAAGCTGAAGACTACAAAACAACGATCAAGTACATGGAGAGTGTGCTTGAGCAAGATGTCGATTTCGTCGGTGAAGTACTTCCTACGTTAGCAGAGTGCTATCATCACCTCGGTATTGAAGACCAACTTTTGGAGTTCTTAAAGGCGTGTATGGCGCGTAAAGCTGGTGTATCTACTGAGCTGATGCTCGCGCAGATAGTCGCACAACATGAAGGTGTGACCGCGGCTCAAGAATTTCTTACTCGCCAGTTGATTAAGAACCCGACCATGAAAGGCTTCTATCGCCTAATGGACTATCATCTTGCTGATGCGGAAGAGGGTAGGGCGAAAGCAAGTTTAACCACATTACAGAAAATGGTTGGCGAACAGCTTAAGGTTAAGCCGCATTATCGATGCCGTAAATGTGGGTTTTCGACTCATTCGCTTTATTGGCACTGCCCATCGTGTAAAGGTTGGGGAACCATTAAACCAATTCGCGGATTGGATGGAGAATAGTAACGATGCAGCTTATAATAGGCTGCATTTTTTGTATCAACTCACCGTATAACCACTATTAGGAGATGAAATGATCGACCAAAAAGTCATTGTGGCACTGGATTACGACAATCAAAATGACGCACTTGCATTCGTAGATCGTATTGACCCAAGTTCTTGTCGTTTAAAAGTAGGTAAAGAGATGTTTACCTTGTTTGGTCCTGATTTCGTTAAAGAGTTGCACAAACGTGGGTTTTCCGTTTTCCTAGACCTTAAGTTTCACGACATCCCAAATACTTGCTCTAAAGCGGTACGCGCTGCTGCGGAAATGGGTGTATGGATGGTGAATGTTCACGCGAGTGGTGGTGAGCGAATGATGGCGGCGTCACGCGAAATCCTAGAACCTTATGGCAAAGATCGTCCCCTACTTATTGGCGTGACAGTTTTGACGAGTATGGAACAAAGTGACCTACGTGGTATTGGCTTAGATTTAGAGCCGAAAGAGCAAGTGATTCGCTTGGCCACTCTAACTAAAAACTCAGGTTTAGACGGTGTGGTGTGTTCAGCACAGGAAGCTTCTATGCTGAAGAGTGAGCTAGGCCAAGAGTTCAAACTGGTCACTCCAGGCATTCGTCCTGCAGGCGCAGCTGTAGGTGATCAAAAACGTATCATGACGCCAGCGGACGCGATTCAAGCGGGTTCTGACTACCTAGTTATCGGCCGTCCTATTACGCAAGCGCCAGACCCAGCTACTGTTCTTGCTGAGATTAATGCAAGCTTAGCCTAAATTGACCCCCTTCTTTTAAGCCAGCGTCGCTGGCTTTTTTAGCTTGGTCTAACCGTGCTTCTAGGCTTAAGCAAAGGGGGACTTCAGAGTTAGGCCGGAGATCCGCTGTGAAACTTAAAATCTTGATCTGGCGAAGTGATTAGCTCTGCTTCTACTTTGCCGAAGTAGTCGATTCGCTCAGAAATATCTTCACCTGCGATCTCCTGTGCTAGAGAAAGATAGTCTTCATAGTGTCGTGCTTCTGAGCGAAGCAATGAAATGTAGAATTTAGCGATATCGTCGTCTAGGTGTGGGGCCAGTTTTGCGAAACGCTCACAAGAGCGAGCTTCAATATAGCCACCGATAATCAGTTTATCGACCAGTGTTTGGGCTCATGAGTCGCCATTTTCGATAACATACCTTTTGCGTATCGGCTTGCCGGAACAGGCTCATAGGCTATGCCTTTCTTTTCCATGATCTCCAATACTTGGTAGAAGTGATGTAACTCTTCTTTTATCAGAAGTACCATCTTATCGATTAGATCTTGGCTATACGGTGAATCGGACTTCGCCATAATGGTTTTAGAAATCTGACTCTTCCCCTTCAAGGTTTCTAGGCTGCCTGTTTTGCGATAAGCAAAGTCTTCATAAGGCTTGAACCAGTCTAAAAGCGTGGTGGCACTTTGAGGGGCAATAGCATACTTTCTGATGAGCAGCATCGCTGACTGACCTGCTTTCAATTCACACAACAAGTGGTCAATAAGAATGGTTTTAAGGTTGCTTGGTTTTTTCGCTTCATCAATCCAACTCTGGGGTGTTTCGCAATGAAGGAATTGATGAATAGGAGTCAGTAAATCTTGGTATTTTTCTAGCATGTTGACCACATAAAACAAAGGCCGCATTTGCGGCCTTACTGCTATTGTTAATTACGGTGTAAATAGTTAAAGGGCGACTACCACTTTTTCTTCTGTCCAAATAGCGCGTCCATATCGTCTTCGCGCTCTTTTTCTTCCATCTGTTGGAGCTCTTCTGCGCTTTTCGATTGACGCTTTTGCTCAAGTTCATCGTACATCTTCTGAAGTTGTTCTCGAGCCTGATTGGAGTAGTTGTCGTTTTTAGTACTTAGAGCGTCAAGGCCCTTACGCAGAAGTTGTACTGCCGTACCCGGTTGACCGCGAACGATTGCATCCTTCGCACGTTTGATAACATTTTCGATATTAATACGAACTTGAATGGTTTCTAAGCGAGCATTTTCTTCAACATAGGCTTGGGTATCAAAACGGCCTTTGTTGTGCTCACTGCGAATAGTGTCTCTTAATCGCTTCACCAACTTCAGCATCATGATTGCTTGCTTATCGCTGGTTGGTGTTTTGAAAGGCGTACTTTCCGCGCCGTTGTGATTGTCTTGAAGCTGTTTGATCTGCTGCTTCATATTTTCAATGCGTTGAGCCAGCTGTTTGTTCTTAGGATCTAGCTCAAACATGCTTTCGAGCGCATCTAGAATTCGCACGTTCAAACAGATCAATAGAGCCTTGCTAAATGGCATGTGATGAGCGTTGCCAATAAGGTCTTCTGTCGCATCGATAATAGCTACATGCCTAGCGCTTTCCTGCTTCTTCGCTGTTTCTACTTTTACTTTGTATTGCAGCATGATGTTGTAGCCAAGGACGAGCACTAGCAAGACGGCTACTAACGCAATGATCAAACCAATATTCATAAATTCCGTATCTTATATTGAATGGCTAATCGGTAAGGATACACGAATCTTCGCGCACGCAGTACCAGAAAATAGGGCTTCATTATTATTACGTGATAAGACGTTAACTCTAAGCAAAACCCCTACTGTAAACAATAAATTGCGCACTGGATTGCAAAAAATACCTATGCGAATCAAATTGAGCGCAGATCCTTGTCGAGATGAGTCATTTTTCGCTGTTAATTAAGTGTATAACACGTTATAACTAATAATTATAAACTATCATAAAAATTGCGGCATATTGCATCTGCATAAACCTTTCTATTTAGATAATAGACATAAAGCGGTTTTTTGGGAGTTTTCTACAAGGGATTGAACACGAGGTCAAAGATGAAATTACAGCAACTGAAGTATATCGTAGAAGTTGTAAACCATAACTTGAACGTCTCGGCGACAGCAGAGAGCTTTATACTTCACAGCCGGGTATCAGTAAACAAGTTCGATTATTGGAAGACGAACTTGGTATTCAAATATTTGAACGTAGTGGTAAGCATCTAACTCAGGTTACAAACGCTGGTGAAGACATCATTCGAATCTCACAAGAGATTTTGTCGCGCGTAGAAAGTATCAAAGCCGTTGCCGGCGAGCATACTCATCCAGAGATTGGTACGCTGAACATATCTACGACTCATACTCAGGCACGCTACGCTTTACCTGACGTCATTAAAGGCTTTACTGCTCGTTATCCGAAAGTTTCTCTTCACATGCACCAAGGAACGCCGAGTCAGATGTCTGAGGCTGTTGCTAAAGGTACGGCTAACTTTGCAATCGCAACAGAAGCGCTTCATCTATACCAAGATGCCATCATGCTCCCTTGTTACCATTGGAATCGCTCTATCGTCGTTCCTAAAGATCACCCACTTGCACGCAAGAGCCATGTATCGATTGAAGATCTGGCTGCATACTCATTGGTGACATACGTATTTGGTTTTACTGGGCGTTCGGAGCTAGATACTGCTTTCAATAAAGTAGGTCTAACGCCACGAGTCGTGTTTACGGCAACGGATGCCGATGTCATCAAGACTTACGTTCGGATGGGTATTGGTGTGGGTGTGATTGCCAGCATGGCAATTGATGAAAGCCTCGATACAGACTTAGTGGCGATTGATGCTAGCCATATCTTTGGTTCAAGCACTACCAGTATTGGGTTCCGCCGCGGGACTTTCTTGCGTTCGTACATGTATGATTTTATGGAGCGTTTCGCCCCACACCTAACAAGACCTGTCGTAGAGCAAGCGATTTCCCTGAAATCAAACAGTGAGATTGAAGAGATGTTTAAAGACATCGACTTGCCTGTACGATAGAGAACTTTGCTGTTGATGAACGTCACTGTTTATTGACAGCTAATGGCTTCCCTCTACAATGCGCAAAGTGAGTGGGGGAAGCATGAAACAGCAATTTAAAATACTCGATACATTTCTATCTGACCATCAAGACTATTGGCGTTTTGAGCCCTTCCATCAAAGCTTATTCGATTTACTTCCTTGGCATGATACTCACCCTGAACTTTGTCAGTGGCTAATCAATCTCTTACCAAAAGAGATCGAACACTTTAAGTCTGAGCCCGCGGAACTCGTCGCTCAATTTCAAGGTTTTTTGCCCGAGGTCGTTGCCGTTAATGACATTTGCAACGTCGAGGCTGCAGAGGTCGAGGATCTTGCACTTCCGACGGGACTAGATAATGGCATTCCTGGTCGAAAACTGAATCAAATCGTCGCAATGGGCAGCGCGGCTATCGGGCAACATCAGGGCTCTGAGTGGCTTGAATGGTGCTCGGGTAAAGGCTTTTTAGGGCGAATCCTTGCTCACGAAACTCAACAGCCAGTAACGAGTTTCGAATTTCAGCAGCCTTTATGTGAGCGAGGTCAGGCTGACGCCGATGCAATGAAGCTCGATATGACCTTTGTTCAAGGTGATGCGTTGTCAGACACTTCGCGTGCCGTGTTTAACTGCAATCAGCATGCGGTCGCACTGCATGCTTGCGGAGATCTTCACGTTTCCTTAATCAGCAAAGGTGTTGATGCCCAGTTGCCCGCTATGACCTTATCGCCTTGCTGCTATCACTTGATACAAACAGAACGTTACAAGCCAATGTCAGATGTAGCGAAAGCGTCATGTTTGTCTCTGACTAAAGCGGAACTGCGCATTCCTCTTCAGGAAACCGTCACCGGCGGGGCGCGTGTTCATCGTCATCGTAATTTAGAGATGAGGTTTCGTCTTGGTCTCGATTTGCTACTTCGCGAAACGTTAGGCATATCCGAGTACGTACCTGTACCAAGTATCAAGAAATCGCAATTAGATGAGGGCTTTGAAGCGTTTTGTTTATGGGCTGCTGAAAAGAAGGGTTTTAACCTTACTGGCGTCGATTTTCAATATTACTTAGAAAAAGCGGAAGCGCGCTTTTGGAACATGGAGCGATTAAGCCTGGTTCAGCAGATTTTCCGTCGCCCATTAGAGCTTTGGCTTGCGCTAGATAAGTCTCTATATCTTGAGCAAAATGGCTATCAAGTCAGTATTAAACAGTTCTGCTCGCGCGAAGTGACGCCACGTAACCTCCTAATTCACGCAGAAAAAACGTCTTGAAGGGCTACCTAACTCAAACTTTGTTGCTTTTTTGTTAAATCTCACTTTCCTTTGCAATAGCTTGCTGATAATAATGGTTGTACAGAAATTGGACTGTATCTGTACGGCTATTTGCCGAACCACCTAAATATAGTGGCTGACTTCAAGGAGTTAAGATGAAAGCACGCAAAGCGATCGTGGCGGCAGTATTATCTGGCGTTGCACTTATTTCTTCACCAATCGTAAGCGCTGAAACTGCGAAAGTAGCGGTTTCACAGATTGTAGAGCATCCAGCGTTAGATGCTGCGCGTCAGGGTTTGCTGGATGGTTTAAAAGCGCAAGGTTATGAAGAGGGCAAGAACCTAGAGTTTGACTATAAAACGGCGCAAGGTAACCCTGCGATTGCGGTGCAAATTGCTAGGCAGTTTGTCGGCGAGAAGCCCGATGTCTTAGTGGGAATTGCTACCCCCAGTGCGCAAGCTTTGGTTTCATCTACCCGCAGTATCCCTGTTGTCTTTACCGCAGTTACTGACCCAATTGGTGCTAAATTAGTGAAGCGCATGGAGCAGCCGGGTAAAAACGTGACGGGTCTGTCGGATCTCTCTCCTGTTGAGCAGCACGTTGAACTCATTAAAGAAATTCTACCAAACGCCAAATCCATTGGTGTGGTTTACAACCCAGGTGAGGCGAATGCAGTAACACTCGTCGCTCTGTTAAAAGAAAGCGCCAAAGCGCATGGGCTATCGGTTGTGGAAGGAACAGCGCTTAAGAGTGCGGATGTTCAGTCCGCGACTCAAGCAATTGCCGCTAAATCTGATGTTATCTATGCGCCAACTGATAACACTGTGGCGAGCGCGATTGAAGGTATGATCGTTGCGGCAAATCAATCCAAGACACCCGTTTTCGGCGGAGCAACTTCCTACGTTGAAAAAGGCGCAATTGCGAGTTTAGGTTTCGATTACTATCAAGTTGGTGTTCAAACGGCAGATTATGTTGTGGCCATTTTGCAAGGTAAACAGCCAGGCGCATTGGATGTGAAAGTTGCGCAAGGTTCTGACTTGGTGGTTAACACCAGTGCGAGTCAATCACTAGGTATCACACTACCTGAGTCATTAGTCTCACGTGCGACTACCGTGAATAAGTAGGGCGATAGCCATGTTTGAAGCCAGCAGCGTAACTGCTGGCTTTGATTGTTGGTAAAGGAGTTATCATGTCCGCTTTTGCGTTTTTTGGTGCATTAGAAATCGGCCTCGTTTATGGACTAGTTGCGCTAGGTGTCTATCTTACTTTCCGTGTTCTCGATTTTCCTGACTTAAGTGTTGATGGCAGCTTTCCGATGGGAGCCGCGGTAGCAGCGACAGCGATCGTATCTGGCATAAACCCGTGGTTGGCGACGGCGATGGCGATTATGGCTGGTGCCATGACGGGCTGGGTCACTGCATTTCTTGCTGTGCGATGCGGGATTCTTCATCTACTGGCTTCAATTCTGACCATGATTGCGGCGTTTTCGATCAATATTCGTATTATGGGCCGCCCGAACATCGCTCTCTTAGGTGAGGATACAATCTTAACCCCGTTCGAGATGTTAGGAGATGCTTTGTACATACGCACACTGGTGGTTGGCGTCTTAGTATTAATCTCGGCTTGGGGCGTTATTCGACTTTTGAACAGTGATTTTGGTCTGGGGTTAAGAGCGACCGGTGTGAATGCACGTATGGTGTCTGCTCAAGGCGGCAGCACGTCATTTTATACCTATTTCTGTTTGGCGCTCTCCAATGGTTTTGTTGGATTTGCGGGAGCTTTATTTGCCCAAACAAACAGTTTTGCTGATGTCACATCGGGTGTTGGTACGATTGTTGTCGGTCTCGCGGCGGTGATCTTGGGTCAAACCTTAATCCCAGGCAGAAAAATCTGGGTTGCGGTTGTGGCGGTGATTGTTGGATCTGTACTTTACAGATTGGCGGTTGCCTTTGCATTGAGCTCTGGCATGTTTGGATTGCAAGCCTCTGATCTTAATCTAGTTACGGCCGTCTTGGTTGCTGTTGCACTGATCGCCCCCAAGATAAAGAGCAATATTCAATCTAAGAAACGCGCTCAGTCGAGTGCTGAGAAAGCCAAGATTTAGCATCGGGAGGTAACAAAGAATGATCGCGTTAGAAGATATTCAAGTGACCTTTAACCCAGGCACTATATTGGAAAACCGTGCTCTCAAAGGTGTGTCGTTAGAGGTGCCGGAGCATGAGTTTTTAACCGTGATTGGCTCTAACGGTGCAGGTAAATCAACTTTGCTGGGCGCTGTGACGGGTGAAACGCCTATGCTTGGTGGTCGAGTTCTTATCGATGGAACTGACGTTACACACCTTACCGTTGACCAAAGGGCTAAGCAGTGTGCACGTGTGTTTCAAGACCCGCTAGCGGGAACCTGTGGCGATCTTACCATCGAAGAAAACATGGCTCTTGCTTACATGCGTGGTAAAAGACGTGGCTGGACGCTTTCACTGTCAAGTAAGCGTAGAAAGCTCTTTCAAGAGCGCATCAGCATATTAGGTTTAGGGTTAGAAGATCGTTTGAGTGACAATATTGGTCTTTTGTCGGGTGGTCAGCGTCAGGCGGTTAGTCTGGTTATGGCAACGCTGTCAGAAAGCAAATTGCTGCTGCTTGACGAGCACACTGCGGCGCTCGATCCAAGAATGGCGGCTTTTATTATCGATTTGACGAAAAAGATCGTGAAAGAGTTCAACCTAACAGTAATGATGGTGACTCATTCAATGAAAGACGCTTTGGCGTGTGGCGATCGCACAGTGATGCTCCATCAAGGAGAGGTGGTGTTAGACGTTGCTGGTGAGCAACGAGCAAACATGCAGGTGCCTGACTTGCTAGAAATGTTTAGTAAGGTGCGTGGTGAAGAGCTTGCCGACGACAGTTTATTACTGAGTTAGGTGACAAGGTATTGAGCGAGAATTAAAAAGCCAGAACCGACGAACGGTTCTGGCTTTTTCGATTCTGTTTCCAATTTAGGTAAATGCCGCTTGGTTAATCGACAGCTTCTAACTGAAGCTCAGTGCGATATTTCTCAATGTAGTCAACGATAGGTTGCGCCTTGTTAAAGGTGCGAATCTCTCTAAATAGTTGAGCTGCTTCTGGGTATTGCTGTCTCAAGTACGCAAACCACTGTTTAACGCGGTTTGGATAATAAAGGCCTTTGTCGCCCTTCATTTCGTATTGAGAATAAACGATCAGCAAATCTACGACATCTTTCCACGGCATGATGGTTTGGTTGTGTTTTACCACGTTGCCGAGGTTAGGCACGTTGAACGCACCACGACACACCATTAAAGAATCAACACCCGTTGTTTTAATGCACGCTTGACCATCTTCGTAGTTCCAGATCTCGCCGTTAGCAATCAAAGGTAAAGAGGTTCTTTGACGGATCTGATTGATGTAGTCCCATTTAATTTCACTGGCTTTGTAGCCGCCTGCTTTTGTGCGAGCATGAACCGTCAGCTCATCTGCACCAGCTTTTTCAATGGCATCGACGATCTCAAAACAGTCGTCAGGGTTTTCCCAGCCTAATCGAATCTTGGCCGAAACTGGGATATGAGAAGGCACCGCTTCACGGCACGCTTTGACAACGTTATGAATAATGTCTGGGTGTTGAAGCAGGGCTGCGCCACCGCGGCTGCGATTCACAAGCTTCGCTGGGCAACCGAAGTTAATATCGACGCCACGAGCGCCCAGCTCCGCCGCACGCAGAGCATTTTCTGCCATCCATTCAGGATGCTGACCTAATAGCTGAATATGAACAGGCACACCTGATTTGGTCTGCGAGCCTTGTTCAAGTTCAGGACATAGCCGATAAAACACATGGTCGGGAAGTTTCCTGTCGATAACACGAACAAATTCAGTGACGCAAAGATCATAGTCGTTGAGATCGGTTAAGATCTCTCTCATCAAATGATCCAGTACGCCCTCCATCGGGCCTAATATAACTCTCATGAAATGTTGCTCGTGTAACTCAGGAGGCGCGATTGTAGTGGGTTCTGATGATATTGTCACCTTTGGCTTCATCCACTAGAGACAATTTAAAGTTAGATAAGTTTGAAAGAAACATATCGAGTTAAAGTTAGGTATAATGCGCAGCATTACAATAGATTTATCAGAGCTACTTCATGACTTACCAACTTCTTTCTCTCGATAGCGACACACACAACGAGTCAACCTTCTTCATCGAAGGGGCCGTGCTGTGTGCAAACTTTGCTGCGAAACCGCTCGATCCGGAGTCTTGGTTAGAGAGCGTGTTGGGTGACTCCGCCAGTGATTTGAAAGAGTCGGTAGTGAGTCAAATCCATGCACAGTTCAACTTACTAAAGCGCAGCGAATACTCACTGCTTTCGCTTGTCGAAGGTGATAGCAAGCAAGAGAACCTTGCTGACTTTGCTGAAGGTTTTATGACACTCTGGCCGACGGTGGAAGAGCAGTGGTCTGAGTTTCAAATTGGTGACGGCACAATGCGTATGCTGCAAGGCTTGCTCACGACTCTGATGTTGGCGATTGATGAAGCATCTACTCAGGAGCAGATGAAACTAGCGGGTATTGATAATCCGCCAAACCTTGCAGACATGGTTGAGCAAATCGATGTCATGGTGACAGAAGTTGCGCACGCTGCAGACGAGTTGATGGTTGGTGGGAAGAGCCAAAGTGTGAACCCATTTAAAGACATCGGTCGTAACGATCCATGCCCATGTGGCAGTGGTAAGAAATTTAAACAGTGTTGTGGTAAAGCTTGATTTTCAAACTTTGTCATTTTGAATGAGAGATAGGGAGTAAGTGAACTTCTTCGCTCATTTGCTTTCAAAATAACTCAGCATTCAAGTAGAAAGTAATCAGAACAATCCGTTGACGATACTAAATCGGCAAGTGCTAAGATAACCCTATACCGACGTCGAGTGAGGCACTTACTCGACGTGCATTAATCGGAGTATTTAATGAACAAAGTTTTCTCGTTAGTCGTAGCTAGCATTACGGCCGCAAGTTTTTCAGTATTCGCAGGGCCAAAAGAGGAACTGAGCGAGCGTTTGTCGCTCAATGATGGGTTCAGCGCTACGTTTGACCAGCAGGTGATCAGCCAGAAGGGGAGATTGTCATGGAAGGGCAGGGAAGTGTCGAGATCGCTCGCCCTAGCTTGTTCCGTTGGGAAACCACGTTACCAGATGAAAACCTACTGGTGTCTGATGGCAAAACACTGTGGTATTACAGCCCATTCATCGAGCAGGTGAGTATTTTTTGGCAAGAACAAGCGGCTGAGCAAACGCCGTTTGTGCTACTGACTCGCAATCAAGAGAGTGATTGGGAAAACTATGTCGTTACACAGCAAGACGATCGATTCACGCTTGCTCCCAAATCTGAGTCTTCGAATCAAGGTCAGTTCCAAATTGATATTGACGAGAAGGGCGTGGTGAAAGGCTTCAATATCATCGAGCAAGATGGTCAACGTGGCCTATTTGTGTTTGAAAACGTAGAGTTGAATAAGCCAAAAGCGGATCGATTTACTTTTGTTATTCCAGACGGCGTAGAAGTTGACGATCAAAGGAATTGATCTTGAGTAACTACAGTTTAGATTTCGGCTCAGAAGAAGATTTTCGCCCGCTTGCGGCGAAAATGCGCCCGACGACCATAGAGCAATATATCGGTCAAACTCATATCTTGGGCGAGGGAAAACCTTTGCGCAAAGCGCTTCAAGCTGGCCATATTCATTCTATGATCTTGTGGGGTCCGCCAGGTACAGGAAAAACCACGCTTGCGGAAGTGGCGGCCAACTACGCTAATGCAGAAGTCGAGCGAGTATCAGCTGTGACTTCCGGGGTGAAGGATATTCGCGCAGCGATTGAAAGAGCGCGAGAGAATAAACTGGCTGGCCGTCGTACTATTTTGTTTGTAGACGAAGTCCATCGCTTCAATAAATCTCAGCAAGATGCTTTTCTTCCACACATTGAAGATGGCACCGTAACGTTTATTGGCGCAACAACCGAAAACCCGTCGTTTGAACTTAACAACGCACTGCTCTCGCGAGCACGTGTTTACAAGCTTACCTCGTTATCGACACAAGAAGTGCTCGATGCTTTGAATGAGGCGATTCAAGACCCAGAGCGAGGTCTTGGTAAAGTCGAAGCCCACTTCAATGACAATACTCTTGAACGCTTGGCTGAGCTGGTGAACGGCGATGCAAGAATGTCACTCAACTATCTAGAACTGCTGTATGACATGGCAGAAGAAGATGAAAAAGGCGTTAAGCAAATTACATTGCCGCTGCTGGCGGAAGTGGCGGGTGAGAAAGTGTCTCGCTTTGATAACAAGGGCGATATTTGGTACTACTTGATTTCAGCTGTGCATAAGTCTATCCGAGGCTCTAACCCTGACGGCGCTTTGTACTGGAGTGCACGAATGATCACGGCGGGTTGTGATCCCCTGTACATCGCTCGCAGGCTTTTGGCTATTGCCTCTGAAGACATCGGCAATGCCGACCCACGTGCAATGCAAGTCGCCATGGATGCTTGGGACTGTTTTACTCGAATTGGCCCGGCAGAGGGTGAGCGTGCAATTGCACAAGCAGTCGTGTACCTTGCGTGCGCACCAAAAAGTAATGCAGTGTATAACGCTTGGAAGCAAGCTCTTCGGGATGCCAGAGACCTTCCTGAGTATGAAGTGCCCCATCATTTGCGTAACGCGCCGACCAGCTTAATGAAAGACATGGGCTATGGGGCAGAGTACCGATATGCTCATGATGAGCCTGGAGCGTATGCGGCTGGTGAAAGGTATTTACCGCCAGAAATGAGCGATACTCGTTACTATATTCCTCAAAACAGAGGCTTGAGACCAAAATTGGCGAAAAGTTAGATTACTTGGCTACTTTAGACGCAAAAAGCCCACAAAAGCGCTATGAAAAATAGCGTCTTTTCGTTATCTTTACGGTGACAAAGTTTCAATAACGGATGAAAGGTTTTCATCCGTTTTTTAATAACCCCAAAGCATAGGATTAACAATGCTGGATTCTAAATTACTTCGTACAGAGCTGGATGAAACAGCTGCAAAACTGGCGCGTCGTGGCTTTAAGCTAGACGTAGAGGCTATCCGTGAACTTGAAGAACAACGCAAGTCCATTCAAGTAGAAGTTGAAAATTTACAATCCACTCGTAACTCCATCTCTAAGCAGATCGGCCAAAAAATGGCTGCTGGCGACAAAGAGGGTGCTGAAGAGATCAAAAAGCAGATCGGTACGCTAGGTAGCGATCTTGAAGCGAAGAAAGTTGAGCTGGCTGAGATTCAAACTAAGCTTGAAGACATCACACTGTCTGTGCCTAACTTACCTGCTGACGATGTGCCAGACGGTAAAGACGAAGAAGACAACGTAGAAGTTTCTCGTTGGGGCACGCCAAAGTCTTACGACTTTGATGTGAAAGATCACGTAGACTTAGGTGAAATGGGCGATGGCTAGATTTCGCGAGCGCGACAAAGATTACTGGTGCACGTTTCATCGTAATGAAAGGTCAGTTTGCACGCCTACACCGTGCGATTGCTCAGTTCATGCTAGATCTTCATACAGAAGAGCACGGTTACACTGAAATGTACGTACCATACCTAGTGAATGCAGACAGCCTATACGGTACCGGTCAGCTTCCTAAGTTTGGTAAAGATCTTTTCCACACAGAGCCTTTAGAAGAGAAGGCGAGTGATGAAGAACCACGTCGTCTATCGCTGATCCCAACGGCAGAAGTACCAGTAACCAACATGGTTCGTGACACAATTTCTGATGAAGCGGATCTACCACTTAAGATGACGGCGCACACTCCTTGTTTCCGCTCTGAAGCAGGTTCTTACGGTCGTGACACTCGTGGTCTTATCCGTATGCACCAATTCGATAAAGTGGAACTGGTTCAAATCACTAAACCAGAAGATTCAATGGATGCGCTAGAAGAACTAACAGGTCACGCTGAGAAAGTTCTACAACTTCTAGAGCTTCCTTACCGTAAAGTGGTTCTATGTACTGGTGATATGGGCTTCGGTGCTCGTAAGACTTACGACCTAGAAGTATGGGTACCAGCGCAAGAGACGTACCGTGAAATCTCATCTTGCTCAAACATGTGGGACTTCCAAGCTCGTCGTATGCAGGCACGCTTCCGTCGTAAAGGCGAGAAGAAACCAGAGCTTGTACACACTCTAAACGGTTCAGGTCTAGCGGTTGGTCGTACTATGGTTGCGATTTTAGAGAACAACCAAGAAGCGGATGGCCGTATTGCTATTCCAACAGCGCTACAGAAATACATGGGTGGCGCGACACACATCGGTTAATCACTGATTGTTCCGAAAGCCGCTTATCGCCGGCTTTTTTGTGCCTCAAATAAATAGAACATGTTATTGATTAATCGATGCTTAATCGGCACACTTTCTTGAGTAGTCGAGGCGTGTGGCGCATCAGAGAATAAATGGAATTGAAATGAGCAGTATCATTGAATGTATTCGCACCGTAGGACGCGGTGAACGAGGAAGGAAGCCGCTAAGTTTTGAGCAGGCTTATCAAGTAATGGATGAATACTTAGATGGGCAAGTCGGCGATGATCAAATGGCGATGTTGCTAATGCTGATCCGTGTCCAGAATGAAACGAATGCCGAGATTGCAGGCTTTGTAAAAGCGTTCCAATCACGAGTACCAGACTTAGGCGCTGATATTGATTGGCCTTGCTATGCGGGTAAACGTGCTTCAGCAGGTAAGCTTGGCACTTGCTTGCGGCAAAGATCCTAGCCAACGCAGGATATAAGACCTTGATGCATGGATACTATGATGGCGCATCGGATCGTGAACACGCAGTGAACTATTTGGAAGAGCTGGGTATTCAGAAGGCATCTTCGCCAGAAGAAGCGAAAGCGATCATGGAACGTGATGGCATTGCTACTTACCTCTGGAAGCGTTTGCCCCACAAGCGAAGACGATGATTGCATGGCGAGCTCGTTATGGTTTGAGAACGCCGATAAATACCGTTGTACGCGCGTTGAATCCGGGTGGTGCGAAACTGGGTATCCGAGGAAGTTATCACCCAGGCTTTCAGCAGTTACATGCTGAAGTTGAGAATGTGATGGGTAAAACCTCCCATGGTGTAATCTCGTTTAAAGGACTATCTGGCGAGTCAGAATACAACCCGAAAGTGAGTCAGACCGTTTGGTTGAGCCATAATGAAGGCGTTGAATCCCATTATTGGGAAGAGCAGATGTCAGAAGAGCTGCCTAGTACGAATCGAGACCGTATGGGTACGCCTGTGGAAGATAATGAGCTAATGGCTAATACTGTTGTTTCGACAATGGCCGCATTGTTGTTCACTGAAACAAACGATCGAGAGTTAGCGAACAGTAAAGCGCTGTCTTTATGGGAAGCTTACTGCAAAGACCAGTAAGGCTGAGCCAGACAAAAACAGAAAAGGCGCATCATGCGCCTTTTTGTTGTTGCTATTGTTACTATCGGAAAGTGAGATTTCTCTTAGCCACAACACTTCTTAAATTTCTTGCCACTTCCACAGATACAAGGGTCGTTTCGGCCTACCTTAATAGAACTCACTGGCGTGTTCAGAAGCGCTTGCTGAGGTTCAAGCTCTTGCACAGGTTCGGAATCTGGAAAAGTGCCGTCAATGTAAAACCATTGACCATTCTCTCGCACGAATCTCGAGCGCTCTTGCATGCAATACTCCTGACCATCGTCAGCGAAGTAAGCTTTAAACGTCACAAAGCCTTCATCTGAATGACTACTAGGCTCAGTAGAGAGCACTTCCAGTTTAAGCCAATTACTATTAATCGACTCTTCAATACCTTCGCGTTGAGAAGCAGCATCGCAACTAGGGTGATAGGTTTCGATAACATAGTCGACCAAACCAAGCGCGTGAGCACTGTATCGCGAGCGCATCAGTGCTTCAGGTGTTTGAGCTTGGGTTGGGTTAGCATGAATAGGTTCACAGCATTGCTGGTAGCTAAGTTGCGAACCACAAGGGCATTGGCTCATGGTTATTCTCTAAAAATGTACTTTTGGCATAGTGTACATTTTTATCTAGTGAACAACAGAAAGAATTTCTTGTGTCCACTGAACGGATTTGTCGTAGCAATCTTTGAGAGTCTGCTCTGACAGTTCAAGTTCCTCACTTAGGCTAACCACTTGATCCCAATCTGCTTTCTCGTAGCAAATAGCAAGGTCTAGGATTTGACCCAACGTGCCTTTTCTTTCGATGAGTGCGTCTTTTACCGCCTCATCGATGGCGATTTTTTGCAGTAGTTGATCCAGTGGCTGATCTAATAAACTATCAAGCAGCGAGAACATTCCGGTTAGAAACGCAGAACCTTCTTCCCCTTTGGTATCAAACTGAGACCAGATTAACTCACAGTAGCGTGCTCTTTGTATCGACAGACCGTATAAATAATCTGGTTTCGAGTCTTGAGTTGAGGCAATCGCGACCAAAGAGATGAACTTCCTTAGCTTCTCTTCGCCTAGATAAACCAGAGCCTGCTTAAAGGATTGAATCCTAGTCGAGATATGACTTGAAGAGTTCACAAAGGAAAGCAGTTTGTAGGAAAGCGAAACGTCTTGTGAGACCAGTTCTTCGATTGAACGGTAATCAATTTCACTCTTAGACACTTCCTTACACAGCTGAACAATAGTAAGAAACGAAGGCTCGAGAGACTTACTTTGAATCAGCTCAGGCTTACTAAAAAAGTAGCCCTGAAAGTACTTAAATCCGGCTTGCTTCGCGAGCGAAAACTCTTCGTGAGTTTCCACTTTCTCAGCAAGGAACTCAATTTTAGTGGCTTTGAGTTTTTGGATAAATCGCTGCGCTTTCTCAATAGATACGATTCTAATATCGAACTTAATGATAGAGACGTAAGGTAGAAACTTTTTCCACTCAGGGCTCGGTACAAAGTCATCGAGCGCAATGGTGTAGCCCGCGTGATACATTTCCCTAACGGCTTCAAGAAGATCATCTGTCGGTTGGCAATCTTCGAGAATTTCGACCACTAGATTGCTTGCGGGAAAGAGAGTCGGCACGCGATTGATTAAGCTTTGATACGGGAAATTAACGAAACCTAAATTGTCACCTAGTGTGCTGTAGTGAGTAGACAGAAAGTGATCAGAAAGCAGTTTGCTCGTTGCTTGATCCGCATCGATTTCAGGAAAGGTGTTCTTAGGCCCGTCGCGGAACAGCAGCTCATATCCGATGGTTTTCTTATCGCAGTCTAAAATGGGCTGCCTAGCAATATATGAATACTTCAATGTGCTTTCTATCTATCCAATTGATGTGTTTGATGATAGTGATTTCAAGGAATTAATCTTTGAGTTGATTCAAAGAAAACTCAAACGAAAGATCTAATTGCTGCGAAATGGTCGGTTTTGCAGCTCAAATCCTTTTTGATCATAGACCAATACTGAGCCTTGTGTGTACCAATCCCCAAGTACGATGCGCTGTTTGGGCACCGATTCGCTTTGAATCTCATGCACGGCAGGCCTGTGAGTGTGGCCATGAATCATTAAATCGACATCATGATGTGCCATAACTCTGACTACCTCTTCGGGTGTCACATCCATAATCTCAAGGGATTTTGATTGTTTGTCCTGTTTGATATCAGATTGCACCTTGCTGACGATTCTTTTCTTAATGAAAAATGGAATGCGATTGAATACCCACTGTAGCCAAGGCTGGTGGACCTTCTTGCGGTACTCCAAATATTTCACATCGCGAGTACATAATGTATCGCCATGCAGAACGACCGCTTTTCTTCCGTATAGGTCGATGACCGTCTCGTCACCAAGCAACTGCACGCCGGTTTTTTGGGCGAAACGTTTCCCTACCAAAAAATCGCGATTTCCTTGCGTGAAGTAGCAAGGAACACCCGAGTCAGTTAGGCGTTTAAATTCATCTCGAATTTGCTGCGCAAAGTCTGAAGTGTCATCGTCACCGATCCAAAACTCAAACAAATCACCCAGTACGTACAGGGCATCGGCGTGGATCGCTTCCGTTCGCATAAATTGAGTAAAACAGTCGGTGATTTCTGGAGCTTGCGGGGTGAGGTGAAGATCGGAAATAAATAACGTAGTCATAGGAGGTATAAAGGCCTTAGAAGAAGGAGAGCATATCCATGCTCTCCTAATCAATTACTCTTCGATTGTTGTGCCAGTGATTAGCACGTCTTCTAGAGGAACGTCTTGGTGCATGCCGTAAGAACCTGTGCTTACACCTTTAATTTTGTTTACTACGTCCATGCCTTCGATAACTTCACCAAATACACAGTAACCCCAACCGTCTAGGCTTTCGCTACGGAAGTCTAGGAATGTGTTGTCGTTTACGTTGATGAAGAACTGAGAGCTCGCTGAGTGAGGTTCCATTGTGCGAGCCATCGCCAATGTACCTACTTTGTTGCTTAGGCCGTTGTTTGCTTCGTTTTTGATTGGAGCACGAGAAGGTTTCTCTTGAAGGCCAGATTCCATGCCGCCACCTTGGACCATGAAACCATCAATTACACGGTGGAAAAGCGTGTTGTCGTAGAAACCGTCGCGGCAGTACTGTAGAAAGTTTGCGCTAGTCTCTGGTGCTTTCTCTTCGTTTAGTTGAATTTTGATGTCACCAAAGTTTGTGTGAAGGGTGATCATGACGCGTTCCTTTACTGATGTTTGTAATTAGAGCCTGCGATTCTAACGTAACTTATTCTTACAGACCAACTCCTAATATAAGAAACCTAGTGGATCCGCCCGAAAAGGGTAGGTGTGTTTGATGGAAACAAGGGAATAGAGGATATAAAGCTGACTTTTTGCTTGTGTTGGGATTACGTATCTAAACAACACTTGATATACTGACGCACTGTTTATTTCACCAAGTATTAGATAGAGATCATGCTAAAAATATATAACTCACTTACAAGACAGAAAGAGGAATTCAAACCCATCACCGCTGGTAAAGTCGGTATGTATGTCTGTGGGGTAACCATTTACGATCTCTGTCACATCGGTCACGGCCGCACTTTCGTTTCTTTTGATGTTGTTTCTCGTTACCTACGCTACCTAGGTTACGATCTAAAATTTGTTCGCAACATCACCGACATCGACGACAAAATAATCAAGCGTGCGGCGGAAAACGGTGAGTCTTGTGATTCATTGACTGAGCGTTTGATTGGCGAAATGCACGCTGACTTTGATGCGCTAAACATGAAGCGCCCAGACGTAGAACCGCGCGCGACGGAATACATTCAAGAGATCATTGAGCTGGTAGAGAAGCTGATCGAACGTGGCTTTGCTTACGTTGCCGATAACGGCGATGTGATGTTTGAAGTCAGCAAGTACGATGAGTATGGCAAGCTATCTGGTCAAGACCTAGACCAGCTTCAAGCAGGTGCTCGTGTTGATATCGACACAGCAAAACGCAGCCCAGTGGATTTCGTTCTTTGGAAGATGTCTAAGCCAGGCGAGCCAACGTGGGAATCTCCATGGGGCGCGGGTCGTCCGGGTTGGCACATTGAATGTTCAGCGATGAACTCTTCAATTCTAGGTAACCATTTCGATATTCACGGCGGTGGCTCGGATCTTCAGTTCCCTCACCACGAGAATGAAATTGCTCAATCATGCTGTGCGCATGGCACCCAGTACGTAAACACTTGGATGCACAGTGGCATGGTGATGGTTGACCGTGAGAAAATGTCAAAATCGCTAGGCAACTTCTTCACTATTCGCGATGTTCTAGAGCATTACGATTCAGAAACGGTTCGCTACTTCCTGATGTCTGGTCACTACCGTAGCCAGCTAAACTACAGTGAAGACAACTTGAATCAAGCACGTGCATCACTAGAACGTCTATACACCTCATTGCGTGGTTTGGATTTGAATGTTCCAGCAGCAGGTGGCGAAGAGTACGTGACTCGATTCACGACAGCGATGAATGATGACTTCAACACGCCAGAAGCATACTCAGTGCTATTTGATATGGCTCGTGAAGTAAACCGCCTGAAAGCGGAAGACGTTCAAAAAGCGAGTGAACTGGGCAGCTTAATGCGCGAACTTGCCGACGTAATCGGTATTCTTCACCAAGAGCCAGAAGCTTTCTTACAAGGTGGTGCGACTGGTGCTGATGACGACGAAGTTGCAGAAATTGAAGCGCTAATCAAACTGCGTAACGATTCGCGTGCAGCAAAAGATTGGGCAAATGCAGATATGGCTCGCGACAAGCTAACTGAGATGGGCATTGTGCTGGAAGATGGTGCAGAGGGCACCACTTGGCGTCGTAAATAACTGATTATTATATTAAAGGGCTGGTTTCAGCCCTTTTTCTTTACAAAAATTTAGAAAGGCACCCTCTGTGGCACAGATGTACTTCTATTACTCTGCGATGAATGCAGGTAAATCGACAACTCTTCTTCAATCTTCTTTTAACTATCAAGAGCGTGGTATGAATCCGGTGATTTTCACTGCCGCACTTGACGATCGTTATGGCGTAGGGAAGGTGAGCTCGCGTATTGGTCTTCAATCTGAAGCGCAACTCTTCCAAACTGACACCAACTTGTTTGATGTTATCTCTACACTGAATGAAGTAGCAAAACGCCACTGTATTTTGGTGGATGAATGCCAGTTCTTGTCGAAGGAGCAGGTTTACCAATTAACTGAAGTGGTCGATAAGCTGAATATTCCGGTGCTTTGCTATGGCTTACGCACAGACTTCTTAGGTGAGTTGTTTGAAGGCAGTAAATATTTGCTTTCTTGGGCGGATAAGCTGATTGAACTGAAAACGATTTGTCATTGTGGCCGCAAAGCGAACATGGTGATCAGAACGGACGAAAATGGAAAAGCGATTGCAGAAGGTGATCAAGTGGCGATTGGTGGCAATGATCGTTACGTTTCGGTATGTCGTCAGCACTACAAAGAGGCGTTGGGTAAATAGCCATCTCTTCAATGTAAATAACGTAAAACAAAAACCGGAGCCATTGGCTCCGGTTTTTGTTTGTGTTCGATTATATCGGACTGCGTAAAGCAATCACAGATTAACGAGCACGGAAGACGATGCGGCCTTTTGATAGGTCGTATGGAGTCATCTCTACAGTTACTTTGTCACCAGTAAGAATACGGATGTAGTTTTTACGCATTTTACCAGAGATGTGAGCAGTAACTACGTGACCGTTTTCTAGCTCAACACGGAACATTGTGTTTGGTAGAGTATCAAGGACAGTGCCTTGCATCTCAATTACGTCTTCTTTAGCCATTTAATCCTCTTTTAAAAATGGACAATTTTTGCCGAAGAAAAATGTCGACAAAAATGAATTAAGTAAAGTTGGGGCGTATTCTACCCTTGCCAACGCTGATTTACTAGCCTTTGATGACGTTGAAATCGGACTTTGTAGTTCATAGCAGGGCATTCATCGATTTGATAGCCCAAATATAGCCACTGTTTCCCTTGTTGTTGGCAATATTCTAGCTGCATTAGAATGCCCAAGGTGCCTAGAGACAAAGTGTAGTCGGGGTCGAAAAATGTATAAAAGGCACTCGCGCTATTACTCAGAATGTCAGTGACGGCAATGCCAATGAGTTTTTCTCCATCATAAATATGCATGAACTGAGTATTTAGCCAAGAACACAATGCAAACTGATGAAAGACTTCTTTATTGGGCGGATACATGCTGCCATCGTGATGGCGTGCATTGATATAACGAGAATAAAGGTCAAACCAATCTTCATCGAGCTCACTCTTAAATTGCCATTGGAGATTCGACGCTTTTTTAACGAGGCGTTTTTGGTTTCTGCTCAAGACAAAGTCGGGCACAGAGACTCGCAACGCATTGCAGGCGTTGCAGTGATCACAATGAGGCTTATAGATGGTATCGCCGCTGCGACGAAACCCATTGGCTAAAAGGACTTCATAGCTAGAAGCAGAGTGCATTCTCTCATCGAGCGCGACGGCAACGCGCTCTTTACGATCTTTCAGGTAACTGCAGTCATGGCTGTCGGTTAAACCAATTTTTATCTGCTGTAGATCAGAGATCATTGTGACTCCTTCATTGGGGATGACAGCCATTGAGATTCAAAACAGCCGTTAGATAAAGGCTGTTCTTTTAAAGATAGCAAGGATTTCAGAAAGCTCTCTCGTTCAATTTCAAATGCCCCAAGTGATGCCAGATGGTCGTTCATCACTTGGCAGTCAATTAGCTCTCCACCATGCGCAGAAAAATGGTGGCAAAAATACCAAAGTGCAATTTTTGATGCATTGGTTTCTAAACTAAACATAGATTCGCCACAAAAAAGTTGGCCGACTGAAATGCCGTAAAGGCCACCTACTAGGCGTTCTTCATTCCATACTTCAACAGAATGGCAATGCCCTTGGCGAGCTAGCTCTTGATAGGCCGATTGCATGTTTTCATCCAACCAAGTTTCTTCAATCGGTCTAACAGCGCCACATTGTTCAATCACTTGGTCGGTTGCTCGGTTAATACTGATGCGGTATTGGTGCTTTCTTTGAAATTTTTTAAGACTTTTTGCTGGAATGAATGTCTTAGGATTAAAGACGGCGCGTGGAGCTGGGCTCCACCATAGGATAGGTTCACCTGGGCCGTACCATGGGAAAATACCATTATGGTAACCAGCTAAAATACGCTGAGGCGATAAGTCTCCTCCAAAAGCAAGCAGGCCATTAGGCTCATCAAGTGCTTCAAAAGGGGATGGGAATACGTGTCGGCTATCGAGCTCGGTAAGATAAATCGCCATAATGCTAATAAATAGTTGTGCTTATAAATATAGTAAACGAGGGAAATATGAAAAAGTGGCTTTGGATCTTGTTGATTTTACCACTGTTTGCCAATGCTGCCTATCAACGCAACCAAGCAAGGCCGGTGGAAAAAGTCGTATTTGGTCAAGTAGATTCCGTTCGCTACATCAGTGAGCAGCAAGTCATTGAGTCTCGAACTAATGGATGGAACACCTTACTTGGTGCTGTTATTGGTGGCTTAGTAGGCAATCAGTTTGGTGGCGGAACAGGCAAAGAGGTAGCGACGGCGGTCGGTGCGGTTGCGGGGGCATCGGTTGCGAGCAGCAATTGGAATCGCGACAGAGTGGTGGAATACCGTCTGGTGGAACTTCTAATCGAAACCGAATCTGGCCAGCTTGTTAATGTTATCCAAGATTTCGACAATCAAATGCTGTTTGAAAAAGGCAATCCAGTAAGAATTTTGTACTTTAGCGATGGTGTAAGGGTGGACATTACGTACTAGAACCCCCTTGATTAAGCTGTAATCAAATTAAGTGAGTAAATATTCAGCTTATTTCGTGGATTGGGTCTGGAGTTAAAAACCAAAGTTCGATAGTCTGCAAGTACGAAGAATTATTCATCATTCACTTAACCGGAGACGAGTGAATGACCAAGGAATGACAGCATTAATGGAAAGCCTAACGTTACAACCAATTTCTAAAGTTAATGGCGAAGTCAATTTGCCAGGTTCAAAAAGTGTATCTAACCGAGCGTTGCTACTGGCAGCGCTAGCAAGTGGCACAACTCGTCTAACTAACTTGCTTGATAGTGACGATATTCGTCATATGTTAAATGCGCTTAAACTACTTGGCGTCGAATATAAACTGTCTGAAGACAAAACAGTCTGTGAAGTACAAGGATTAGGAAAAGCGTTTGCTGCTCCAGAAGCGCTTGAGCTTTTTCTAGGCAATGCGGGTACGGCAATGCGCCCACTGGCTGCAGCACTTTGTTTGGGCACGGGTGAGTATGTACTTACTGGTGAACCGCGCATGAAAGAACGTCCAATTGGTCACCTTGTCGATGCGCTTCGTGAGGCAGGTGCTCAGGTTGAATACCTAGAAAACGAAAACTACCCACCACTAAAAATTCAAGGTACGGGCCTAAAAGGCGGTAAAGTTAAGATTGATGGTTCAATCTCAAGCCAGTTCTTGACCGCGTTTTTGATGTCTGCTCCTCTTGCTCAATCGGATGTTACGATTGAGATCGAAGGTGAACTGGTTTCAAAGCCGTACATTGATATTACGCTTCACATCATGAAGCAATTTGGCGTGGATGTGGAAAATAACGACTATCAAGAGTTCGTTATTCGAAGTGGCCAAACTTACGTAGCGCCGGGCGACTTCTTGGTTGAAGGCGATGCGTCATCAGCTTCTTATTTCCTCGCGGCAGCGGCGATCAAAGGTGGCGAAATTAAAGTGACCGGTATTGGCCGCAATAGTATCCAAGGCGATATTCAATTTGCAGATGCACTAGAGAAGATGGGCGCTGAAATCGAGTGGGGTGATGATTACGTTATCTCTCGTGTTGGCGAGCTTAAAGCGGTTGATCTTGATTTCAACCATATCCCAGATGCAGCGATGACGATTGCGACAACGGCTTTGTTTGCAAAAGGCACAACAGCCATCCGTAACGTGTACAACTGGCGTGTGAAAGAGACTGACCGTCTTGCGGCGATGGCAACAGAGCTACGTAAAGTGGGCGCTGAAGTTGAAGAAGGCCATGATTACATTGTGGTGACGCCAACGGATAACCTACAGCACGCAGCAATCGACACGTACGATGATCACCGTATGGCAATGTGTTTCTCGTTAGTCGCATTGAGTGATACTCCAGTAACCATTAACGATCCTGGTTGTACCTCGAAGACGTTCCCAGATTACTTCGATAAGCTAAAAGGTCTTAGCCAGTCTGCTTAATCGTGTCGAACGAACGTTCAACCAAATAAGTCATTCCAAATAATGTCAGGGCTCACCTTTGTGTGAGCCCTTTTTTATTTTTATTCAAGAGAGTCAATCGACATAGACTTCTACTGGCTATCCATCCAGTTATTTATTATCATCGCTAAAAATACAGAATTAGAACTAAGGATTCCATTTTGATCGGACGTCTGCGCGGTACGCTTATCGAGAAACAGCCACCTGAACTATTAATTGAAGTGAATGGCGTTGGCTATGAAGTACAAATGCCGATGAGCTGCTTTTACGAGCTGCCAAATGTTGGTGAAGAGGCCATCATCTATACTCACTTTGTGGTTCGCGAAGATGCTCAGCTACTTTATGGTTTTAATACAGTTAAAGAGCGCGCTTTATTTAGAGAAGTGATCAAAGCAAACGGTGTAGGTCCAAAGTTGGGTCTGGGTATCTTGTCCGGTATGACGGCAATGCAATTCGTATCTTGCGTTGAACGAGAAGATATTTCTACGCTGGTGAAACTTCCCGGTGTAGGTAAGAAGACGGCAGAGCGATTGGTTGTTGAGATGAAAGATCGCTTGAAAGGATGGGGCGAGGGTGATCTGTTTACTCCAGCAACAGACGCAGCACCAATGGACAGCGGCGCACCAAGTGAAGAGAGCGCCGTGGATGAAGCCGTGAGTGCGCTGTTGGCGCTTGGCTACAAACCAACGCAAGCTCCAAAGTGGTGTCTCAGATCGCTAAGCCAGAGATGACCAGCGAAATGCTGATCCGTGAAGCATTGAAGTCGATGGTTTAACCTTTAGCTTTGTACGCACCAGTGTCACTATATCCATTATTACCTCTAGCGAATGCCCATTAGGAACACAATATGATCGAAGCAGATCGCCTAATTGCACCGGACAGTCCGGTTTTTAAAGAAGAAGATGTTATTGATAGAGCGATTCGTCCAAAGAAGTTAGCGGACTATCAAGGACAAGATCATGTGCGTGATCAAATGGAAATCTTCATTAAGGCGGCTCAACTACGTAATGAAGCCTTAGATCATCTACTGATATTTGGTCCTCCAGGGCTAGGTAAAACTACATTGGCCAACATCGTTGCCAATGAGATGGAAGTAAATATTCGTACAACCTCTGGCCCTGTGCTTGAAAAGGCAGGGGACTTAGCGGCTTTGTTGACCAATCTTGAAGAAAATGATGTGTTGTTCATCGATGAAATTCATCGTTTAAGCCCAATGGTTGAAGAAGTCCTTTATCCGGCAATGGAAGATTATCAACTCGATATCATGATTGGGGAAGGGCCTGCTGCGCGCTCGATTAAGATAGATTTGCCTCCTTTCACTCTGATTGGGGCGACGACGCGTGCCGGTTCATTAACGTCTCCGCTGCGTGACCGTTTTGGTATCACGCAAAGGCTTGAGTACTACAAAATCGCCGATCTTCAAACTATCGTGCAGCGTAGTGCTGACTGTTTAAACCTATCTATGGATCCGGAAGGGGCATTAGAAGTGGCTCGTCGAGCTCGTGGTACACCGCGTATTGCCAACCGATTATTGCGCCGTGTTCGTGACTACGCGGAAGTGAAAGGCAATGGTCATATCTGCGCAGACGTGGCAGACAAGGCTCTGAACATGCTCGACGTTGATGCACAAGGCTTTGACTACATGGATAGAAAGCTACTGCTTGCGATCATGGAAAAGTTTGGCGGTGGGCCTGTTGGTTTAGATAACATGGCGGCGGCGATCGGTGAGGAGAAAGATACGATTGAAGATGTGTTGGAACCTTACCTAATTCAACAAGGGTATTTGCAGCGTACACCGCGAGGACGTATCGCGACAGATAGAGCTTATCTCCACTTCGGTATCGATAAACAGTAGCTTTTTTGCCTTTTTCTCATTTTTGAAAAATCATTTTCCAAAGCCAAGCAATATTGCTTGGCTTTTATGTTTTGTGATCCAAATCACGCAATTGCAATTTAGCCTACCTCTTTATGAGTAACATGCTGTGAGTAAATGTTGTGCAGATGTTGTGCGAGTATCCCTACTTTACGCATGGTGAAACATGGGTGTAACAATCCAAGTGAGATCTAAGTTGATTTAAATCAAGTTGGTGGTTTTTTGTCCCATTTTGGCGTGTCAATTGTTGATTTAAATCAAAGCGACACTCAGTCCGAAACTTTTGAAAGTGATTTCTCTAAGTATTAATATTAGTGTCAGCTACATTAGCTACAGCTTAACAAAAAACTAACTATTAATAATCATGTATGCAACAGTTGTTTCATAGATTTAACAACTGAAAGGGGTAGGATGAATACTCCGTAAATGCACATATGTACATGCGTGTCTGTCAGCCGACACATAGGAGCTACCATGATTGATGTTGTTGATCTGTCGCGATTGCAGTTTGCAATTACCGCGATGTATCACTTCCTATTCGTACCACTGACTTTAGGTCTAGCCTTCTTGCTAGCCATTATGGAGTCAGTTTATGTAATGACCGGAAAGCAAATCTACAAGGACATGACAAAGTTCTGGGGTAAGCTATTTGGTATTAACTTCGCTTTGGGCGTTGCCACTGGCTTAACCATGGAGTTCCAATTCGGAACGAACTGGTCTTACTATTCTCATTACGTAGGCGATATTTTCGGTGCGCCGCTTGCGATTGAAGCCTCGTTGCTTTCTTCCTAGAGTCTACTTTTGTTGGTCTATTCTTCTTCGGCTGGGACCGCTTATCTAAGCGTCAGCACTTAGCGGTAACTTGGTTAGTTGCGCTAGGTTCTAACTTCTCTGCATTGTGGATTCTTGTAGCAAACGGCTGGATGCAAAACCCAGTGGGTGCTGAATTCAACTTCGAAACCATGCGCATGGAAATGGTGAGCTTTGCTGAAGTTGTTCTAAACCCAGTTGCTCAGGTTAAATTTGTACACACCGTAGCATCAGGCTATACAACGGGTGCCATGTTCGTATTGAGTATCAGTGCTTACTACCTACTGAAAGGTCGTGATGTTGCTTTTGCGCGTCGTTCATTCGCCATTGCTGCGTCTTTCGGTATGGCTGCTATCTTGTCGACTATCGTACTTGGCGATGAGTCAGGCTACGAGTTAGGTGATGTACAGCGCGTTAAGCTTGCGGCGATTGAGTCAGAGTGGCACACGCAAGAAGCACCAGCTTCCTTTACCGTTGTTGGTATTCCTAACCAAGAAACGATGGAAACAGACTACGCCATTAAGATCCCATACCTAATGGGTATCATCGCAACGCGTTCTCTTGATGAAGAGGTGACAGGTCTGCGTGATCTCCGTGACGAGCACATTGTACGTATTCGCAATGGTATGTACGCATACGAATTGCTAGAGAAACTGCGTGCGGGTGACAAGTCAGAAGAGAACATGACAGCGTTTGACGAAGTGAAGAACGACCTAGGTTATGGTTTACTTCTAAAACGTTACACAGAAAACGTTGTAGATGCGACAGAAGAACAAATTCAACTTGCTGCTGACGATTCAATCCCAACAGTTTGGCCTCTGTTCTGGTCGTTCCGTATCATGGTTGGCTGCGGCATGATCATGCTATTCGTATTTGGTGCGGCGTTCATTCAAACATGTCGTCAGAAGATCGAACAAAAACCATGGATTCTTAAAGCGGCGTTATTCAGCTTACCTCTCCCATGGATCGCGGTTGAAGCGGGTTGGTTCGTTGCAGAATATGGCCGTCAGCCATGGGCGGTAGGTGAAATTCTTCCTGTTCACGTTGCTGCGTCTGCACTTACAGCTGGCCAAATATGGACATCCCTATTTGCAATCATCGCGCTCTACACAGTGTTCCTGATTGCAGAAGTTTACTTAATGCTGAAATTTGCTCGTAAAGGTCCAAGCAGCCTGAAAACCGGTCGCTACCACTTCGAGCAAGGTGAACACTCTGCTGCTGACAAAGTTAGCCGCCAAGTAGAAGCATAAGTAAGGAGAGAGAATAATGTTTGATTACGAAATTCTGCGATTAATCTGGTGGATCCTTATTGGTGTTCTTCTAGTAGGCTTCGCGGTGACAGATGGATTTGATATGGGCGTGGGTGCCTAGTACCTGTTATCGGTAAAACGGATAACGAGCGTCGCGTTATGATTAACTCAATCGCGCCGCACTGGGATGGTAACCAAGTTTGGTTAATTACCGCTGGTGGTGCGCTATTCGCCGCTTGGCCTCTAGTTTACGCAATGTCATTCTCAGGTTTCTACCTTGCGATGTACGTAACGCTTGCGGCATTGTGGCTTCGCCCAATTGGTCTTGATTATCGTTCAAAAATTGAAGATCCAAAATGGCGTAGCACTTGGGATATCTGTATCTCAATCAGTGGCTTTGTTCCACCAATCATCTTTGGTGTGGCATTTGGTAACCTTCTACAAGGTGTACCATTCCAATTGAATGAATTCCTGATGCCAACGTATCATGGTTCCTTCTTTGGCCTACTAAACCCGTTCGCATTGCTATGTGGTGTGGTGAGCTTGTCGATGATCATCCTACAAGGTGCGACTTGGCTTCAAATGAAGACAACCGACGAAGTTCATACGCGTGCACGCAGTGTTGCTCAGCTAATGGGGCTTTTGACAGTAGCGACGTTTGTAGCAGCCGGTTTCTGGATTCAAAACATCGACGGCTACGTTGTCACGAGCGCATTGGATACTGGCGCAGCGTCAAACCCACTAAATAAAGAAGTTGCGGTAGAAGCGGGCGCGTGGATGCGTAACTTCGAAGCCTACCCACTGATGTGGTTAGCACCAGCGTTGGGTGTGGTTATGCCACTGCTAGCCGTATTGGCATCTCGCTTTGAAAAGTGTGGCCTTGCGTTCCTAACATCGAGTTAGGTAATGCTGGTGTGATCTTTACAGCAGGTCTTGCGATGTTCCCATTCATCATGCCTTCAAGTTTGGAGCCAAGCCACAGCTTGACGATGTGGGATGCGACGTCATCTGAGCTGACGCTGAATCTGATGACAGGCGTTGCGTTTGTTATGGTTCCAGTTATCTTGGGCTACACGACGTGGACGTACTACAAAATGTTTGGTCGTCTGAACGATAAGTTTATTGAAGACAACAAGAACTCACTGTACTAGGAGCTAAATTATGTGGTATTTCGCTTGGATTTTGGGTGTACTTCTAGCTTGTGCATTCGGCATCATTAACGCTCTATGGCTAGAGCATTCAGAGATGATGGATAAAGATAGTGAGTAACTTGGCGCAAAAGATTGCCAAGGTTCACCAGCCTTTGGATAAAGCTCTGTTTCGAGCTTTATCCTTAATCTTGGGTTTCTTTCATGTCGCTATGCTGATGTGGGAACCTAGAGTTTACTCAGAGGCGATTGGGGGCTTTAATAGCACCATATCACCGCTGATGATTTGGGCATTTTGCTCAAGCATGGTGTTTGGCATCGGTTTCACTCCAAGACATTGGGTGTGGCAACTATTCTTTAGCCCAATCTTTAGCTTACTCATCTTGCTGTACTTGACGGCGGCCTACTTACTCTAGGTTTGCTTACCTCAACGTAGGGAACCTTTGCCTCTAACAACACAGCTCGTAACAATTATTGACACTCTGTGGCGATAAATTTTTCAAGTTAGCACTACTCCTATGAGTTAGTGCTAATTTTTTACCTTTCTAGTCGGAAAACCGTCAATAGAACTTGCACTCTCCCCAATAAACTGCGGTATAGTATTCACCAATTGTTTGTTATCTAAATGGAATTGTTTTGGACTCACAGAATTCCACATTTCGCTGGCCTGTTACCGTATATTATGAAGACACAGATGCAGGCGGTGTCGTATACCACTCTAACTATCTCAAGTACTTTGAACGCGCCCGAACTGAGCTTTTAAGAAGTATTGGAGTTTCTCAACAAGTGTTGCTTGAACAAAACATCGGGTTTGTTGTCCGACATATGGACATTGATTTCCTGCAAGGTGCAAGACTTGACGATCACCTCACAGTAATAACGACAATTTCTGAATTAAAGAAGGCCTCGCTGACATTTTGTCAGGAGATCGCAAATCCTAATGGCAAAATATTGTGTAAAGCAATGGTTAAGGTAGCATGTATCGATAATCAACGAATGCGACCTACCGCTATCCCTCAATCAATCGTATTGGAGTTTACCTCAAGTGACCGCTGATATTTCTTTCTTAGACCTATTCCTTGAAGCCAGCATTCTAGTTCAGCTGGTCATGGCAATACTGATGGGCATGTCAGTTGTTTCATGGGCGATGATCATCAAACGCAGCAAAGTACTTTCTCAAGCCGCGAAAGACGCGGATGAGTTTGAAGATAAGTTTTGGTCTGGCTCTGACTTGTCTGTGCTTTATCAAGATGTGAAAAAGCGTAAAGACGAGCTTTCAGGCACTGAAGAGATTTTCTATTCAGGCTTTACGGAGTTTGCTCGCCTAAGAAAGACAAACTCTGCATCACCAGATTTCGTAATGGAAGGAACAGGCCGCGCGATGCGTGTCGCTGTGGCGCGTGAAGTGGATGATATGGAAACCAACCTACCTTTCCTTGCCACAGTCGGTTCCATCAGCCCATACATCGGCCTATTTGGTACGGTTTGGGGCATCATGCATGCGTTTATTGCTCTGGGTGAAGTGAAGCAGGCAACGCTGCAAATGGTTGCCCCAGGTATTGCAGAAGCCTTGATCGCAACGGCGATGGGTCTCTTTGCTGCAATTCCTGCTGTTATGGCTTACAACCGCTTTAGTAGCCGTGTAAGTAAGCTTGAGCATAACTACGCGACGTTTTCAGAAGAGTTCCATAGCATTCTTCATCGCCAAGCAATGGCTGGCAGGGAGTAAGCATGGCAGGTTATCAGCGTAAAAAGCGTAAGATGACGGCAGAGATCAACGTAGTACCTTACATTGATGTCATGCTGGTACTTCTTATCATTTTTATGGCGACATCACCGTTTATTACTCAGGGCGTTGAGGTCGAGCTGCCAAAGACCTCTCTTCGACTCCAGCCAGTGACCTAGCGGGTGAAAGCGAAAGTAGCTTTATCATCGTAGAGATCGATCGCGACGGAAACCTAGGTCTTAGCGTGAATGACAATGAAGTTCAGCGCGGACTCTCGCTGCAAGACATTATTGTACGCGTGCGTGCTGAGCTATCACTTAAGCCAGACTCACCCGTAGCAGTCGGCGGAGACGCGATGACGCCTTACGCAGAAGTGGTCTTGATTCTTGATGAGCTTAACCAAGCAGGCATCGAGAAGGTTGGTCTTCTTACGGACATTAAATAACGGATATTGGACAGTAGTTTCATAGGATTTATGAAAAGCCTCAAATCAACCAAAACTAGCTACACTAAGCCACTTGCGATCTCGTTTGGCCTCCACGCCGGACTGATTGCCGCTTTGCTTTGGGGAACAGACTTTACTATGTCTAAGCCCGAGCCAAGTGGGCAGATGGTTCAAGCCGTTGTTATCGACCCAGATCTTGTGCGAAAGCAGGCTCAACAGATTCGAAGCCAGCGCGAAGCGGCTGCGAAAAAAGAGCAAGAGCGTCTTGATAAGTTAAGACGCGAAAGCGAGCAACTTGAGAAGAATCGTCGTGCAGAAGAAGAGCGCATTCGCGAGCTAAAAGAGCAGCAAGCTCGAGAAGCAAAAGCGGCGCGCGAGGCTGAAAAACAACGTGTTCAAAAAGAGAAAGAGCGCAAAGCGGAAGAAGAACGTGTTCGTAAAGAACGCGAGCAGGCTAAGAAGCTAGAAGCTGAGCGGAAGAAGAAAGAAGAAGCAATTCGCAAAGCAGAACAAGAGCGAGTGGCTAAGGAAGCGGCTGCTGCCAAAGCAGAGCAAGAACGCATTGAGCGTGAAAAAGCCGCGAAAGAGGCCGCTGAGCGTGCGCAACGTGAAAAAGAAGCTGCAGAAAGAGCTGAAAAAGAACGTATAGCGAAGGAAAAAGCTGCCAAAGAAGCGGCAGAGAAAGCGCGTAAAGAAAAAGAACGCCTTGAGCGAATTGAGCGAGAGCGTAAGGAGCAAGAAGCCGCATTAAATGACATCTTTGCAGGTCTTGAGTCTGAAGCGGCGAATAACAACTCTGCTCGGGCGAGATTTGTAAACGACCAAATTGCTCATTACGGCTCGATTTATACGCAAATGATTCAGCAGCACTTATTAATCGAGGACAGCTTTCGGGGAAAGTCCTGTCGAGTTAACCTGCGCTTGATTCCAACGGGTTCAGGCGCAATCTTGAGCAGTCTCAACGTAATGGAAGGTGATAATCGCCTATGCGCTGCAACGAAAAGTGCGGTTGCTCAAGTACGAACCTTTCCATTGCCAGACAATGAGCCCGATGTTGTTGAGCAATTAAAAAACATCAACCTAACAGTAACACCAGAGTAAAAGGAATCGTCCTGTGTTAAAGCAAGTCACATTAAAAAGGATGCTATTGAGCTGCTTATTTTTTGTAGCAAGTAGCTTACAGATCGCTAACGCGGCGCTCGAGCTGGTCATTACCGATGGTATTGATTCCGCGAGACCAATTGCCATTGTTCCGTTTAGTTGGGAAGGTGAAGGGAAACTGCCGCAAGATGTTTCTGCCGTTATTGCATCGGATCTTCAACGCAGTGGTAAGTTCAGCCCAGTTGATGTTAACCGTATGCCTCAAACGCCATTTAGCGAGTCAGAAGTTGATTTTGAAGCTTGGACAGCGTTAGGTGTAGACGCGTTGCTTACTGGTAGCATCACTCAAACGGCGGAAGGTTCATACACGATTAACTATCAATTAGTTGATGTTGTTCGTGGTCAGTTGACCAATGGTCAAAGCAGAGCTTTAAGCGATGGTCAGCTTGTGAGTTCTAAAGATCACGTACTGTTTAATAAACGCGCTACGGTTCCTGGTCCGCGTCTTCGCGAATATGCTCACCGCATTTCAGACTTAGTTTATGAACAGCTAACGGGCGAGCGTGGTGCATTCTTAACTCGTATTGCATACGTTGTTGTTCAGGACGAAAACCAGTACCCGTACCAATTGCGCGTAGCTGACTACGACGGATATAACGAACGTTTAGTTCTGCGTTCAAAGCAACCTCTGATGTCACCAGCATGGTCTCCAGATGGACAAAAATTGGCTTATGTAAGTTTCCAAAACGGTCAAGCTGAAATCTTCATTATGAATATCTATACGGGTGAACGTGAAAAGGTAACGTCATATCCTCGTCATAATGGTGCGCCAAGATTCTCCCCTGATGGCAGTCAGTTAGCGTTAGTTCTTTCGAAAACGGGTAGCTTGCACACCTATGTGTTCGATCTAAACACCAAGAAGTTAACTCAGATAACGCGCGGCAGATCAAATAATACAGAACCATTTTGGCATCCAGACGGTAAATCCTTGATTTTTACGTCTGATCGGGGTGGTCAACCGCAAATATATCAAGTAAATTTGAGCGACAATTCGACCAAACGCTTAACTTGGCAAGGTAGCCAAAACTTGGGTGGTCAAATTACGCCGGATGGCCGATTCCTAGTAATGGTGAATCGCAGTAATTCTGGTTTCAATTTGGCAAGACAAGATTTGGAGACAGGAGCTCTACAAACTCTAACTAAGACTTTGCTCGACGAGTCTCCTAGTATTGCGCCAAATGGCGGTATGGTCATATACAGTTCTATCTATAACAAGACAAACGTGCTTTCCATGGTGTCGATAGATGGGCGATTTAAAGCTAGATTACCGGCCACGAATGGGCGTGTACGCGCACCCGCATGGTCTCCGTTTTTATAGCAAGTAAATTTAGAAATAGTAAGGAAATATAAGATGCAACTTAATAAAGTTCTTAAAGGGCTAATGATTGCGCTACCAGTACTTGCAGTAACTGCATGTAGCTCAAGCGATGATGCTGTAAACGCGTCTGGCGCAGAAACTAACCAATCAGCAGAAGGTTCAGCGAACGGTGTTGATACTACGGTTGTTTCACCAATCGACGGTAACGCACAGCTAACAGAACAAGAGCTTAAAGAGCAAGCGCTTCGTGAAACTCAAACAATTTACTTTGCTTTTGATAACTCAACAATCGCTGGTGATTACGAAGAAATGCTGTCTGCACACGCTGCATACCTAAGCAAAAACGTTGACCTAAGCGTAACTATCGAAGGTCACGCTGATGAGCGTGGTACTCCAGAGTACAACATCGCACTAGGCGAGCGTCGTGCACAAGCAGTGGCTAACTACCTACAAGCGCTAGGTGTTCAAGCTGACCAAATCTCTATCGTAAGCTACGGTGAAGAGAAACCACTTCTTCTAGGTCAATCTGAAGAAGTTTACGCTAAGAACCGCCGCGCAGTTCTAGTGTACTAATCGAGGACCGACCTCATGTTCAGTAACTTCAAGCGCGTTGTAACGCTGACGTTACTGGCAAGTGCAGCGAGCCATGTGTTCGCTGCACCAGCTCCAGTATCTGATCTCAACAGCACCACAACTTCCTCTACAGCATCAGCAACGACACGTGCGAGCGGGTCTGAAACTGATGTTGAACGTTTAGAACGTCTCCTACAAAACCGTAACCGTGTTCAGTTGCAAATGCAGCAACAGATCGACGAAATGTCGCTTGAAATTAGCGAGTTACGCGGCTTACTTGAAAAAAACAGCTTCGACATGGAGCAAATGCTACAACGTCAAAGAGAGTTGTTTATTGAGTTAGATAAACTACGTTCTGCGCCACCAGTGGCAGCGGTATCTCCTAGCGAAGTGGTAGAAGAGCCTCAAGGAACGTTTAGTAGTGACATTGACGAGCAAACTGCTTACCAGAATGCCGTTGACCTGATTCTAGACAAGCGTGATTACTCTGGTGCGATTGTTGCGTTACAACAGTTCCAAAAAGACTACCCGGATTCAGCATTTGCGCCTAATGCCCATTACTGGCTAGGCCAGCTTCACTTTGCTAAGAAGCAAGACAAAGAAGCAGTAAAGAGTTTTGCTGCCGTGATTACCTATGAGAATTCTAACAAGCGAGCGGATGCCCTTGTTAAGCTCGGTGATTTGGCCGCTCGCAACAACAACGCTGAAGCCGCTAAAAAGTACTATCAACAAGTAATTGATGAGCACCCAACTAGCGCTTCGGCAAAGCTTGCCGAAAGCCGCATGAATTAGACGCCTATTATGTTGATGAAGAGGTGCTCTAAGCACCTCTTTCTTTTTGCGCTCAATCGCCTTTGATCCAAGCTAACGTTAGGGTGTACAATGCTCGGATTAAAAAGAAGTTGCGTAGAGCAAGAGCAATGAGCCACATTTTAGATAAAATCGAAACTGTATACCCCTTTCCTCCTAAGCCCATCGCTTTGACTGACGACGAGCGTCAGACATACCTTGCGTCTATTAAGTCTCTATTAAAAGAGCGTGATGCGGTATTGATTGCCCACTACTACACCGATCCTGAGATTCAAGCGCTAGCAGAAGAGACTGGCGGTTTTGTTGGCGATTCATTGGAAATGGCGAAGTTTGGTAATCGTCATCCAGCCAGCACTTTAATCATTGCCGGTGTTCGTTTCATGGGTGAGTCGGCGAAGATTTTAACGCCGGAAAAAACCATCTTAATGCCAACACTCGAAGCTGAGTGTTCGCTTGACCTAGGCTGCCCAGCCGACAAGTTTACTGAGTTTTGTGATGCGCACCCCGATCACACAGTGGTTGTTTACGCTAATACATCTGCGGCCGTTAAAGCGCGTGCGGATTGGGTAGTCACATCAAGTATTGCTCTTGAGATCGTTGAACAGTTAGATTCAGAAGATAAGCCAATTATCTGGGGTCCAGACCGCCACCTTGGTTCTTACATTGCGAATCAAACTGGTGCAGACATGTTGCTATGGCAAGGTGAGTGTATTGTTCACGACGAGTTCTCAGCCGATGCACTGCGTAAAATGAAAGCGGTTTACGAAGATGCTGCGATTCTTGTTCACCCTGAATCTCCAGCGAGCGTAGTTGAGCTAGCAGACGCGGTAGGTTCAACCAGTCAGTTGATCAAGGCAGCAAAAGAGCTACCTAACAAGCAGCTTATTGTTGCTACCGACAAAGGTATCTTCTTTAAGATGCAACAGTTGGTTCCTGAAAAAGAACTGATTGAAGCGCCAACAGCAGGCGCGGGTGCTACATGTCGTAGCTGTGCGCATTGCCCTTGGATGGCGATGAATGGTCTTAAAGCGATCGAAGCGGCATTGAAAGAAGGGGGCAAAGAACATGAAATCTTTGTCGATGAAGATCTTCGAGTTAAGTCGCTTATCCCTTTGAATCGTATGCTAAAGTTTGCTGAAGAACTTAACATGAAAGTGAAGGGTAACGCATAGTCTCCCAAAATAGAATCTAATCGATTTATCAATAAGCTAGCCTTTGGGGCTAGCTTTTTTTTTGTTAGCTATGGCAAGATGTTGTTAAGAATAAAGCGGCGGTAGGGAACACAATGGCTATTTGGCTACAACTTCGTCGATGGATGGGTAACAAGCTGTTTGAGTTGAATAACCGAAACCTAGTGGTTTTGTTGCTGCTCTATATCATCATCTCTTGGTTACTTTTGGTTTGGGCTGGTGAGCAAGAACTCACCTCAGATATCACGCTATTCCTTTACTACTTGATGGTAACGGCCTCGACTGTAGGATATGGCGACTACTCGCCCGTAACCAGTGCAGGAAAATGGATAGTCATCTTATTTATCATTCCCGGTGGGTTGAGCTTATTTGCGGCGCTATTGGGAAGAATCGCGACCGTTGCGATTGATTATTGGCGCGCAGGCGTATTGGGTAAAAGGAAGCTTAAAATGGACAATCATATTCTGCTGTTGGGTTGGAATGGTCAACGTACCATGAACCTTATTCGTATGCTTCAGCATGAGGAAACGGGTAAACGCCCGATTGTGTTATGTAGCCGCTCTGATATCGAAAACCCGCTACCTGGTGAGATCGGATTTGTTCGAGTAACAAGCTATACCGACGAACTTGAAATGAAAAATGCCAACTTATCGAGTGCTAGCTGCATTGTGGTCGACAATTTAGAAGATGATATCACGCTCTCAGCGGCGCTCTATTGTGCAAATGAGAACCCAAATGCCCACTTACTGGCTTATTTCAAAGATGAAGCCTTAAGTCGCTGCTCAGCCAACATTGTCCGAATGCGGAATGTATCCCAGCGGTCGGTGCGGAAATGTTGGCAAAAGCGGCAGTCGACCCGGGATCGAGCGCTTTGCATCAGGAGCTATTGGCCTCAACCAAAGGGATGACACAGTATTCTATTGTTTACCCAGAAGGTGAAAGAAATAGGTCACTGGAGTCTCTGTTCCACTTTATGAAAAAAGACTATCAATCAACGCTGATTGGCATCGACCGAGGAGATGGGATTGAGCTCAACCCTGAACTCGATGTATTGGTAGAACCCAAACACAAGCTCTTTTACATTGCGGATGAGCGAATAGATTTCTTTGACTGGGCAAAAATCGGCTAGATAAAGATAAACAAAAAGGGGGCAGACGCCCCCTTTTAGCAATATTCGCTGAGACTTATTGCTCGTCAGCCAGCAGTGAACCACGAATAGTCAAACCGCAGATCATAGTTGGAATCGCGTTAAAGATCTCTGTGAATTGCTCTAGGCCTTCGATGCTTTGCTCTGCAAGTGTCGCAATAGAGGTTTCAGGATCGTAAAGCATGCTGATGGATAGCAATACACCGCCGAGTAGTGCGCTGTCTTCGCTATCTTCAGGCATTAAGGTTTCCCAGTCGTCACGGGCAAGTTGCCAGCCTTGTAAGAAGCCTTCGCAGAAGTCACGAGCCGCTTCGTTAACAATCTCTTCTTCATCTAAAGCGCAGTTTTCTGGCCAAACCCAAGCGTTTGAAAGCAAAGCAGGGCGCGCGTTGTTCCAAATCTCAACGATTTGTTCTGCGTAGTTCTCTAGTTGAGCACCTTCAGTAAATGGTGCGGTTTCATCACCACCCCATAAAAACGCCAACCATTCATTCGGTGGTAATAGGTGAGGAGCCGCAGCCATCGCAGTTACAAAACCACGTGTTTTAGCTTCATTGAGCAGCTTACCTTCAAGCTCCGGTAGGGATAGTATTTCAGTTAACGTCACAATAGGTACCGTAAGTGATAAAAAACGCCTCATATTACCATAGCATTTCCCTATAAAAAGCTTGATATACAAGGTTATCCACTATAATTTTTAACAAACGGACTAATAAAGTGAATTCATGTACATACGCTCATCTCTGAAGAGAAAAAGCTTTTTCACTCTCGCTATCTACTTGTGCTTTTTAATCACTACAATCGGTACAGTCAGCTACCTTGTGGTAGAGCCTCCCGTCCGTTCAAAACTTCAAGACAACCTCGATATCCGTACCGAGCTTCTTTCGACACAAATTCAAGCGCCAATTAATCGCGCGTTAGGCGTGTTGCAGACGCTTGTCAGTATTGCGGGTACGGAAACCAGCCAAGATGAGCAAAATGTACTTTTATTCGCACTCTTCGAAGACATTGATGGCGTCGCAGTAAGCGGAGGGTTGTGGCCTGAGCCATATTCAGTCGATCCAAATGTTCCCTACATGAGTATGTTCTACAATCGGGCATCAGATGGGCAAGTTGACCGCATCTATTCATGGAACAACGAAGAGCTGGGTGGCTACAACGAGCAGGACTGGTATTCATCGGCTGCGAACCAGCCCAAAGGAACAGTCACTTGGTCTGAAGTCTATATTGATGCTTACACGCATGTTCAGATGATTACCGCATCATCGCCGTATTACATCAATAATCAGTTTTCTGGTGTGGCAACGGTAGATATCGCATTAAGCGACTTGATTGACTTTGTTGCTGTGCAAGCGGAGCAGTACGACTTGGGCGTATTACTTAAAGATGGCTACGGCAAACTTATATCGGAGCACAATTTCAATATTGTCGAAAACATCTATATCAGCACACATCGCTTCGGTGAGTTTGATTGGTCGGTCGATGTGGTCAACTCGAAACGTTTAGTCAATGAAGAGGTGTATGATTTGGTGACCAGCGTAGAGCTTGGCATCATCCCGATCATGCTGACTTGTATCCTGATTGGTTATTACCTAATAAATCAGTACCTCATCAAGCCTGTCGTTATCATTGCTAAGAAACTGAATAACTCTAAGCATGGTGGCATTATCGACATGACGTATCACAGTAATGATGAGATTCGTCAGCTTATCGATAGCTTCAACCAAAAGACTGTCTATCTTGAAGAAGAAAAGATCAAAGCGCAGGCTTCTACCAAAGCGAAGAGTGCATTTTTGGCGACCCTTTCCCATGAAATTCGTACACCAATGAATGGCGTGCTTGGCAGTGCACAGATTCTTTTGAAAAGCGATCTTACTGCTGAGCAGCGTAAACATCTCAAGAGCCTCTACGATTCCGGTGACCACATGATGGCGCTGCTTAATGAAATCTTAGACTTCTCTAAGATCGAACAAGGACATCTAGAGCTCGACAACAGCCCGTTCCCAATTGACTCCATCATTGGCAGTGTAAACAGTGTGTACCACACCTTATGTGCTGAGAAAGGGCTGGAGTTTAAAGTCTACAGTGAAGTGCCAAATGATCGTTGGTACAACACAGATAAAGCCCGCGTTAGGCAAATTCTATTTAACCTCCTAAATAACGCCGTGAAGTTTACTTCGCGAGGTTTTGTGGAAGTCTACCTTCAAGAGCTAGTCGAAGACGAACAAACGTATTTGCAGATCCGAGTGAGGGACTCGGGCATTGGTATCGCTAAAGAAGCGCAAGACAAGATATTCAGGCCGTTCGAGCAAGCGGAATCGTCGACCACTCGTCGATTTGGCGGCACTGGCTTGGGTTTAGCGATCGTTAAGCAAATCACCGAGCTGATGGGAGGAAGCATTTCTGTAACCAGTGAGCTTGGGATTGGCACCAATTTCCATGTGAAAGTGGCAACCGAAATTTGCTCCTCGGGTCATGTCGAAATTCCGGTAGCAAGAAAGCTAAGCTATGACGGACTTAGAGTGTTGATTGTGGAAGATAACCGCACGAACACCTTGATCATAGATACCTTTATGAAAGGGAAAGGCTTTGATTGTACTTGTGTCGAGAATGGCGAACAGGCGGTACTCAAAGTCGCTGAGGAGCAGTTTGACCTTATTCTGATGGATAACCACATGCCTGTTATGGATGGTGTAGAGGCTATTACCGCCATTCGAGCGCTGTCGTCAGATTCAGCTAATGTACTTGTTTTCGGCTGTACGGCCGATGTGTTTAGAGAGACAAGAGAGAGGATGTTGGCTTCGGGTGCAAATTACATTATTGCGAAACCGATCGACGAGAATGAACTTGATGACGCCTTGTACCGTTACTCGGATAAGTTATTTCAATACCGCAGGAATCAAGGTCAGGCGAGCACACCATTCAATGTAGAAGAAGCCTTGATATCGCTTTGCATTGCTGTTGAAAATCGAGATTACCCAAACGCGCAACAGCTGGTGGTTCGCATGCTTTCTTTGGGTGTGGTCGCGCAAAGTGACGAGCTCAAAACATTGCTCGATGGCATGAACGAGTCATTGATCAATGGAGTACAACCGAGTGGTGAAACTATGGACCTATTAACTGTCTTGTTAGCCGAGAAAACTGTAATTTAATTTCTTAAACTTAATGGAAAAGCAGTCATAAATCACATTATTGGTGGTTGTGACTGCTTTTTTGTTTGTATTTGGTCAAAAATCCAGACCCGGATAAAATCTTTGGTGAGTAAAACTATAAATGTTGTGATTTAATGGCGCGAAAATCTAGTGTTAAATTGTTCCGCTAGTTTTCTGTGTTGTTATTTAACTTTAATTGTAGTTATTTATTTTGCTGGAGAAGGCGTAAATGAAGTCCCGAGGCCCATTCTGTATTCGTAACGCAGCAGCGGATACCTTTGCGATGGTAGTATTTTGTTTTATCACAGGAATGATCATAGAGATCTTCATATCAGGTATGACGTTTGAGCAATCATTAGCGTCGCGAACCTTGTCGATTCCGGTGAATATCGCAATTGCATGGCCATACGGCATGTTCAGAGACTTCATGCTAAGACAGGGCAAGCGCCTTTCAGACACTGGCTTCATGAAAAATGTCGCGGATTTGGTCGCTTACGTACTGTTCCAATCTCCGGTATATGCAGCCATTCTATTTACAGTTGGTGCGTCTACCGATCAGATCATCACCGCTGTCGCGAGTAACGCAGTCGTTTCTTGTGGCATGGGCGTTTTGTACGGCTACTTCCTAGATCAGTGCCGCAAATGGTTTAAGGTTCCAGGTTATTACCAGCAAGCATAATTTGTTGAAAGAGTGGGCTTTTTGGTTACTTAGTAACTAAATAAACGCAAAAAGGCCGATTTTTCGCAGTTGCCCCTTGACCAAGCCCAATAGAATCATTAAATTAGCGCCTCGTTAGCCAAGGCGCTAACACAAAATACGGTGAGTTGTCCGAGTGGCTGAAGGAGCACGCCTGGAAAGTGTGTATACGGCAACGTATCGAGAGTTCGAATCTCTCACTCACCGCCACATTCAAAACCCCAGCAGAAATGCTGGGGTTTTCTCGTTTTATCACCTCAGAAGTTTCAATCGGTTATCTTTTCGAGTCTTTTCCTCATTGGCTTTGCTACTTGTCTCGTTGGTAATGCTAATAAAGATGTTATAACATAACAAAATTGGATTTGAGATTTACGAGTGGCAATATGGATAGCAAGGGCACATGTTTTGAAGCGCTTCTAGAGAAGGTGAAAAAGAAGCTAAAAGAGCAGGGTAAAACGCTAACGGCGACCAGACGTAACGTCCTTTATACCTTGCTCCATGCAAAGAAGCCGCTCTCTGCCTATGAACTTGTCGACTATGCAAAGGAGAACTGCAACAAGAAGCTCCAAGCGATGTCGGTTTATCGTTCCTTAGAGTTTCTAGAATCGCTCTGCCTCGTCCATAAGTTGAATTCATCCCATAAGTACATAGTTTGTGAGCATATTGATTGCGACCACGAACACAAAGCCCCTCAGTTTCTCATCTGTTCCGAATGTAACAAGATCAGTGAGCAACCGCTCGAATCCTCCCTTATTTTAGATTTAAAGAACCAAGCTCGAAAAAATGGTTTTACCGTTATGCAGCCTCAGCTCGAAATCAATTGCATTTGTGATGATTGTTTAAAGCAGATGCCAGCGTAGCTAACCATTCCCATAAGCTTGGCCTGCTTACCCCCAAGAAAATGATACTCAAGTTAATAGAAGGACTTATAGAGACACTATGTCATCCACATTGATTAAAAACGCCTTTGTTGTGAATGAAGGTGCTGTTACGCAGCAAGATGTCCGTATTGAAGGCGAGCGTATCGCTGAAGTAGCCACGAGTCTGACGCCAAAGGAAGGCGAACGCGTTGTTGATGCGACAGGTCTGCATCTGCTACCAGGCATGATTGATGACCAGGTTCATTTCCGTGAGCCAGGATTAACCCATAAAGGTACCATAGCTTCCGAATCGAGAGCCGCAGTGGCGGGTGGAATCACAAGCTTTATGGAAATGCCTAATGTGAACCCTTCGACGACAACTATAGAAGCCCTTGAGAGCAAGTTTGAGATTGCCTCGAATAGCTCTGTGGCGAACTATTCTTTCTACTTGGGTGCAACAGAAGAGAATATTGAAGAGATTAGAAAGCTCGACCCGACGAAACACTGTGGTGTAAAAGTGTTTATGGGTGCATCAACCGGCAATTTACTGGTCGAAGATCCTAAAGCGCTGGATGAGATTTTCAGAGATTCACCAGTCCTAATTGTGACGCATTGTGAAAGTGGCGCTGTTATTGCTGAAAATCGTGCAAAGGTATTGGCGAACAAATCCGAGCTATCAATAGAAGATCATCCCGTAGTTCGCGACGATGAAGCGTGTTATGCCTCCTCTTCATTCGCAGTGGGACTGGCAAAGAAGCACAACAGCCAGTTACACGTTTTACACATTACGACGGCGAAGGAATTAGAGCTGTTTGAAGCAGGCCCGATCGAAGGTAAAAACATTACCGCCGAGGCTTGTGTTCATCACCTGTGGTTTAGCAACAAAGATTACGCTGAAAAAGGTAACTTGATTAAATGTAACCCTGCGGTGAAATATGAAAGTGACCGAGAGGCGCTGATTCAAGCGCTGCAAACCGGCCAAATTGATATCATCGCAACCGACCACGCCCCGCATACTTGGGAAGAAAAGCAGGTGCAAGACTACGACAAAGCACCAGCAGGTTTACCTTTGGTTCAGCATGCATTGCTAACACTGCTTGACCACGCTCATCATGGAAGAATGACATTGGCTCAAGTGGTTGAGAAAACCGCGCATAATCCTGCGATACGCTATTCTATAAAAGAACGCGGTTACTTGAATCCAGGTTACTATGCGGATTTGGTGCTTGTTGATCTAGAAGGGGAGACGTCAGTGACTCACGATAATGTTCTGTATCATTGTCAGTGGTCACCTTTTGCAGGGCACACGTTTAGATCGCGTATTGTCTCTACTTGGGTGAATGGCGAAGAAGTTTATGCCGATGGCAACGTGGCAGCTGAGCCTAAAGGTGGCATGCGAATGCTGTTTAACCGATAACTTTCACAGCGATATCTGTTTGCAATAACGATTAACAACAAAGAAACGTGCGAGCCTTGCTGGCTCGCACTTTGGGTTTGACGCCTTTGGCACTGCTTGAATGATGGTGCTGACTGACACTCTTAACTGGGAAATTAACATGAGCACGAATCAAGACAAGATACAAAGTGTGCCAACTAATATCATAACGGGCTTTTTAGGGGCGGGGAAAACAACCGCGATTCTGAACTTATTGAAAAGCAAACCTGCTAACGAGCGCTGGGCTGTCTTGGTGAACGAATTTGGTGAAATTGGCATTGATGGTGCGTTGATTCATGGCGCATCGCTTGATAGTGAAAAAGTTGACGGTAAAGGTGGCTCTGATAAACAAGTCTTTATTAGTGAGGTTCCGGGCGGTTGTATGTGCTGTACGGCAGGCTTGCCAATGCAAATTGCTTTAAATCAGCTGCTTACTACCGCAAAACCGGACCGATTGCTTATTGAGCCTACAGGGTTAGGGCACCCGAAAGAAGTGTTGGAGACGTTGTCTTCGGAGTACTATCAAGAGGTGCTGTCGCTGCAAAAGACGGTAACGTTAGTTGATGCTCGGAAACTAGAGGATGAGCGCTACACTGAACACGAAACCTTTATTCAGCAAGTCGCGATTGCAGATGTCGTCGTCGGGAATAAGACCGATTTATACCAAAATGGCGACAAAGAGCGCTTGAGCGAATTTGTGCAAAAAGTGGGTCTAAGGGGTGTTGAGTTACTGTTTACCGAGCAAGGCATTATCGAACATCAAATCTTTGATGGTTTGACTCAGTCCAATGCGACGGAACCATCTTATGACCATGACCATGACCATGACCATGACCATGACCATGACCATGACCATGACCATGACCATGACCACGAGCATAGCCATGATCATCACCATTCAGATAAGCCGCTTGCATCAGAGCTTCCGTTACCGGAGAACGGCGTACTGAGCGCGACCAATCAAGGGGAAGGTTTCAAAAGTGTGGGGTGGCGATTCTCACCTGACAAAGTGTTTGGTCGTGCAGGCCTGATTAACTTGTTCACGCGTTTACGAGTTGAACGCTTGAAAGGTGTATTCATCACCGAGAGCGGAGTGTTTGGCTACAACCTAACACCCGATGGTTTGACAGAAGTCGAGCTCGATGACTGCATGGAGAGCCGGATTGAGCTGATAGCAGAGGAGATCAGCGAAGACCTTGAAGGTAGGTTGTTGAGCTGCCTAGAAAAATAGAAAATAGTGTGGTGTCGCAACCACACTCTTTTTGTAATTGGCTTCTTTGGTATTTACTTGGCCTATGCGACTTCGACGAACTTTTTATCCGCTAACGCCATTGCGTTATCTGCTGCACAGTAGGCACTTTCATTGATGAAATGTGGGTAAGTTTGTTCGCTGCCTTCCCAAAGAATGTCTTCGCCAGTAAATCGCTTGAGAAGCGGTTGCCCTGGCTGAACTGCTTCAAAATCCTTACCGCAGATATCTTGGTGTACAATAGCAGCTCTCATACCATCCGAGTCTAATGGCACTGTCACTTCTTCTGTATAGAAATAGCCTTCGTAACCCTTCAGTTCACCCAAAGCACCTTGATTATGAAGCTCAACATAGTCTAATAAGTGGGTGAGCATCGTCTTCATTAATTCTAGAGTCTCAAACTTCAATGAACTGTGCGCCTGTGCGCCCACTTCTATCATTACGCCATGTTGTCCAAGGGAGCAAAGATACGGTTGCTCTGCCCACTCTTTGCGGTCTTCAAATAGAATGTTCGCTTCCGGCATCTTCTCTTTTACGTATGCGCCCATTTTTGTATAGAAGGGATCGGTTGCGAGCAGGATTAAAGTCGCGCCCATGTTGCTGGTGGTATTGTGCAGGTCTATCACTAATTGGTTATCAACATCGGTGTACTTGCTCATCAACTCTTTAGCAACATTGACTTCATTTTGGTTAGAGTGTTCCAAAGCGCGGTTTTCTGGCGTGAACTGGCGATTCAAATCACAGTCGACGAAACGGACATTTTTTTCAATGGCGTTAGGGTTGGCTAAGATTGATTCAGTTTTGAAGCTCGAGCGATCGGCTTGATAAAGCCCATCTTTAATCAGTTTGTTGATATAAATTCCAGATAGCTCGTTGCCATGGGTTCCCGCAACCAGCAGCACTTGATCAAAGTTAATCATAGTGTCGAATTCCTTCCTTGCATTATTGAGTTTGAATGTTCACTTGGTTTCACTTTGTCACAAATTGAACATAAAAAATATGGAGTTGAGTGAACAATATCAAAGATAACATGAAGAATGAACCTGGGTATTATGTTATTACATAACAAAAATTTTCGCAGCAAATTCGTCCATGAAGCAATCTCAAAAAATCCTAGCTACCATTGCTGTTGCCGCCTTCTCTGGTGCACTTATATTATCCGTTATTGCTCCTTCAAACGAAGATCAGGTCTCTTTGGATCCCCAGCAATCTGATGCTGTTGTCGACTCCACCGCATTTAATTCTTTGGTTGAAGTAGAACAAACGGTGACTGTAACTGACGCTATTGAATCAATCGAAGCGGCCGTTGAACCTTCACCCATCCGAGTTCACTACTTTGTTAAAGTAGGCGATACCTTAAGTGGCGTTTTTTCATCGCTCGGTATTTCTTATCAAGACCTTCAGGAAATACTGATTGCCGACCAAGTGCCTTTGCAGCTTGATACGATAAAGCCGGGAGATCACTTAGAGTTTGTGTTGGAGCCAGAGACCAAACAGTTATCGCGCTTGGTGTTTAACATTAGCTTGGTTGAGCAAGCGGATTATGTTCGTGAAGAAGATGGCAAATTTGAATACACATTCCTAGAGCAAGAGGGTGAGTGGCGAGAGCGTCATTATTCAGGTGAAATTAGGGGCAACTTCTCACTTTCTGCTCATCAAGCTGGTTTGTCGTCGAACCATATTGGAAACATCGCTCGCATACTCCGTGACAAAATTGACTTCGCTCGCACCCTGCGCGCTGGCGATCGCTTTGATGTTTTAGTCCGAGAACAGTTTTTAGGCGACCACCCAACTGGAAATCGTGAGATTCAAGCTGTCTCCTTTGAATTGAGTAACGGCATAGTATCGGCATTTTTAGCGAGGACGGTCGATTCTATGATCGCGAAGGTAATAGTTTAGAACGGGCTTTTACTCGTTACCCGATTGACAAGCAGTATCGTCGAATCACATCGCCATTTAATCCTAGGCGTAAACACCCCGTAACTGGGCGAATTACGCCTCACAATGGCACCGACTTTGCCACGCCTGTGGGCGCTCCGGTTTACTCGACGGGTGATGGTCGAGTGGTAGGAGTGAGAAGCCACCCGTATGCGGGTAAGTACTTAGTGATTGAGCACAATAGCGTCTATACCACTCGCTACTTGCACTTAGATCGATTCTTGGTCAAGAAAGGAGATTACGTGAAACGTGGTCAAGAGATCGCCAAAGCGGGGGCAACAGGGCGCTTAACCGGTCCTCATTTACATTTTGAAGTGCTAGTGCGTAATCGGGCTGTGGATCCAATGAAGGCTGATTTGCCTTTAGCGACTTCGATTTCCGATGAAAACAGAGAAGCATTTCTCGCTCGAGTTGCTGAATTTGAAGGAGCAATAGCTTCGAGCAGAGATCATGCTGCTTTCGACCCTTCAAGGAGTTAGAGAATACAGTAATGCCTATTTTCTAGAGTAGGTATTTTAGAGGTAGCGGACGCTCATAATTAAAAGCCATGTTTAGTCGAAACTAAACATGGCTTTATTATTTGCGAAGGTTAACCATTCAATTGTGCTGCAAGCTCTCGTCCGTTGCCTCTCACGCCATCAATGATCGCGGCGAAGCTGTCAGAGAGGTTGAGGAGTCTAGAGTCTGGATGGTTTGCAATGAACGCTTGTTTCTTCTCTTGGCTCAAATCGTCCCAATCTTTATTGATCGCTTTGGCTAAGTGCAAGGTTGTCGCGACTTGTGGTGCGACTTCTGAATTTCGAGGATCATGGGCATTCGCAATGGCATCGACCATAGTCAGTGGGAACTTCCAGGCTTTAGCTAGCATGGCCCCTAATGATGGTGCTGAGGTATCAAGTAGCTCCTCTTGAACGGCGATAGGGTCTTCACCCATTTCGGTACGTTTGGCAATTTGCTGTGCTTGATCTGGTACTAGAGTGTGAATCATCAGCTCGCCAATGTTGTGCAGGAGCCCAGTGGTGAAGACTTCGTTGGCGTCCATGTTGTTTTGGTCGGCAATTTTACTCGCGATGACGGACACTTCAAAGGTATCCACCCAGTAGGTTTCCATATCGAGCGTGTCGACTTTAGGAAAGGCACTTGATAGAAACGACGCGACAACTAAGGTTTTCACCGCCCCCATCCCCACACGAATGATGGCATCGTTAACGGATGAAATACTCTTTTGACCACCAAAGTGGGCCGAGTTAGCCATGCGCAGCAAACGAGCACAGATTACTTGGTCGGACGATATTTTTTCCGCCAGCTCTCCAAAATCCACTTCATCTTGGTTAACTAGGTCGAGTAGTTCTTGAAGTACTTTTTGAATTCTAGGTAGTTCATTGAGACGAGAAATCAAAGCCTGTTGTGTCATCATCATTCCCCCATGGATAGTGTTAGATTTACTATAGGATATGAATCAGAATGTTTACAAATTACACAATAAGAGAAAGTTAACAGGCTTTGCTTTTTAGTTAGTTGTTTGTGGTCTGCTTGTTTGAATCGAGTTGATGCCACATAAGCGCACCGTTGGTCTCAAAATCGTTCTGTTCTTTGCAGATGAGATAGTGGTCGCCTATCTGGAGGATTGAGCCGATTGAGTAGGCTTGATCTTGGTAGTAACACACACGCTTACCGATGGATGAACCGTCAACCGCGACAATTGGCTTACTTGGCGTGGCGATAATCTTTGCGTGAGCCAGTGGCGCTAATGCCAGTAAGCAGAGAGTAATGATTTTGTTCATGTTGACGTCTCCAATATTTAAGGCCTGTAGCCCCTAGCTACCATGAGCAAGCCGAATCTTCGAATTTGCGCTGATAGCGAGGCAGCATACTTTCATTACCGAGTATGCCACCTTGATGAATATATAGAAGCTGTTTGTGTGGATTGTTTGCTCGCCATTCCAATAAGCAGCGCCACATTAAAGGATCGTAAAGAAGGTCAAATTCTATGTGAGTCTCTTCTTGTAGCTGCTTCCAAATCTCAAAGTCCTGTTTATATAGTTTAGCAAAGTGATGTTTGTGTTCAGGCTGTAAGATTGTCGGAAAATCTTCTTCTCCTAACTCTTCCCACTGTTTAACCAAGTACTCACTGCCACCTACACACGCGCACGTGATAACTTCAATACCAACAGGTTTCAGATGTTTATGGAGGTAAAGTGCGGTTGTTCCTGTTCCAGATGGCAAAGCACCGTAAGAGCAGGCTCAGATAGATGGCGAGACCAAGATATGATCTCCTTCGCCAGTTGCGCCACGCCTTGCTCTGCTCGCACCGAGCGACCACCTTCTTCCAACACTAAACAGTGTTTTAAGGTTCGAAATTGTTCAACATGCTCCGCTGGATGGACTGGGCCAGATTCCAGCTTTGAGGTTTCATGGACTGTCGCGCCAAGTTCGAGCGCACCACGATAGTTCCCCGTTGGCTTTTCTTTGAGCCACTGTGGAATGCGGTCAACAAAAAACTCAAGCTTCCAGCCTTTGATTGATGCTAAAGCTGCCATGGAATACAGCGAATTCGCTTGTACAGAACCGTAAGCAATCAGGTGTGTGATATCGCTATTAGAATACTCTAACCAAGCCATGAGTTTGCGAGCTTTATTGCCCGTGAAGTGGCTATGAAGTTGGTCATCACGTTTTAAAAAGAAGGGCTGGTTGTTGAAACTGTGCTGAGTAACGGGCGTGTCGGAAAGCTTCATGGGAGATATCGGATGGTAAAATGCGTATAGTACGCGATTTAACCGTGATTGCTATATCTTAGATCAAAGGTAATCAGGCACGAAAACGTTTAGCTATTATCGATCAACCGAGCAATGAAAATGATAGGAGTTTTTACTTGGTTGGCATAAAGAGAAAAGATTGGGAAGTAGATTAGATGCGATTATACAAAGTGATAGCGATGATTGGTGTAGCAGCAATAGTCACGTTGTTTGCAACCACTGTGAGCGTATTTTTGTTTGATAAGTCTTTCCAATACAGTCAGCCTTCATCAGAACTTGCTCAACCCCACGAACAAATAGCCCAAAGCACGCAGTTCGGGAAACGGCTTCTTGAGCTTCAATCTCAGATTGAATCTAATCCAAATAGTGTTAAGCAAGGTTTAACTGAACTAGACCGCAATATACGAGAGAGCTCGCCTGCTATTGAAAAGATTTATTTCCGTATAGTTGAGCGAGAGCTGGCTGTGCATCAGAAAGACCAGCAGGCAATAGACAAAGTCACAACGCAATTGCTCACCCTAGCGGATGAAAATGGTATCGATTGGGTAGAGCCGTACATACAAAGTGAAGACGCCTACGCTCGACTTAGGGCTGGAGAATATCTAGAAGGGATTGCACTCATTGAGCGTGCTATCTCGTCATTTGAGGCTTATGGTCGTCACTACTTGCTGCTAAAGGCGTATAACACTGCCGGCATTTTGTATAACGCCAACAATCAACTTAAACAATCTCAACTGCACTTTTACAAAGGGATCGAGTTAGGTAAAAGGTATCCGAGTTCGATCATTAATGGCCGATTAAACAACAATTTAGGCCTGCTATATGTGCACTTAGAACAGTGGGACAAAGCAATTACGTATTTAGAGAATGCGCGAAAAATCAATGAAACGTCGGGTAAGAGAGCAGATCTTTTAGCGGTGATTTGGCTCAATGAGTCTTTTGTTTACAATCGTCTGGGGGATTTGCAAAGCTCTCAATACGCCTTTGAGCAGGCACTGCCGATTGTTGAGCAAAGCGCATCCCCATTCATTAAAGTTATTAAATTCAAAGCAGAAGCACGGCTAAACCTGTTGCGCGCTGAGCTGGATAAAGCAGCGGCAGTGAGTCGGGAATGTGTTGAACTTGCGTTAACTCAGTCTTACCCAAAACAAAAAGGCATCTGTTACTTTATTTTGGCCAAGGCTCAACTGGCGAATGGAGATCTTGCCGATGCCGAGAATACAGCCAATCAGGCTCTCAGTCTTTTTAGTGAGATAAACCATACACGATGGCTGATTCGAGCCAATCTATTGATGGCCGAAGTCTATGAAAAGCAAGGTAGAGCTAAAGAAGCCTTAGAACTCTACAAGGAGTATCGAGAGCAGCAATGGCAACAGATGATCAATGAGGTCTATGCACTTGAGTTTGCCTTTGACACTCGTCAGCTAGAGCAAGAGCGAGATCTACTCAGTGCTCAGGGACAACTCAATATGTTGGAACTGAGTAAGGAAAAACTTCGATTTCGAATCGCTTTAATTTGGGGGCATTTGCTGTGTTTGCTTTCTTGGTTGTCCTTCGTTACTCGCATACAGTGAAGAGTAAGAACCGCGATTTGCAAAACTTATCTTTCACTGATCAGCTGACTGGAGTCAATAACCGCCGTTATTTCCAGCACCAAATGGAAGATGGTGACATATTGAATCGTAATGCAATGTATCGAGTAGTGTTAATCGATCTTGATTGGTTTAAGAAGATCAATGATCAATATGGACACGAGGTGGGAGACCAAGTTTTAGTCGAGACTGCGAGAAGAATACAGCACAGCGTCGGCGCAGAAGAGTTGTTCATTCGTTGGGGTGGGGAAGAGTTCCTTTGGATACTTAAAAGCGGCGCTGATGATGTTCAACGGCTAGGTGAAATACGCGCGCTTATCGCAACGAATATGTACGATACAAATAAAGGGGAGTTAGCGGTTACTGTTTCCATCGGAGCGAGTAATCCAGTTAATGTCGAATCTATTGCCGACAGTAGCACTTTTGTTGAAGCTGATGAGAGTTTGTATGCCGCTAAACGAGCGGGTCGAGATCAAGCGGTTCTGGCTTCAGAATCATAATCGAGCCTCAAACCATCCCTGAGCCCCTTTAAACTGCGAGCATAAAAAAAGCCCAGAACAAATGTGTTCTGGGCATACAAACATAGGAGTTAATAAGAAAAAGCAGCGTAAAATGTAGCGCAGTTAAGAAACAAGTTTGACGGCCTGTGAAACTCTCAATGCCCTGCTTTCTACACATATTCAGACCGGGCGTTTCTCAAACAGTTCCCAAAAAATTGAAAAAAAATTCGATTTTCTTCCAACCCTCATCAAATCAGTAAGTTACCTTCGACACTGGCCTTCTGGTCGGACCAAAAAGTAAAAATGTGATGTTAATTGCTTGTTAATCAATTGTGTCGAGAGTATATTTCAAACAGGTGTTTAATACGGGTGATTGAAATGGCAGTAGGCGTTAGTACTAAGGAAAAGATACTGGATGTAGCCGAGGTTCTTTTTTCAGAACAAGGGTTTAATGATACGTCGCTGAGAAATATCACTAGCAAAGCAGGCGTTAATCTAGCGTCGGTGAATTACCATTTTGGCGATAAAAAGACCTTGGTGCGAGCGGTGCTCGATCGTTACCTAGAAGCCTTCATGCCAGCTGTGCAAGATGCGTTGATCACTTTGAACTTGAATGAAAGCTATGAGATGGCGGACGTGTTCGAATCATTAAGAGGCCCGTTGCGCTCTCTTAATAGTGTGCGCCCTAATGGGACCAGTAAATTCATGCTGCTAATTGGCAGAGGCTATACCGATGTTCAAGGGCACTTGCGTTGGTTCATTACAACCCGCTATCAAGATGTACTGAATCTGTTTACTGAATCGGTAATGAAAGCGAATCCAAGCCTTACTCGTGAAACGCTGTTTTGGCGTTTGCACTTCACTCTGGGGACTTGTGTATTCACCATGGCTTCAAGCCAAGCTTTGGCAGAAATTGCGAGAACGATTTCAACCAAGATGTCGATGCCAAAGTGGTCGTTGACATGTTGATCCCTTATTTAGCGGCAGGCGTCGCGGCTGAATAAGGTCATTACATCCGCAAAATAGCGGAGTGATTACCAAAATTAAAATTATAAAAATGACTTGAAACAAGGCCAATAAAAAACCAAGGCCAATAGAACAAAAGGATCTGGTTATGAGCTCTCTACGAAGAAAATGGATCAGCGATCCCGCATTTACTTTCTTTAAAAAGGTACTGCCACCTCTCTCGGAAACCGAGAAAGAAGCAATGGAAGCTGGTAGCGTATGGTGGGATGGGGAGCTGTTTTCAGGTAAACCTGACTTCAATAAGCTCCATCAATATCCTAAACCTGCTCTGTCTTCTGACGAACAGTCATTCATGGATAACGAGCTAGAAACACTGCTTGAGATGTTGGATGACTATCAAATCGTGAAACACGATCGCGACCTTCCAAAAGAAGTCTGGGATTTCATGAGAAAAGAGCGCTTCTTCTCTCTGATCATCTCGAAAGAGTTTGGCGGCAGAGAGTTTTCTTCGTTGGCAAACTCGACAATCGTATCTCGCATTGCAACGCGCAGCATCAGTGCAGCGGTTACCGTGATGGTGCCAAACTCACTTGGCCCGGGTGAGCTGATTTCTCACTATGGTACGCAAGAGCAAAAAGACTACTGGCTACCGCGTCTTGCAGACGGCACCGATATTCCATGTTTTGCCCTGACAGGTCCAGAAGCGGGCTCTGATGCGGGCGGTATTCCAGACCAAGGTGTGGTTTGTTATGGCGAGCATGAAGGTGAAAAAGTTCTTGGCGTCAAAGTGAGCTGGAACAAGCGATACATTACCCTTGCGCCGGTCTCTACGGTTCTTGGCCTTGCATTCAAACTGAATGACCCAGAAGGTTTGCTGGGCGATAAGGAAGAGCTGGGCATCACGTGTGCTTGATTCCAACTTCTCATCCAGGTGTGGAAGTGGGTGAGCGTCACGACGCCATTGGCCTTGCATTTATGAATGGCCCAACTCGCGGTGAAGATGTCTTTATCCCAATCGATTGGTTGATTGGTGGTGCGGAGTATGCGGGTAAAGGTTGGCGTATGCTGGTGGAGTGTTTATCAGCAGGTCGCGGTATTTCACTGCCAGCGCTTGGTACAGCGATTGGTCACTTAACTTCTCGTACGACAGGTGCATACGCTTATGTTCGTAAACAGTTTGGTATGTCGATTGGTAAGTTTGAAGGCGTCGCGGAAGCTTTAGGCCGAATCGGTGGTTTAACGTACCTATTAGAAGCAACCCGCACATTGACCACTACCTCGCTAGACCTCAAAGAAAAACCAGGGATCGTTACTGCTATTGCCAAATATCACATGACAGAGATTGCGCGTACTATTCTCAACGACTCTATGGATATTCACTCTGGCCGCGCGATTCAGGCGGGTCCGATGAACTATTTAACGTCTGCTTACCTTGGTGTACCAGTGGCGATTACGGTAGAAGGCGCGAATATCCTAACTCGCAATCTTATGATCTTTGGTCAAGGTGCAACGCGTTGTCATCCATACGTACTGAAAGAGATGGAAGCAGCGGCTAACCCAGATGAAAAAGAGGGAGCGAAAGAGTTCGATAAGCTTCTGTTTGGTCATATTGGTCATGCAACGAAAAACACACTAGGTGCATTTGGCGCTGCACTAACAGGCTCACGTTTCATCTCTGCAAGTATGAGCGGGCCAACTCAGCCGTACTATAAAGACCTGACTCGATTGAGTCGCGCTCTGGCGGTAAGTGCAGACTTTGCTATGTTGTCACTAGGTGGTGAGCTAAAACGTAAAGAGATGATCTCGGCACGTTTAGGCGACGGTTTGAGTTTCTTGTACATGGCTTCAGCGGTATTGAAGAAATACGAAGATGAAGGTCGCCAGCAAGAAGACTTGAATTACGTTCACTACGCGATTCAACATTGTTTCCATCAAGCAGCGCAATCATTGCAAGAGGCGTATACCAACTTCCCTCAGAAATCAGTGGGCGTATTGCTTAAAGGGCTTATTTTCCCGTTGGGCAATCATTTCAAGAAACCAAGTGATGAGCTTGCGGTGAAGTTGGCTGAAAGCCTAATGACACCGGGTGCTCACCGAGATAGGTTGACTCACCTTTGCTACATCGGTGATGAGCCAAACGACAATGTAGGTCTAATGGAACGTGCATTCCTAGCGATGTACGATATCAAGCCAATTGAACGTAAACTGTTTAAAGCGGTGAAGGAAGGGAAGGTCGATCGTAAAGGACTGCTGGATGTGAGGCTAGAACAAGCACTGAAAGCAGACGTGCTGACTCAAGAAGAAGTGGATAAAGTAAAAAGTGCCGATGCACTGCGCTATCAAGCGATTCAAGTTGACCACTTTAGCCACGATTTCAGCGAAGTTCGTACCAATAAGGTTAATAAACCTAAACTAAACAGTGTGGCTTAATCGCTCACAGACACCAAAAGCGGCGCTCTCCAGCGTCGCTTTTTCGTTTTGGTGGGCTTGAATCGTACTAAGAGTGACGAAGTTCGGAGTTTGTCGATAACAAACCAAATTATTCTCATCATTTTGGGCTCAGTGCTCCAACCACTTGGTAAAATCGCGTGTTTTTGAAGAAATTAGATGCCATTTCCCTGCGAAACTTTTATCCTAGCGGGGATTTTTGAAGGAAGTTGAATATGATCATCAAACCTAGAATTCGCGGATTTATCTGTACTACAACACACCCTGTGGGCTGTGAAGCAAACGTAAAAGAACAAATCGCTTACACAAAAGCACAAGGCCCAATTAAGAATGCACCTAAGCGCGTTCTGGTTGTGGGTTCTTCAAGCGGCTACGGCCTATCGTCTCGCGTTGCTGCAGCATTCGGCGGCGGTGCGTCAACGATTGGTGTTTTCTTCGAAAAAGAAGGCACGGAAAGAAAGCCGGGCACGGCAGGATTTTACAACGCTGCTGCTTTTGACAAGCTGGCGCGTGAAGAAGGGCTTTACTCTAAAAGCCTAAACGGCGACGCTTTCTCAAACGAAGCGAAGCAAAAGACAATCGAATTGATCAAAGAAGATCTTGGTCAAATCGATATGGTGGTTTACTCACTGGCATCTCCAGTACGTAAACTTCCTGAAACAGGTGAACTGATCCGTTCATCTCTAAAGCCTATCGGCGAAACATACACATCAACGGCTGTTGACACAAACAAAGACGTGATCATTGAAGCAAGCGTAGAGCCTGCGACAGAAGAAGAGATCAAAGACACTGTAACTGTAATGGGCGGTGAAGATTGGGAACTTTGGATCAACGCACTTTCTGAAGCTGGTGTTCTAGCTGATGGTTGTAAAACAGTTGCTTACAGCTACATTGGCACTGAACTGACTTGGCCAATCTACTGGGATGGTGCACTAGGTAAAGCGAAAATGGACCTAGACCGCGCAGCAACAGCTTTGAACGAGAAGCTAGCAACAACTGGCGGGAGCGCAAACGTAGCGGTACTTAAGTCGGTTGTAACACAAGCAAGTTCTGCAATTCCAGTTATGCCTCTATACATCGCAATGGTGTTCAAGAAAATGCGTGAAGAAGGCGTACATGAAGGTTGTATGGAGCAAATCTACCGTATGTTCAGCCAGCGTCTTTACAAAGAAGATGGCAGCGCGCCAGAAGTGGATGAGAGCAACCGCCTACGTCTAGATGACTGGGAACTGCGTGAAGACATTCAGCAGCACTGTCGTGACCTATGGCCACAAATTACGTCTGAAAACCTGAAAGAACTGACTGACTACGTTGAGTACAAAGAAGAGTTCTTGAAGCTATTTGGTTTCGGTGTGGAAGGTGTTGACTACGAAGCAGACGTAAACCCTGCAGTTGAAGCAGATATCATCAATATCTAATTTAGATCGAACCAACGTTCAAAGCCAGTAGCATTGCTACTGGCTTTTTTATTGCCTAAGACTTCTATATCTGGAAAATTTAGTGCTTAAACTAGGTAAAAAAATGTTTTTCAATTGGCGATATTTACAAATTAACCTCAGTTAACTTTTCAAATATCTATATATTTGACGCTTCAAATAGTTTGTATGAGGCTATTTTTTTTCATTTCTTTAATCTTAAATATTATTCTCCAAACACGTCCAATCTTCCTTCCATTCTCTAGCTAAAATATTCCTTAATTTCATTTACTTATGTCTCATAATCACAGACAAAATCTAAATGGCGGTTAATGTTGTTTTATTTGAATCATTGCCAAACTTGAACGTAAGGTTTTGTTGCAAGCCAAAGTAGCTTGTGTCTTCATTAATTGTTCAAGGTGAATCATGAAACTTAAAAAATCAATTGTCGCAGTAGGCTCAGCTATTTTATTCGCAGCGGGCAGCGTGTCTGCAATGGAAGGTCAAACTACTAATCAAGTCGAGGCTGAATATGAACAGCGCGAAATCCAAGCAATGGGTATTCTTGAAGACGGCCGCTCGGTAAATGTAGGAGAAACGTTGCAGCTAAGAACGATGGTTCTATACACTAATGGTGATGCTGAGTTACTAACCGATGAAGTAGAGTGGTTCAATATCCATCCCGCCTCATGACCGTTGCGGATAACGGCGTCGTGTTTGGTGTTAAGCAAGGCACGGGGATGGTACGAGCGGAGAAAGATGGTCATCAAAGTGAGTATGCCACCATCATTATCGGCGAAGCACCTGATGCGATAGTTGACTCTGTATCAATTGATATTCAAGAAACAGAATTGTCTCCAGGTACGACAACAACCGTCGGTGCAACTGCAAAGTTTGATGACGGTTCTAGCCGGGATGTTACCGAAAGCGTGACTTGGCATCTCAATAATGCAAGTGCGACTGGTGTAATAAAAATTGAAGGTGAAGTACTTACAGCGCTTAAGGCTGGCGAAGTACACGTAAGAGCATCACTTGATGGTGTAACCAGTAATAACGTGAGTGTTGTCGTTGATAATGTTCACTACGTGGAAGTTGCAGCGGCACCATATACTTTTACAACACCAGCTAGTCACAATGTAGGAGATGTCATTGAAATGACAGTGACAGGTGTTGATCACGATGGAAAACACCATGAGCTTGCTGCAGGGCAGTATACGTTCGATATTGACAACCCAGCAGTTCTTAGAGAGAACGACGAGGGTAACTTAGAAGTTATTGGTGTAGGTGGTGCTTCTGCACGGGCAAAAGTAAACGACATCGCAGCGATGTTGCCATATGCTGTGAATGCAAAATAAAGCCACTTAGTTAACTTTACTCAGATAATTTTAATATTGGCAGAGGACGTGCAGATGGTAGTAGTTAATAGTGCTATCTGCATTTTTCATACATGGTTCAACTTAATCTTGCTCTAAGATCTAACTCCGGATGACGAAAAATATAGCGTTTAAACGAGAACAAAAAAACTGCCAATGATATGGCAGCTTTTTGGTTTTTCTTAGTCCTAACCTAAACAAGCTTTAGCTCAGAATGATTAAAATGGTGCCTGCTAGCGTCATTAAAATATTCGCAATGGCATAAGTACCTGCGTAGCCCAAAGCTGGAATGGTTGATTTGGCATACTCATTCACAATGTCCATTGCAGGCGCACAGGTTCTAGCGCCAATGATTGCACCGAATAGTAGTGCTCGGTTCATCTTAAGAATATACGCACCCACTAGGTAAGCCAATGCAACAGGAACGACACTGACGATCAGCGCCAATCCAAGTATCTGTGGGCCGACTTGAGTCAGGTGCTCAAACATCTTGCCGCCAGCACTTAAACCAATACCCACCATAAAGATCATTAGGCCAAGGTCTTTAACCATATTTAGCGCCCCTTGAGGCACATAGCCAAAGGTTGGATGGTTCGCTCTTAAAAATCCTAATGTGATACCGGAGAGCAATAGCCCCACCGCGTTACCTAGCCGAACGAAACTTGGCCAAACGTCATAGTGATTAAGCCAAACATCACGCCGAGAATAAAGAAGCTACAGAATGCGAGTAGATCAGCCATTTGGCTATGGATAGAGATGAAACCAATTTTTTCCGCAAGGCCATGCACACGGCTCTTTTCACCGCTCACCTGAAGAACGTCACCTTTGGCGATAACAATGTCTAAGTCCATCGGCATTTCAATCTGAGCACGCACAACGCGGTTAAGGAAACAGCCATACTCGGATAGGTTCAAGTCAGATAGTCGCTTACCCGCCATGCTGTCACTTTTTACTACGATTTCTTCTTCAACAATCCGTAAGTCGAGTAGGTTTCTATCGAAAACCTCTTTACCGTTTCTAAAGCTTGGATCGAGTCGGGCGTGACTATCTGGAAAGCCTACTAACGCAATTTCATCACCTTCTTGAAGAATCGCATCGCCGTCTGGGTGGGCCAAAATACCGTTGCGGCGGATACGCTCAATGTAACAGCCAGTTTGGCGATAGATACCCAGCTCACGAAGGTTCTTGCCATCGGTCCAATCAATAAGCTCTGGCCCGACACGGTAAGCACGAATGATAGGTAAGTAGACTTTACGCTGACCGGAACTTCCGAGGCCACGCTCCTGAGCAATTTGCTGAGCAGAATCAGATAGGTTTTGTTTTTGAAGCTTTGGCAGAAGCTTGGCAAACATAATCATGCTTACTAAGCCGACTAAATACGCCATCGCATAACCGACGGAGAGATTCTCTATCACGAGTGAGAAATCCATATTGCGTGGTATTTCAGCTAAACCAGAGCTCAGTGCATCTTGCGCGCCAACGAGCACAGGCGTTGCAGTGAGTGCGCCCGCCATCATACCTGCAGATAAGCCGTAATCGAGGCCGAAGAATTGGCTGAAGAAATGCGTGATCGCAATCGCGGTAACCAATACAACCAAGCTTAATATTAGATAGTGTTTTCCGTCTCTAAAGAAAATACCGAAGAAGTTCGGCCCAGCTTCGATACCCACGCAGTAGATAAACAGCATAAAGCCTATAGTGAGCGCTTCAGCATTAAACGAGAAACCCAAGTGGCCCATGACCAGTGAAGTTAATAACACACCGATGGAGTTACCTAGGACAAGGCTACCAAATCGAATCTTACCAAAGGCAAGACCGATCGCGAGGACTACAAAAATAAGTAGGATGGGGTTTTGTTCAAGCAAAAGTACAACGTCGATATTCACAGCGCGGCTCTATGGGTTATGCCAGCAAAAAGGTTATACCAAAAATTTAGTTGGTATACGGTAAGAGTGCGAATTGTAACTGAATCCATGAGAAAATTAAGTGAAATAATTTATTATTTTCCATTAGCTGACGTAAGGCATGAACTGTCAAAAGACATAAAAAAACCCGCTAATAATTAGCGGGTTAGTTAAATCGAATTCTGATTACTCAGCAAAAAGACCTAGGTGCTCTTTTGCGTAAGCTTCGAAGTCATCACAACCACCGATGTGCTCTTGATCAACGAAGATTTGAGGAACAGTTTCTACTGGCTTACCTACAGTTTTTTCTAGGTCAGCTTTGCTGATTCCTTCAGCGTGAATATCAACATAACGGTAGTTGAAGTCGTCACGTTGAGCTTTTAGTGTTTCTGCGTGCTCTTTAGCTCGTACACAGTATGGGCAAGCTGGGCGACCGAAGATAACTACGAACATAAATCTTTCTCCTTTATTTTGTTACCAGAAACTATGCACCAATTACGTCTGGAAATAAAGATGGAATTGCCTTTCGCTGCGATAGGAAAGACCTATTATTAGTTTAGTTGGCGGCGTTTCAAACAAATAGATTTAAACGAAGGCGGGGCACAACACAAAGTCACAATTTAATTGTGGTTTATGTTAGCAACTTGCACTTGGTCAAGTTTATTTTCAAACGCTACAGGCAAGCTATACCCAAGTGACTTCAAGATGCAGGATTCAGAGCGTGGCCACTGATTCAAGTTCAAGGCAAATGACGAAGCGGAATAACGAGTTCTTTCCAAGTCATTTAACGTAGAAGTTGACTCTGTGACACGCTCCCGAAGGGCGAG